>NZ_JAUUBW010000012.1:0-320644 GCF_036598985.1 Sporolactobacillus sp. KGMB 08714
AAACAGGGCGAATCGCAACCATTTCAGGGCGATTGTCTATTGCTTTAGGGCGATTCATTCTTTTTTCAGGGCGATAAGCTCTTGACGGGGCGATACTTGGCCAAAACAGGGCGAATCGCAACCATTTCAGGGCGATTGTCTATTGCTTTAGGGCGATTCATTCTTTTTTCAGGGCGATAAACTCTTGACGGGGCGATACTTGACCAAAACAGGGCGAATTGAACCCATTTCGGAGCGATAGATCGCTGTTTCAGGTCGATTAGCAATTTTTCGGTCCGAGAATTCTCGGACCGATACTGATCGGTGGCCTGGCTGTATGGCTCGGATTTTATCCATTATCGGCCGCGGCAGGCAGTTTATCGGTCGTTACACCCGGTTTATCGACCGTTCGGAGCAGTTTATCGGTCGTCGACGGTGCTTAATCGGTCTTCAGCTATTACACCCGGTTTATCAACCGCGACAGAAGTTTATCAACTGCTGCAGAAGTCTGTTAATCATGGAAACGCTCTTCGCCTTTCAAGAGACAGATGGTTTCAGGAGGAATCGACATCAGTTGACGGCACAGCTGGAAAATGAGCTAAAGGGATACCCGTATCGATTCATTCAGTTCTTTTTCAGTTTTTTTATGTATGCTTGTCCTGTTTACAAAGGAGAGGATTCATATGTTCGGATCACCGCTTCACCCCTTGCTCGTCCATTTTCCTATCGCCCTGCTGCTTCTGGCAACCGTGACGCAGATCATTGCCGTTATCTGGAAGAAAGACTTCTTTGATAAAGCGGCCTTATATTTGCTTGTCGTCGGTTTTCTGTCAGGTATCGTCGCCTCCCTGAGCGGGGACGGAGCCGAGCAATTTGCCAGCACGCACTGGGGAAACGGCTATCTAAGCGTCGTTCGCATTCATAAAATATACGCAGCTGTGACGATGCTCCTGTTCGCTGCAGCTTTGGGCGCAAGAATACTGCTTCACTTTATTAAAAGCCGTATTTTCATGCCGCTTGTTCTGGCCTTCTGCATCTTAGGGTCAATCACGCTCGCTCTCACAGGGCATTACGGCGGTCAGATGGTCTATATTCAGAAACACAGCGCCCCCGCCGTTTCTTCCATATCCGTAGATTGAACAGCTTTGGGAAAAAAAGATTCAGGCACATTCGACCCGGAAGATGCCTGGATCTTATTTTATTATAAAAATTTATAAGGATTACGGTATAAGAGCAACGTTGGCTCCGACTGCGTCAAAGGCCAAGCTACACCGAATCCGTATCCTGCCGGGACACTGATCGGCGATCTGCTTGAAAGCACGTCAGGCAGTCCGATTATTGTTCGGCAGGATTCACCACTCTCAGCATAGTTTTTTTACCGCCTGCGTTCTATGCAGCCAATCGTTTCACAGCCTGCCGCCGATTGATAATGCCGAATCCGGACAGTCCGCCGCAACATGGATTCAATCTTTGGATACAATAAAGAATCCGATTCAAAAAATAAACTGCTCAGCCAGATCCGCAGAAGGTTCGGTTTCCGCGAATATCCCTCTCCTGAACCCGTATTTTCCCGCGAAAATCTGCCGGACTCATAAAGATGTTCCATATACCGTTCCCACAATCTTGTCACCTGCCGTTTTTCTGGTATAATCCAAATTAGATAATTAGCTAATTAGTTAAATGTGTAATTCTATAGAAAGAAGTGGCCGCAGTTGAACAGCAGCGCCGTGTTTAAGGCACTGGCCGATCCGACGCGAAGAAAAATTCTTGATTTGCTGAAAAAGAGCGATTTGACGGCCGGAGAGATCTCAAGCCGTTTTGAGATGTCAAAGCCCAGTATTTCACGGCATCTCAACTTATTAAAAAACGCGGGATTGGTCAATGACATAAAAAAGGGGCAATTTATTGTTTATTCGTTAAATACAACGGTTTTTCAGGAATTCATTAGCTGGCTGCTGCATTTTGTGGACGGAGGAGAAAAAAGGTCATGAAAAAACATCTGTTTCCTATTCTTTTGTTCTTGATTGCTCTAGGCCTGTGGATCTATTTTTATCCGAAAATTCCCGCTCGGGTGCCGATTCACTGGGGAATAAACGGATACGCCAATCGCTATGCACCGAAGCTCCAAGCCGTGATCCTCTCTTTAGGAATCATGATCGTCGGTTACGCCCTGTTTCTTCTCATACCGATGATTGACCCGAGAAGGAAAAATTATCAGTACTTTTTAAAAAGCTACGAGCGCATACGTAATATTTCGTTCTTTTTTTTCTTTATCATTAGTTGTCTGACGCTTTTCAGCAGCCTCAATCCCCGCCTTACGGTCCCTTATATCACGTATCTTATGGTCGGCTGTCTGTTTATCCTGCTCGGAAATTACATGCAGTCCCTGAAACCGAACTTTTTCATCGGAATCAGAACGCCGTGGACTTTGAGCAACGAAACGGTCTGGAGGAAAACGCATCGGATGGGATCGAGAGTGTTTATTGTATCCGGCGCCTGTCTCGGAGCCGGAGGATTTCTGCCCGGCAGGTGGCCGGCCGTTATCCTGGTCGCCGTTCTTGTCCTTACAATTGCCTTTTCCTATATCTATTCCTACTGGATTTTCAGAAACTTAAACGGCTTTCAATAGCCGATGGATCGGAGAGTTCATAAACGGTTGGATAACCTCTGCCCTGCTGTGCGCGTTTATCGAAAAACGAACGGATCTTAATTTTTCCCTATCGGGCCATCCCGTATGAATTTGTATCCGTCTTAAAGGAGGCTTCTTATCTGCAGAGCTTACAATTGAGCCGCGCGCTGACCGGCTGTTCAGTATGAGCAGGCTCTCTCTCAGTCCTGCCTTAAAAAGACGGACCGAAGGAACATCCTTAAACCTGTCTTTCAAGCCGTTTTCTCATAAAAACGACCGCTATCTGGACACCGTTTGGTTTATATACAACCTCCCTGTCAAAAATGCTATAGCCCAATGAACGATATAAGTTCAGATTTTTAGCTGCTTTTTCGCGGACCCGGCATATCAATTCATATTTATTATTCTGCCCGGCATAGTCCTCAAGTGCTTTTAGAAGCCGTTTGGCAATGCCGCAGCCCCTTTTTTCCGGTACAACCGACAGCCGGAAAAAATAAACGGCAGTCTCTTTTAAGCGAAAACGGACCATTCCGGCTGCTTCATCCCGATCATCAAAAGCAATCAGCGCCTGCTCCCCGTCTTTTAAAGCGTCCGAAACAGATGATACGGACTCTTCAAGGGCACTTGAAGGCGCGGCAGTCTGCTTATATTCAATAAAAGCCTGGATCATGATCTCATGAATAAACGCTGCGTCCGATACTTCGGCAATTTGAAGGCGCGTGATCATCCTCCTCCTTTAAAGTTGTGCACTGCCCCAGCTTACCGCATTCAGTGACTGAAGCGAAAGCTTCTGTTTGATTCATTATAGTACAAAGTTTCGTTTCCGCGTTCTGACGGCACCAAGATGATGGCTGAGCTCGACAAAACAGGCGTTGCACCGAAACCGCCCATTGAAGACAGCCTGGCCCCTGATGCGGAAGATGAGCAGATCGCTGACAATGGCCGATATATTTTGCTGACGACCGATAAAGCAACGGCATCGACCGTTATTGCCCTGCTGATAAACCGATAAAGCGACGGTGTCGATGACCTGTTGATGACCTAAAGCATCGGCATCGACCGTTATTACCCTGCTGATAAACCGATAAAGCGACAGTGTCAACTGTTATTTTCACTGACAATCGATAAAGCACCGGCATCGACCGTTATTTCCCGCTGAAGATCAGTACCGCTGTCCGCGCATTCAGCATCCAAAATAAAAGCGGGAACCGGCCGTCCCCGCTTGATGCGTTTTATTCATTTTTTACTGATTCTGAAATACGCCGGACAGCTGGCTTCCGACCGGGCTTCCCAGCCCTGTGCAGGCATCCCAGCCCGGCCCGGCGGCATAGGCTCCTTTTATTCGGCTGGAATCATTATTGCCCTGCGTGATATCGCGCAAAGCAGAGCGTGCGGACGCATTATAAAGAACGGGCTGGATGAACCCGATCGCATGGCCGAGCTGCTGATTGATCAGGGCAATCAGCCCGGACCAGAGCGGAGCCACTGCACTGGTCCCGCCGATCACCGTCTGCTGCCCGTCTACTAATATCTGATAGCCCGTTCCCGGATCGGCATTGCCGGCAACGTCGGGAACGCCGCGGCCCGATTTCCCCCCGGGATTCGCGGAAGACGGGACATTGGCTGAATTCTGCCAGGCAGGAAGCTTGAAAGAGTCACTGACCCCGCCGCCGGTACTGCTGTCGGGACCGTCGTCCCAAACCGTTTCGTTGGTTATGGTGGCCCCGCTCCCTTCAAGCCTTGTGCCGCCGCAGGCGAGCATGTGCGGACTGGATGCCGGAAAATCGACATGAACGAGGCCGTCGCCGACTCCGTCTGCTGAGCCGCGATCTCCCGCGGCACAGCAGATCGTCACGCCTACAGCCGCGGCATCCTGTGCAGCCCGATCCATGGCTGCCATCGCCTGTTGTGTCCACTCGCTTTCCGCGGCCCCCCAGCTGATCGAAACAACGGAGGGCTTGTTTCCGGTATCATGTATCGCCGTATTGATGGCATTCAGAAATCCCGCATCGGTGTTGGGAGCAAAATAGACAACGATGTTTACCCCTGGAGCAACGGCGGCAGCGACCTCAATATCAAGGACAACTTCCCCGTCGGCTCCGCCCGGATCGCCGGTCGGCTGATTGCTTCCGCCATTGACTGAAACACTCTTGACCGACGGCTCCGTGATGCCGAGAGAAGAAAAATATTGCTGCAGTTCCGCGTCCGTATAGCCTCCGCCCAGCTCAATGATGCCGATACATTGCTTACTGCAATCGATATCCGACGGAAAGCGGTAGAGCTGTGCCACCTGCGGCGGGGTATAGGACGTACCCTTCTGTTCGCTGCGTACCGAATACTTGCCTTGCTGAAAAATCTGAAAATGCGTTCTAACCTGAGGCCGGTTATCCAAGCCGAAAACCGCCTCAACAACTCCGTCCAGCTCAGACGGAATCATAACCGGTCCGCGATGTCCCCGATAAGTAAAATCGGGATGCTTATATTTTTCAAGTTCGACACCGAAAGCCTGATTAAGAGAAGCGGCCGTCCCCTTCAGCTGCACAGTCCCGGCAGCCGCGTTCACTTCCGAAACGCTCAATTTGCGGGTCCTTGCAAACTGTTCCACTTTTTTTATATCCTCTTGCTTCGCGCCATAGGTTGCCGCGAACTTTTCACGGCTGAGATAGTTCTTTTTTTTCAATGAAGGAGTTTCCGTTTTCGCAAGCAGTGCTTCAATGGGCGGCCGATGCAGAAGAACAGTGACCGTTATTTCTTCTTCAGGATTGACCGGGCCTACTCTTTGAGCTCTTGGAAGCGGGGATCTCCCGCCTGCAAGCTGCACTTTGTCCGTGGCTTTCTGTCCGTTGGATAAGTTATCATCTTTGCTCATGAAACAACATCCTTTCATTTACTCATTCAGCTGGAAATGAGTCTATTTCCCAGGACTTGAAACCGGCAACAAAGAGGTTACATCAATTATACAACCGTTTCGCACGGTCAGTGTGTGAAAACAACTGGTGGAGTCCCACGCCCCCAAAAAGTTTCTCAACGCGGGTTATCCAGATAACAGCTCTCCCTGTCAGCCGAACAGACTGCAGGCGCAGCGTTCAAAGCCATGCATCGGGAACTGCCGGATCAGAAATTAAAATTCTTTCGTTCATCGTCCGCCCTCATTCTCTGTCTTAATACATTAGATGGATATGTTTAGAATACAAAAACATGAATTATATAGAAAGAACCCGTAGTTGGCCCGGCTTGAAAAAATACCTTGACCGTGCGGTGCAGGCGCATTATAATATATACACTGACTGTTTATGTTTGGATGAATTCCGGATGACCCGGATTTTATCAATCGTCGGAAAGTAGCTCAGCTTGGTAGAGCACATGGCTGGGGGCCATGTGGTCGCAGGTTCAAATCCTGTCTTTCCGATCGGAGCTTCAAAGAGATGATCAAGGAAAAAGCTGTAAGTACGGGGCTATGATGACCGTGTTTATGGCTTTTTTAGTTCTCGGGGGGATCCGTTCACCGTCCGCGGGCCTTTTTTATTTAAGATTTTTCGCCTGCTCGATCAATGGCGGAAGCAGAGAATCAAGCGACCGGAGCAGGGAACGGAGGATACGGCTCACATATCCCTGTTTAAATTGTTCCAGCGGTTCCGGTAGCTCATCTTCGTCCAAAACACTGTAACTCCCGTCGGGAAGTACCAAAACATCCAGAATCAGATCTTCATAGGAAACAACACGGTCTGAAATCCGTGTATTCCCGACAATGTTAAGGTAAGAACCGATATAGCGCCCGTTCTGATCTGTCCAGATATAAACGTTATAGGGTCTGTCTGTCCAATAATAAGAAACGGTGCGGCTGCCTTCGGGAATCGTCAACTCTGTCTCGCTGCCATGCAGCGAAACAGAATTTTCCAGTCTATAGCAAAGAACCGCATCCTCTTTTCCGATTTTCACCCGTCGGCAATAATATTCGGCAATCGTGCCGTCGTATCGTATTTTTCTTTCAATAATAATGGCTTTCTCGATCGGAAGCTCCAAGTCTGCCGCTCCTTCTTTCCTTACTCCCGTAAGAGTAAAAAATATAAAATATCACTTGTGCAAAAACCTTCTGCATCAGCGTGTCCTATTGACACAACAAATTCAGAATTCAAAGTATTGGAATCATTTTATTCCAAATCTTATAAGTTTATAACCCCAATAAAACGATGCAATTAAACCAATAAATGAAACAGGAAGTGCCAGTAAAGTGAAGGGATTAGCTGGATAACTATTTATTGCCGTTATGAAGGGTGCTATAAAAATAGTGAACATCAAAAGATGAAAAACACCAAGAACAATACTAATCGTCCTATTCTTGAAAGGAGTCAGAAGCAGGAATATTAAATAAAAGAAAGCCATAATACCTACAGAAATCCAAATGCTGTTGTTGCGGTAAGAATTGGCATAAGAATTTATCGGATGAGTAGCTTCTAACAAAAGAGTCACATTAAATAAAAGCATAGAGACTAGCAGAACAGCGACAGATTGCCATTTACGCATAGCGATCGAAAGCTCCTTTCCCAATGTCAGCTGTGTTTTAAAACAATTCCCCTCGTCCTATTTAATCTTAGCAACCTTTTCCCTGGCTGTTTCCATACATAACGTTTGATCAGTTTTATTGGATATATATCGATCGTCAATTGATCTATCGGTTGTTATGGAGTTCTGTCAATAAAGTGGACACTTAAAAAGAAAGAGGCTGGTCCTCTAAAACCTACCACGCGGCGCTGGGTCTGACTTTCGTTGCGAGAAGGCCATGTTCGAACACGCCCTTTCTAGGATAGTTTAATCATGCGGAATCCCATTTTGACGTGTCCACTATTTAAACTAACTCTCGTTTATCGGTCATCACGTGCGCTTTTTCGGCCGGCAGAGGTAAAATGCGCAGGCAGTTCGTTCACCTGAAACGGGCCGCACGCAATCATTCCTTTTTCAATCGAATGCAGGGAAGAAAGCAGAACCGCCGGCAGGGCCTGCCGGCGGTTCTGCTTTAAAAATTGATTAATTCAGGTCGCACGCTGCCGCAAGCAGTTCAACGAGATGCACGGCTCTGATGTGATCGCTTAAGTTTTCGCGCTCGATCCCGGCTTTCATCTGCAGCAGACAGCCGGGATTGGTGGTGACGATGAGGTCTGGATTCTTATCCTTCACATCCGCCATTTTCACATCAAGAATTTTCATCGACTCTTCATAATTGACGATGTTGTAGACGCCGGCGGACCCGCAGCAAAAGTCCGGATCGTCCAATGGATGAAAATCAATGCCCTTCACACGGCGGATCAGCTGCAGCGGCTCGTCAATGACTTTCTGGACATTGGTCATATGACAGGACGGCTGAAAAGTGATCCGGCGGTGAATATCCCGCTTAATCGGCAGCGTCAGCCGTGCTAAAAGCACACTGATATCCACCGATTTTTCTGCGAAACGTTCGGCACGCTGCCGCCATGTTTCATCATCCGCAAACAGATGAGCATACTCGCCAAGCATTGCGCCGCATCCTCCGGCATTATTAACAATATAATCAAACGACCCCTGTTCGAATACTTCAATATTCTGTTTAGCCAGTTCTCTGGTCAGATCCGTCCGGCCGCCGTGATCGTGAAGCGCTCCGCAGCACGTCTGACCCTCCACCGCGACCACCTCGCAGCCGGAAGCCGCAAGCAGTTTCATGCTCAGGTCGTTAATTCTGTCAAACACGGCATCCATGACACAGCCGGTGAAAAAGCCGACTTTGAATAACGGCCTGCCCTCCGGAGATAATTTTTTCGGCCGCTGATGCCGGTGGCCCGGGCTGGAAATTCTCGGCGTTGCCTGTTCAAAAGTTTCCAGATTATGAGGAAGCAGCTTGTTCATGCCGGTTAAATGAGCCACCGTTTTTAATCCCGATTTCTGATAAAACCACAGGATATTGCTTGCGGTATGCAGCATATGCCTATTTGGAAAAATCTGTTTGTAGAACAGGTCCTCCTCAAATCGCTTGACCGGTGAACCAGTCTCTGTTTCCCGTTCATAGAGCGCCTCTTTGGCGGATTCAAGAATTTTGCCGTACTTGACGTTTGTCGGACAGACACGTTCGCAGGCGCGGCAGCCCAGGCAGAGACTAATCGGTTCTCTTAGTTTATCGAGCGCAATTTTCCCTTCCGCCGCCATTTTTACGAGATTGATCCGCCCGCGCGGCGACTGCGTCTCTTTGCCCATTGTTTTATAGGTCGGGCACGCCGGAAGACAGCTGCCGCATTGAATGCAGTCAAACGTTTCATCGTAGGCCAGTTTTTCTCTCGGATCGCCGCTCATTCCGACAGCACCAGCCTCTGCCCCGGAACCGGGAAAATTTTCGACGGATTCAGAATATTATTAGGATCCCACGCTGTCTTGATCCGTTTCATCATATCAAGTGCCTCCGGCGAGAACTCCCAGGGCATGTATGCGCTTTTCATTGTGCCTATGCCGTGTTCTCCCGATAAGGTTCCGCCCAAGTTGAGCGCCGTGTGAAAGATTGCCTCAATCGCCTTTTCGACTCTCTTCATCTCTTCTTTATCCCTTTTGTCGCAGATAATATTCGGATGAAGATTGCCGTCGCCCGCATGGCCGAACACGACCAGGTCAATCCGGTATTTCATTTTGATTTCCTGAAGACGGGCACAGAACTCAGGAATCTTACTTCTTGGAACCGTTGCATCTTCCGAAATTTTGGTCGGTTTTGTGCGAACAATCGCCGGCGAAACAAGCCTGCGTGCCTGCCATAACTCGCCGGCCTCCCGATCCGTTTCGGCGGCTTTTATTTCTCTAGCGCCGACACCTTTCGCTATTTCAGCTATTTTTTCCGACTCATCTTTCACAGCGGCGGGATGACCGTCGAGGGCGACAAGCAGAATAGCTTCGGCATCGGTCGGCAGCCCGAGAGGTTTATAGGCTTCAACTGCCCGGATCGACGCCTGATCCATCATTTCAATTTTGGCCGGTAAAATGCCGGATGTCAGTATTTGGGTTACCATTCTCCCTGAATCGATAAAATGATTGAAAATGATCATCAGCGTCCGCGACGACGGCGGCCTCGGAACGAGACGCAAGGTCGCTTCCGTAATCACACCCAGCGTTCCCTCCGACCCGACAATCAGTTTTGTCAGATCATAACCGCTGACGTTTTTTACGGTACGTCCTCCGGTCCGCATGACTTCGCCCTGCGGCGTCACGACTTCGAGCCCGATTACATAATCCTTCGTCACCCCGTATTTCAGGCATCTCGGTCCGCCGGAATTTTCGGCCAGATTGCCGGCAATCGTCGACATCTGCGAGCTTCCCGGATCAGGAGGATACATCAGACCGTATTTTGCCGCCTCTTTATCGATCCGCGCCGTGACAACCCCCGGCGAGACAACGGCGACCAGATCCTCACTGTCCACGATCAGCTTCCGATTCCACTGCGAGACGTCGAGAACAATGCCCCCCTTTACGGGAAGCGGCCCGCCGCTCAGGCTCGACGCCTGTCCTCTCGGCGTTACGGGAATTTTAAATCGGTTGGCCAATTTTAAAATCCCGGCCGTTTCTTCGACAGAGGTGACCTGAACCACCAGATCCGGCAGATAAAATCCGAATGACGCATCATAACCATAACTGACCAGATCTTCTTCGCTTGTCAGCACCCGGCTCTGATCGCGTATGATCATTTTGATTTGCTGATAAGCGTTTCTTGGAATCGACATATACTCGCCCCTGTCATCATTTGTTTCCGATTATTTAAAAAGTTTATCCATACCATTTTATGATATCGCTTTCATGAATAATCTGTAAAGGAAGATGTTTCTTAAAACTCCGTTCCGCGTCTTCCTTTTTCAAGCATGCGCACCCGGATTTCTTCAGCCCCAAAATCGAGCATGCCCTTTCATCTTCCTAAAATGAGTCTCGTTCGACTGCACATCCGCACTGATAAAAAAACGCCGGCTTGTTTCATTTAAAATGTTAGAAAACTCATTCAATCAAAAATCTCCCAAAACCAATCGAGCGATTCGGCTTCAGGAGATCTGTCCTGTTTTGTCTGTCCGCAGCATATCCGCCCGCTGCAAAGGCCGGAGTGCCCGCCGGATCCTGCAGCCTGATGGCACGCGTTACTTTTTACTGATTGCCAGCTCTCCGATATAACGTATGAGGTTGCTCCGGCTGATTATTCCCACAACATGCCGCTCACCGTCAATAACCGGCAATTTTTTAAAATGGTGATGGGAAAGGATTTTCAACACGGCGTCCACATCCTTATTCACATAAACGGTCTGGATGTTCCTTTTTTTCATAATGTCTTTTACCTTCTCATTTAGGAGATCCCTGACTTTATCACGCGGGGTTTCAGCTTCAACAGCGACGATCATCACATAAAAATCATAAATCGTCTGCTGCATCGGGGAAACAGCGCGAAGTATATCCCCGTCAGTCACAAAGCCGGCCAGTTTGTCCTGATCATTCAAAACGGGTACGCTGCCAATCTTGTGTACAATCAATGTCCTGATCAGCGCTTCAATCGAATCATTCTCATGCACGGAAATCACGTCTTTAATCATCAGATCTTCTACAAGCATCAGCATCACCCCCTGTGGCGCTATCCCTTCCGACTCAATTTTACAATATCCCGCCCGGATTGAAAACGTTTTCTTCCGGTAAATCAATTAAAGCATCGCCAATCGGCACGGTGATTTTACAAGACAGCCGCTTGCTACTGAGAAAAAAGAGGCTGCCGGCAGAAGGGCTGCCGAAAACGCAGAACCGTATTTACTTTTCCTTTTTATCCGTTTTTCCCGAGCGTTTCACGGCTTCGCGCAGCAAAAATTCGATCTGGCCGTTTACACTTCGAAATTCGTCGGCCGCCCATCTCTGCAGAATCTCGTAAAGGTCGCGATCCATTCTCAACAAAAAACTTTTTTTCTGTGCCATGCAAAAACTCCGTTCCTCAGTAAAGACTTCCCGTATTGATCACCGGCTGCGTCCCCTTTTCCGAAACAATGGCGACCATCAGATTATTAATCATGTTCACTTTTCGTTCCTCGTCCAGTTCGATCACATGATCCTTTTCAAGACGCTGGATGGCCATCTGAGCCATGCCTACGGCCCCCTCAACAATTTTCTGCCTGGCAGAAATGATCGCTGCCGCCTGCTGGCGCTGAAGCATCGCCTGCGCTACTTCCGTCGAGTAGGCAAGATGTGTCAGCCTCGTTTCGACAACAGCGACTCCGGCAAGGGTAAGCCGGTTCTGAAGCTCTTCCTTCAGTACATCGGAGATCTCCGCCGCATTGCTTCTCAGCGACAGCCCCTGCTCTTCAAAATTATCATACGGATACTTGGAGGCAATATGACGAACGGCCGTCTCGCTTTGAATCTCAACGAATTGAGTGTAATTATCGACATCAAACAGCGCCTTTGCCGAGTCCACCACTTTAAATACGACCACGGCAGCGATTTCGATCGGATTGCCTTCCACGTCGTTGACTTTCAGCTTCTGGCTGTTGAAGTTGCGGACACGGAGTGAAACAGTCCTTCTGACGGATAAGGGAACCGTCAGGAAGATTCCATTGTCCTGAACACTGCCTGCATAACGTCCGAAAAAAGTGACGACTTTCGTTTTATTCGGTGGGATGACGGTCATGCCGGTCATCAGCACAAGAGCAGCGAGCCACAATAATACGGCGGCCCACAAAATAGCCGATATCTCTGCGGCAATCCCCGCACCAAGCAAAACCAGTATGACCAGCAGGCCGACGAAACCATTCATTTTCCAGGCTTTTGTTTCTTTCAAAATAAACCCCTCCCTTATATCCTTATTCTTTTATAATCATATTAATATGATATCATAATTTCCTGTTTTTTACTATTTTTGCAGAAAAGGCTGATTTTTTATTAATCGAAGAAATTGGACCCGAGCGGAAACAGCCTGTCAAAGTGCGACCGGATGCAAGACCCTAATGGGAAAGAGAAAAACGCTCAGCCGATAGGAGCGTTAAAGGATTTCCACCCGATAAGGAGGTTTTCATTCTCGTATAAAAATTCACCTCGTCAGGTCTCGTTTGCTGTGTTCTTTTAGCGGATTTCCGCCATCCTCCCATTATCCGCCCGACTAAGGATAGAAAAGAAGAACCGGAGAGGTGTTTTTACAAACTTCTCTCCGGTTCCTGAGTCTTAATAAGAGGCTTTTGAAACAGCCTTTTTGATGAAATACTGTGAGTTCGTCACTTTTTCGTTATTCTCGTTCGCTTGCATATAAAAAATCCCCGTAATAAGGTAAAAAATCACCTGGGCTCGACGATCAGTTTGATCGCCGTCCGTTCTTCGCCGTCGATCACAATATCCGTAAAAGCAGGAATGCAGATCAGATCGAGTCCGCTCGGAGCGACAAAACCTCTGGCAATCGCAACAGCCTTGACGGCCTGGTTGAGTGCACCCGCTCCGATTGCCTGAATTTCTGCCGTTTTTTGTTCCCTCATCGCGTGGGCAAGGGCACCGGCAACAGAGTTAGGTATAGATTTTGCTGAAACTTTTAATACATCCATTTCCGTTTGTCATCTCCTTATGAGGATTGCCCATAATTTACTATATTCCCCTTAAGGATGACTATTCCTGCCTTTTAACCGGCCGGACGCGGCTCACTCAAAAAAAGGATGATCATCATTAATCAGCAGCCGTTCTATGTGCGTCGCCTTCCCGTTCTGCTCATCGATGTCGACGATGACTGCGCTCAGCTGACCCGGCCCTTCTTCGCTCTCGAAGCGGACCGGCATTGAGGTCAGAAATCTTCTTACGACCGCCGTCCGCTCTACTCCGATGATGCCGTTGTACGGTCCCGTCATTCCTGCATCGGACAAGTAAGCCGTCCCTCCCGGAAAAATCCGTTCATCCGCCGTCTGCACATGTGTGTGCGTCCCGATGACCGCCGAGACGCGGCCGTCGAGATAGCGGCCCAGAGCCAGTTTTTCGCTGGTCGTCTCTGCATGAATATCTACAAAAATAATCGGCGTCTTTTCTCGTGCATCCGCAACCAGCCGATCGGCCGTACGGAACGGATCGTCGATTGCCGGCAGAAAAACGCGGCCCTGAATGTTAATTACCGCCATGCGGACTTTATTGATCGGAATGATGCGCAGTCCGGTGCCGGGCGTTCCTTCGGGAAAGTTCGCCGGACGGACCATTCGTTTTGCATCGTCAATAAATTCGAAAATTTCACGGTTATCCCACGTATGGTTGCCCATTGTGAGCATGTCCGCTCCAAGTTCTGTCAGCCGATTGTATATTTTTTTCGTAATGCCTTTTCCGTGAGCGGCATTTTCGGCATTGATAATTATTGCATCCGGATGATAAGAGTCTTTCAGTTTCGGCAAATATTGTTCGACCATCTCGCGCCCGGTCTTTCCGTAAACGTCCCCTATAAATAAAATTCTCATATGACACACACTCTTTTCTTTTAACTGAACCGATTCGAGAAATTGACGACAAACGCTGCCGGCAAACAACGATTCGATTAAGGATTCTCAAAATAGCCTGATGGACGGCAAAGAAAAAACGAATAAAAAAAGCGGCAATCAGCCGCTTTTTTTATTTTGCATACTCCACTGCCCGTGTCTCACGGATGACGGTAACCTTGATATTTCCGGGATAATCAAGCTCATTCTCAATCTTCCGGGTAATATCATGCGCCAGCTGATAAGACTTTGCGTCATCAATAACATCCGGCTGGACGATAATACGAATTTCGCGTCCCGCCTGGATCGCATACGACTTTTCGACGCCTTCGAAAGACTCGGATATTTCTTCCAGTTTTTCAAGACGGTGAATATACGTCTCCAGCGTTTCGCGCCGGGCACCCGGCCTGGCCGCCGACAGTGCATCCGCCGCCGCAACCAGTACGGATATGACAGATGTAGCTTCTGTATCTCCATGATGAGAAGCAATACTGTTAATTACAACAGGATGTTCTTTATATTTTGTCGCCAGTTCGACACCGATCTCGACGTGACTTCCCTCTACTTCATGATCGATTGCTTTTCCAATGTCATGAAGCAATCCGGCACGTCTGGCCAGCATCTCATCCTCGCCGAGCTCCGCGGCCATCATGCCGCATAGAAAAGCAACTTCCACAGAGTGCTTAAGAACATTCTGGCCGTAGCTCGTTCTGAAATGCAGGCGGCCTAAAATCTTGATCAGATCCGGATGCAGGCTGTGAATGCCGACCTCAAAAGTGGTTTGTTCGCCGTAATCCCGGATTTTTTCATCTACTTCATGGCGCGCCTTTTCAACCATTTCTTCAATGCGCGCCGGATGAATCCGTCCGTCCTGAACGAGCTTTTCCAAAGCAATCCTCGCGACTTCGCGCCGGATCGGATCAAAACCGGACAGGATCACAGCCTCCGGAGTATCGTCGATGATCAGATCAATTCCCGTCAGCGTCTCCAGTGTGCGGATGTTCCGTCCTTCCCTTCCGATGATCCGCCCTTTCATCTCATCATTGGGCAGATTAACAACCGATACGGTTGTCTCGGCAACGTGGTCCGCCGCACAGCGCTGAATCGCCAGCGAAAGAATGCTTTTCGCTTTCTTTTCGGCATCTTCTTTTGCCCGGGTCTCAATATCCTTGGCAACTTGAGCAGCCTCATGAGCTGTTTCCTGTTTTACCTGATTCAGAATCAGCTCTTTGGCTTCTTCGTTCGTCAGTCCGGAAATGCGCTCCAGCTCCGACTGCTGTTTTTGCAGCAATTCCTCCACTTTGCTCTCCATCTCTTCAATTTGTCGATGTTTCTTGCTAAGTGCTTCCTCCTTTTTTCCCAATGAACTTTCCTTATTATCAAGAGATTCGCTTTTCCGATCCAGCAGATCCTCTTTCTGTGCCAGGCGATTTTCTTGCTTTTGAAGTTCATTTCTGCGTTCCCGGGCTTCATTTTCAGCTTGTGACCTGAAAGTATGAATTTCATCCTTTGCTTCAAGAAGGGTTTCTTTCTTCAACGCTTCCGCATCACGATGGGCATCGTCAATGATTTGATGCGCAGCAGTCTCCGCAGAAGTAATCTTAGCCTCGGCAATTTTTTTTCGGATCGTATACCCAACAAACAGACAAACTACAGAGATAAGCGCAATGGAGATGATTGTAACAATAAGACTAGTCATCTTTTCACCTCCTTGCCTTCCCATATCGTCAAGAAGTAAAATCATTCACTTTTACTTTCGGATGAGCTTAATAAAGAAACAATATAAGAAACCGGAAATTGCATCGCGGTTTTGTTTCTTCTCATGTGAAGAAAAGGCGTCTCCGCTTGCCGTGAAACGATCCGCTCTCCCTGATATCCTCAATCGCCGCTTTTTAAGCACATACTTTTAGAAAAGTTTACATATTCACAAATCAATTACATGGAAGTTACAGTTTAATTTTATAGTTGAGATTTTGGGTTGTCAACCTTGCGGCATAATTGACGCATAATAATGAAAGCAAGTTACAAATGCCGAGCATTTTTTTACGAATATTCTGCGAATTTAGTCTAAAAGAACTGTACTGTTCACGGAACCCTTACGTCCTTTTTCCAGCACAATCCCTTTATCTAATCATATTCATCTATTCACTTCATCAATTTCCAAAGGCGCCCGCCCGCTGAGCAATTTCCGTAAAGCTTAATTCGATTCTTTGCCCGCGGGCTGTTCCGCATCTTCCGAAGCCGTCTCATCGGCCGGTCCGTCGTCCAGGTGATAATGAGCACGGATTTGTTTCCTGATCTCGTCCTTTATCGGCTCATTTTCTTTTAAAAACAATTTGGCATTTTCACGGCCCTGACCGAGCCGTTCTTTATTATATGAATACCACGCGCCGCTTTTCTCGACGATATCAAGCTCTGCTCCAATATCCAGAATTTCTCCTTCCTGAGAAATCCCATGGCCGTACATAATATCGACCTCTGCCTGTTTGAACGGGGGAGCAACCTTATTCTTGGCTACTTTAATTCTTGTGCGGTTGCCGACAATGTCATTGCCGACCTTAAGTGCTTCGGCACGGCGCACTTCAAGACGGACCGACGCATAGAATTTCAGGGCCCGTCCGCCCGGGGTGGTCTCCGGATTGCCGAACATCACGCCGATCTTCTCACGGATCTGATTGATGAAAATGGCTGTTGTCTTTGATTTGCTGATGACGCCGGACAATTTCCGCAAGGCCTGCGACATCAGCCGCGCCTGCAGCCCGACATGCGCGTCGCCCATTTCTCCTTCAATTTCCGCCTTGGGAACAAGAGCGGCCACGGAATCGACGACAATGATATCAATCGCGCCGCTCCGGACCAGGGCTTCGGCAATTTCAAGCGCCTGTTCGCCGGTGTCCGGCTGCGACAGCAGCAATTCGTCGATGTTCACGCCGAGATGTTCCGCGTATACGGGATCCAGTGCATGTTCGGCATCGATAAAGGCCGCCTGGCCGCCGCCTTTCTGCGCTTCGGCGATCGCATGGAGCGCCACGGTCGTTTTCCCTGAAGATTCAGGCCCGTAAATTTCAATAATGCGGCCGCGCGGGTAGCCGCCGACACCCATCGCAATATCCAGGGCCAGCGAACCGCTCGATACGGTGGAAACACGTTGTTCCGGCTGTTCCCCCAGCCTCATAATCGAACCTTTGCCAAATTGTTTTTCAATCTGACGCAGGGCATTGTCAAGTGCCGCTTTTCTTTCATTCTTTTCAGCCATTGTTTCGATTCATCTCCTTAAGACATCCTTCTATCATCATAACCTTTTTCCAGAATCAGCACAAGCGTTCTGGGAATATTTGTTCGTATTTGTCTGTCTGGCCTTTCCGGACAGATTTTATTTCTCAAGGATCGGCAGATGGCAGAGATGGCGCCTGATCAGATCATACCCGGTTTTGACGGACTGCGTCCTGATTTTCCGGCGCGACCCGTTGAAATGGAACAAATAGCTTTTCGCACCTTCCGCATCCGCGAAACCGATGTAGACCGTGCCGACTTCTTTGCCTTCGCTTTTATCAGGTCCGGCGACACCGGTAAAGCCGACGCCGAGATCCGAACCGCATAAATTCCTGACGGAGGCAGCCATTATTTCGGCACACCTTCCGCTCACGGCGCCTTCCCCGTTCAATACAGCCAAGGGCACCTTCAGCACCTGTTCTTTTACCGGGTTCGTGTAGCAGACGACAGCGCCGTTCAGTACAGAGGAAGCGCCGGAAAACCCGGTCAGCCATTCTGCGGCCATACCGCCGGTCAAGCTTTCCGCAAAGGCAATCGTCTTCTGCTGATTGGTCAGAAGCTTGAATACGACCTCCGCCAGTGTTTCTTCTCCGTATCCGTAGAGATATCGGCCTACCCTCTCATTGATCCGCCGTTCAATCCGGTCAAGCATTTTAACAGCTTCATCCAGGCTTTCATGTTTTGCCGTCAGTCTGAGCGTCACTTCGCTTTCCTTGGCCAGCGGCGCAATCGTCGGATTGGACTGGGCATCGATCAGATCGATAATTTTGGTTTCCAGCTGAGACTCTCCGATCCCGAAGAAACGGAGAACACGCGATTGAATGTGCTGCGGATGGCGATGCGCCAGATAGTCGCCGGCAAAGTCGAGAAACATCGGTTTCATTTCGGAAGGGACTCCGGGCATCAGCAGATACAGACGGCCGTCCTGCTCGACAATCATCCCGGGTGCCATCCCCTGACGATTCGGAAGTACATGGCTGCCTTCAATGACAAGAGCCTGCTTCCGGTTATTCTCCGTCATCTCCCGTCCGGTCACTCGAAAATAGTCGAGCATGCTGTCCATTGCTTCCTGATCCGTCACAAGGGATCTGCCAAGCGCCTGCGCAACCGTTTCTTTTGTAAGATCGTCTTTCGTCGGCCCGAGGCCTCCGGTAAAGATCAGCAGATCTGCACGCGATTCAGCGTTTTTTATCACATCGAGAAGACGCCCTCTGTTATCGCCGCACACGGTATGAAAGTAAACATCAATGCCCAGCAAAGCCAGCCGCTCGGAAATAAACCGGGCGTTTGTATTGGCGATCTGTCCAAGCAGCAATTCTGAACCTACTGCAATAATTTCCGCATTCATAAAATCAGAATTCTCCCTTCCTATTTTCCAGACTTGCCTTTTCTTATTTTATTATCTGGCAGTCCGGCACGAAGTGCAACCGCCAAGATTCACTTCGAACGAAGCAAGACTTCACGGTTCTTATAGAAATAATCGATGCCGGACAGGATCGTCAGCAGCAGGGCGATCCAAAGAAGGAACTGATCTAAAGGGAATCCGCTCAGGCCGAAAGGAATGTTGTTGAATAAAAAGGAGATGACGGTCAGCATCTGAAAGAGTGTCTTCCATTTTCCCATCTGTCCTGCGGCAATCACATCGCCTTCGCCCGCAGCCACCAGACGCAGGCCGGTAACTGCGAACTCGCGGGCAAGAATGACGATGACAATCCATGAGGCTATCCTTTCCATACCGGCAAACGACACAAAGGCACTCATCACCAGCAGCTTATCGGCCAGAGGATCGGAAAATTTTCCAAAGTTTGTCACAAGGCGGCGTTTTCTCGCAATCCGGCCGTCAAGCAGGTCAGTTATGGAAGCAATAATGAAGATGAAGCCGGCAAGCATTTGGGAAACCGGAAGCGCAAAGCCCCCTGAACCTGCAGTGCCAAGATCGATCGGGGCAAGCAAAAAAACAAGAAAAACGGGGATCATAATCATGCGGGATACAGTTAATTTATTGGCGATATTCATGACAGAATCCTCCTTTTTAAGAGAAAAAAATATCCATTCTCTTTTTACAGACACATAACTTTCACACTTTGCCGGCCGCATGAAAAAAGGAGCCGCCGGATCCGGCTGACTCCAACTCAAGGGTCTGCTTATTTATTAAAATTAATAATAATCGTCTGAACGATTGTCTGGCTGGGAAATGTGAAATTCTTGCCGTTGATCTTCAGCACGGTATTCGGTGCGTTGCCGACATCGATGCGCAGAGACTGGACATTGGATGCATCAAAGTTAAAAGCCTTGGATCCCGACGCGATTCCCTGAACAAGCTGATGGCCGCTTTTGACATCCGTGGCGCTGATCCATGAGCTTTTCCCCTTCGCTGCGGAAAGAGATACGGCAAATTTAGTCGTTCCGGAAAGCGTGTAGGTCGTCGTCGACCCCTGTGACCCGTCCATTTTCAGGCTCTGCTGTACCGATGAAGAAGCCGAATTGTTTTTCTGCGCCGAAGAATTCGATTGAGCACCTGAATTTCCGGATTTTGCCGTTGAGGAACTGCTCCCCTTGAAGGAAACAGAAGAAGCACCTCCCTGGCTGCCCTTGGGAGCCTGGCTCGAATGCCCGCCCATCAAATTAGTGGCCAGAATATAAACAATCATAATCGCAATCAGAACAAAAACAGCAATAATTGCCTTACTCAGAAAAGAAGACCAGCCTTTTGTGCCGGAACGCGCCGCCTGATGCCGGACGGTTCTTGAAGCAGGCATCTCTTCACTTCCGTCGGGCGGAAGCGTGCGGATTTCGGCAGGCTCCCGATGCACTTGGGGAAGTTCACTGGCATTTTGCTCGGACAACTCGCCGAAATCCACTCCTACGGCTTCCGCGTAGCTTTTGATAAATGCCCTTGTGTAAAAATCTCCGGGCAACTGCTTGAAATCGCCGTCTTCTATTGCCTGAAGATAGCGTTTCTGGATCTTTGTTTCCTCCTGCAGATCGTCCAGAGAGAGTCCCTTCGCTTCACGGGCCTCCTTCAATGTTTGACCTAGTTCACTCACTAATAACACCTGCCATTGTCATTGTTAATTAAAATCAGACCGGGGAAAATCCGAATGAATGGAATCGTCGCTGCTCCTGATCTGCTCGTCCTGATGATTGCGCAATTCCAGAAGGTAGTCAAAATCTTCCAATGTATACTCTGTTTCCCTTACAAAATCATCAGGATGTTCGATGACTTTAGTCACAGGGGCCCGCATAAGCTGTCGTATCAAATCCCAGTGACTCTCCGAGCCTCTTCTTTTGGAAACAACACCGTCAATCACGTAAATGTGATCCGTTGAACGCTCATCGTCAGACAACCGGGTACGGACGGTCTGCTTGAGCAATGTCGAAGAAACAAATATCCATCGTTTATTTGCGGAAACACTTGCGGCAATAACTGATTCGGATTTGCCGACCCGGGGAAGCCCCCTTATACCAAGCAGAGGATGCCCGGACATCTTAAACAATTCGGCCATAAAATCAACAAGCAGACCGATTTCATCCCTTGTAAACCGAAACGTCTTGCGATCCCCCGTGTCCCTCTCAATATAACGCCCGTGGCGGACCGCCAGACGGTCGCTTAAAGTCGGCGGGCGCACTTTTGTCAGATGAATGGTCTCCATCGTTTCAGCAATGGAAAGAAAACGTTCGATTTGCTTATCATCGCGGGCAGCGACGAGCAGCCCTCTTCGCTCATGATCTACACCGTTTATTGTTAATATATTGACTCCAAGCATGCCAAGCAGCGATGACACATCTCCCAGCAGACCAGGCCTGTTTCTATGTATTTCGTATTCCAGATACCATTCCTTACCGTCTGCCATGGAGATCCTCCCCATAAAAAACAATCCAGTTCAATTTATCTTAAAATATACAGGTTTTCAAGAGGTATTTCCTTGTGCCCTATAGGAAAAATGGATGAGTTTTTCTATTCAATCCGTCCATTGGAAAACGGAGACAGGTTTTTCTTCATGAACCATCAGTCATAATTCTATCATAATTTTTCCTGTTTAACGACACCGTTTTTCAAAAAAAGAGACACCGTCAGGCATCTCTTTTTTGCAGGCATCTGTTTAAACAGATCGCTCTGCGGCATCAGTATCCGAAGTGACCAATTTAATCATCAGACTCGCCAGAACGAGTCGTTCATGTTCGTCCGCCACATTCCATAAGTCAGACAGAACACGTTCCTGTTCAGTCTTCGGATCTACATTTTCATTCAGATAATCCCCGATTTTTTTAGCGAAACCGGACAACGCCTCCTGATCAACGCCCAGACTCTTGGCCTGCTGAATCCGATCGCCCAGAAAATCTTTCCAATGATCCCAATTGTCCAAAACAGACATCCACTCGCCTCCCTGAGATACTTTTGTGTTGCTTTTCATAGCGTGTCTCAACAGATCCGGCTTATGCAGGAAAACTCATCCATTCAGCAGTACCACGCACCGTTCACGGAGATAATCTGGCCGCTGATATAAGCAGCATCGGAGCCGATCAGAAAAGCGATCAATGCGGCAATTTCCTCGGGGCGTCCGAGCCTTCCCATCGGAATTGCTTCTTTGATCAGGTCGATGTCCTCTTTATTAAAATCATTCATCATCGGCGTGTCCACCGCTCCGGGAGCAACCGCATTAACGGGGATGCCGCTCGGTGCCAGCTCCTTGGCCAGCGCCTTGACCAATGTATTCTGTCCTCCCTTGACCATCGAATACAGTACTTCCGTCGAAGCGCCGGTCAGTCCCCAAATAGAGGAGACAAAAACAATGTTCCCTCTCTGCCCGCGGATCATCGGACGGATCAGCTGCTGAAGCAGCCGGAATGGGCTGACGAGCTGAAGCTGAACAAACTCCTTGACGGTTTCCGAGGCAACGTCCTGAAACAGCCCGACCTGGCTTTTCCCGCAGTTATAAACGACGGCGTCGACCGGACCGTCGAGGCGTGCAAGCAGTTCGTCAGGCCCCGATTCTTTCGCAAGATCCGCCCGGACACACGAAAATATCTGATCCGGATGGTTTTCCGCAAGTTCGGCTGCAAGCCGGAAAGCCGCTTCCTCTCCCTTATTGTAGTGGAGAAACAAAGATTTCCCGGCAGCGGCCAGTTTTTTCGCCGTTGCCCTTCCTATGGCTCCGCTTGCCCCGGTAATCAGCGTTCTGCCCACATGCATCACCTGCTGTCCTTCCTTTTTTGTTCTGTATTTATTATACCCGGCAGGCCGGCAGCCGGATACTCGGCCGTCAGCGTGTCGAAGCTTCGTCGTCCTGTTTCGTAATCAGCACGGCCCTGGGCTTGCTTCCTTCATAAGGGCCGACAATATGGCGCTCCTCCATCGCATCAATCAGACGGGCGGCACGCGTATAGCCGATGCGGAACCGGCGCTGCAGCATCGAAACACTGGCGGTCTGCATGCCGACCACCAGCTGCACAGCATCGTCGAACAGTTCGTCATCCACTTTTTCCCGGCCGCTTTCCGGCTGGTCGGCCGGCATCATATCTTTTCTGTAGTTGGCCTTTTGCTGTCCGATTACATACTGAACCACATTTTCAACTTCATCATCTGAAAGAAAAGCGCCCTGTATACGTGTCGGTTTGGAGGCTCCGATCGGCAGAAACAGCATGTCCCCTTTTCCAAGAAGCTTTTCGGCGCCTCCGGAATCGAGAATCGTCCGCGAGTCCATCATTGACGAAACACTGAAAGCGATTCTGGACGGGATATTCGCCTTAATCACTCCGGTGATAATATCGACCGAAGGGCGCTGAGTCGCAATGATTAAATGAATGCCGGCCGCTCTCGCCATCTGTGCCAGACGCGTAACCGTCTCTTCGACATCCTTGGAGGCGACCATCATCAGATCGGCGAGCTCATCGATAATGACGACAATATAAGGCATCAGCGGTTGCTTTTCTTCATGCTTTTCATTAAACTTTCTGACCGTTTCATTGTAGCTCTCGAGGTTCCGCGTGCCGCTTTCCGAGAAAAGTTCGTAGCGTCTTTCCATTTCGCCGACGACATTTTTCAGCCCCTGAGCCGCTTTTGCCGGATCGGTGACGACCGGCGTCAGCAGATGGGGAATGCCGTTATACACATTCAGTTCAACCATTTTAGGGTCAATCATGAAAAGTTTCACTTCGCTCGGCTTGGTGCGCATCAGCAGCGTGATAATAATACTGTTGATGCAGACGCTTTTCCCGCTGCCTGTTGCTCCGGCGACAAGCAGGTGGGGCATTTTATTCAGATCGGCCAGAATCGGCTCGCCCGAAATATCGCGGCCGAGGCCGACGGTCAGTTTCGAAGTCGCACGTTTGGCATTTTTTGACTCCAGGACCTCCCGGAGTCCGACCATAGCCACTTCGCGGTTAGGCACTTCAATGCCGACGGCCGATTTTCCCGGTATCGGCGCCTCTATGCGAATATCCTTGGCGGCGAGCGCGAGAGCAAGATCATCGCTTAAACCGAGGATGCGGCTGACCTTGACGCCGGCTTCGGGATAAACTTCGTAACGCGTCACGGCAGGGCCGAGATGCACTTCGCGGACGGCGGCCCTCACTCCGAAGCTTTCAAATGTTCGCTCAAGCGTGCGCACGTTTTCAGCGATATGTTTCCGTTCGTTATTTTGCGCATTCTTTCTCGGATGATGAAGCAGATCGAGCTGAGGCAGCTGATAATCTTCATTTTCAGGCGCTTCCTGTGCAAAATCCGGCCCTCCGGCAGCCCGCTCTTCTTCAGGTTCGCGTTTCGCTTCTATTTTGGACAGATCGGCCGCCGAGTCGGCGGGCGCAGTCACCCGTTCATTAAAATCATGAATCTCCGGTTCCTGAACCGGGCTCACCGCAGAAATATTCTCCTGCTTTCCGTTCAGATCGGCGGAATCCGGCCGTTCCTTCTTCTTTTCTTTCCTTTTCAGAAGGGGTTTCAGGCGGCCGGCACCTTCTTTAAGGTTTTTTGCCGCCCCGGCGAACAGGCCTCCGAATAATTTCTTCGCGGTGTCCCGGAGAGAAAGGCCCGTAATCAGGATCAGAGAAACAAGAGAGAGAAAGGCGGCCATGAATAACGTTCCCGTGGTTGAAAAAAGATAATGGAAAAACGCAAAGCCGACTGCACCGATCATGCCTCCCCCCAGCCCCTGGCTCGGAACGTTTCCCGATAAATCGCCCTGAAATAAAACAAACGTGTTGAATATAACGGATCGGTTCTGCCACACATTCGTTGCGGAGAGTATCTCAAACAGTCTCACATGACTGAAAAGAAGCACCGAAAAAGTGAGCAAATACATACCAGTCAGTTTTCTTGTAAAAAAGACGGGCTGCTTCCGCATCACAATATAATAGATTGACAGAGCCAGAGAAAAAAGAAGAAGAATGTTCCACCAGTCTCCGGCTAAAAAGCGGCAGGCTTCTTTAAGCACCTCTCCTGCCGCCCCAAGGCTGCTGATCCCGATGCAGGTCATTGCAAACATGGCAAGACCGCCGACTTCATAGATCAGCGTTTCTTTCCATCCCTTCCTGGTCCGGACCCTCTTCCGCTTTTTATTGGCCATAATTCTACCTCGATTCAATGAAAAAAATGAAGGCAGCCGTCTCTTTAATGATAAGGCTTGCCACAAATGTATCGGTCAGGAATTCCTGACGGCTCTTCAGAAGGCTTCAGTAAGCCACTGTCCTTAATTTACTCTATTAATCCGTATTTCGCAAAGTTTTCAATGGGGCTTGATATTTTCTATTTGTGACGGGCACTTATCGAAAAAGCAGCTGTCAGCCATATGATTTTCGAATGTTGCGAGTCATCAATTGAGCCGATGGCGGCAGCGCAATTGGGCATCGTCTTATTTAAAAGGGTGAGCCGCGGTCACGGCTCACCCTTTTAATATTCCATGATAATTGGCAATATCATTGGACGGCGTTTGGTTTTGTCAAAAAAGTAACGGCTTAAGGCGTCACGTATTCCGCTTTTAAGCGATGACCACTCGGATACATGCTGCGTGAGTGCCTTTGAAAGCACTTCGGAAACAATATGATTAGCTTCTTCCAGTAGATCTTCTGATTCTCGGACGTACACAAAACCGCGTGTAATGAGTTCCGGCCCGGCGAGGATCCGTTTCGTCCGCCTCCCCAGGGTGACAACAACAATGACTGTGCCGTCCTGTGAAAGCATCCGCCGGTCCCTTAATACAATGTTTCCGACATCGCCGACCCCAAGTCCGTCAACGAGCAGCCGGCCCGCAGGCACCGCTTCGGCCTGTTTGGCTTCCCCGTCTGTAAATTCGACCACATCCCCCTTGTCGAGGAGAAAGACATGATGCGGCGGAAGCCCCATCGATTCGGCAATTGCCTGATGAGCCTTCATCATTTTAAATTCTCCGTCAATCGGAATTAAATATTTCGGACGGGTCAGCTGAAGCATCAGCTTTATATCTTCGGCGGAACCATGCCCGGAAACGTGCACGCTCTTTCCGAAGATTACCTGGGCTCCTTCACTCATTAACTGGTCGATGGCATTCGTGACCGTTTTTTCATTGCTCGGGGTCAATGACGCCGCGTAAATAATCAGATCGTTTTCCTGCAGCTTCAATTTTTTGTGCAAATGATTAGCCATGCCGGTCAGAGAAGTAAGCGGATCACCGTCAGGACCGCTCGTAATGACGGCCAGTTCTTCCTTCGGACACTTCAGTGCCTTTTCCCAGGAAAGGAAAGTATTCCTGGGGACATTAAGGAATCCTTCTTTAACGGCTATTGAAATAATTCTTTCCAGAAGGCGCCCGTCAATGGTCACTTTCCGGTGATGCTGCATGCAGGCATCAACAAATTGCTGGATGCGGTGAATATTGGTCGCGTGGACCGTCATAATGACCCGGCCGGACGCTGAGTAAAGCAAATGGCTGAATTGATCGCCGATCACAGAATCTGAAGGCGCCTTTCCCGGGATTTCCGCATGTTTGCTGTCGGAAAGCAGACAAAGCACCCCTTTATCGCCGATCGCCGCAATCTTGCTGACATCGGTCCGTACTCCACCGACCGGCGTAAAATCAAATTTATAGTCGCCTGTATGGACAATCATTCCCTGCGTCGTCTGAATGGCAATGCCGATCGCATCGGGAACGCTGTGGTAGGTACGAAAAAAAGAAAAATTGCAATGGCCGATTTTCAGATCCTTATCGGGATCGATGATAACAAGAGCATCTTTGCGTACATTTTCACCCGATTCCTTCAGGCTTTCTCTGACAAGAGCCAGAGTCAGCTCCGTCCCGTAAACCGGCACATCCAGTTCCCTCAGCAAATAAGGGAGAGCGCCGATATTGGCCTGATGCCCGTGCGTCAACAGCACAGCTTTAATCCGTTCCCTGTTTTCAGTCAGGTAGGACACATCGGGAATCACGGTATCGACTCCGAGCATATCTTCATGCGGGTGCATCAGTCCCGCATCAATAATATAAATGTCATGACTGACCTCAATGACTGTCATATTATTTCCAATTTCGCCAACGCCGCCCATTGCATAGATTCGCACATTGTCCTGCTTCGAATGTGTCAATGGGCATTCCTCCTATTAAATTGAGCAGTCATCGCTTTTGACCCGAACTAATCACTGACTTTATTATACCCAAAGCCTTATGCAAAGTACAATTTTAAATAAAAAACATGTTCGCCCCAGGGAGTCCGAAGAAAAAGAATGCTTTCCTAATTAATTTCCGTTAATTTGTGATCCGGCATCAGTGCTTTGGCAGAAACAACGGCGGCACACTTCAGTGCCTTCGTGATCATATCGAGCGAGAGACAGGGCGTCAGTTTGTCCAGAGTCTGCTCAGGCATATAAGGAACGTGAATAAAGCCGCCGATTCTCGTCTGCTCGGAATGGCTCAGCTCGTGCATCAATCCATAGAAAACCTGGTTGCAGACGAAAGTGCCCGCCGTATTGGAGAGCCCTGCGGGAATGCCGAGACCTTTGATCGCATGAACAATCTTACGGATCGGCAGAGTCGACCAGTACGCGGCCGGTCCGTCTGAAACGATCGCCTGATCGGTCAGCATCCGGCCCGCGTTATCAGGTACCGCTGCATCGCTCACATTGATCGCAATGCGTTCGGGAGTGATTTGCATTCTTCCACCGGCCTGTCCGACAGCGATCGTCACATCCGGCTTGATCACATGGATCGATGAAATCAATCTTTCTATCGCTTCTCCATAAACGACAGGCAGCCTCGTTGCAAAGAGTGTTACATTACCAACAGCCCGCATGCCGTCCAACCGCCGTACCGCTTCCCAGGAAGGGTTGATATGATCCTCGCCGTACGGCGCGAATCCGCTCAACAAGACTCTCATGCCGATCGCCCCCTGACTATCATTTATTTTGGATGAATGAAAAGGGTGAATAAGGAACCCGCATCCCTATCCACCCTTTATTTCCCTATTCAGCTGTTTCTGATTTCCTGTTCAGAAAAGTTTTTAAAACGATTATATACATCGAACAGCGAGTCTTTCTCCTCATCCGTCAATCCGACCATCGGCAGACGGACGCCTCCGACTGCAATGCCCAGGTGATTAAGCAGCGTCTTGATCGGTGCAGGGCTGGGTGCCGCAAAAAGCTCCCGCATGAGCGGAAGCATCGCCCGGTGCAGACATGCCGCCTTTTTGATGTTTCCGTCCAGAAAAGCCGCGACCATGTCTTTCATCTCAGGACCGATGACGTGCGACGAAACAGAGATCACACCCTGGCCGCCGATCGCAAGAACGGGCAGCGTCAGGCCGTCGTCGCCGCTATACAGATGAAAATCATCGTCCGTTCCGGCGATAATCGCCGCCATCTGATCCAGATCTCCGCTTGCTTCTTTGACGGCAACGATATTATCGATCTCAGAGAGCCGAATGATTGTTCCGGCGGATATATTTACTTTTGAACGGCCGGGGATATTATAGATGACAACCGGTACCTCCACATGTTCGGCAATTGCCTTGTAATGCTCGTAAAGTCCTTCCTGGTTCGGTTTGTTATAATAGGGTGCCACAGCCATAACGGCATCGACGCCAAGCTTCGAAGCTTCTTCCGAAAACGCAACGGACTGTTTTGTATTATTTCCTCCGGTCCCTACGATGACTTTCAGACGCCCGTCTGCCACTTTTACAACATGTTCAAAAAGCACCAGTTTTTCTTCGTTCGTCAGTGTCGGCGATTCTCCTGTTGTCCCGGCAACAACAACGCCTTCCGAACCGTTTTGTATCAAATGCTCCAGAAGGTCGGTCGTACGTTCCAGACTGAGGTCTCCGTTTTCATCAAACGGTGTGGCCATTGCAGTCAATAATCTGCCAAAATCCATTTTTCTCACTCCTGTTTTGGTTGTTCCAAATCGGCTTCTTCCTGTTCCCTTTCCAGGTGGAAAGCATGGTGCAGTGCGTTCACGGCATCCTTCATCCTCGCCTGTTCAACCAGGACCCAGATTGTATTATGGGAATCGGCGGATTGCAGGATACGGATTCCCTGTTCCGTAAGCGCGTTCACAATCCGCGAAGCAACTCCGGGCACACCGGCCATTCCCGCTCCTACAGCCGAAACCTTAGCGCATCCGCTCAGCACATCCGGTGCGTAGCCCAATTTTTTCAGCGTTGCGACGGCCAGATCAGTCACCTTTTCCATCACTGTGTAAACAACGCCGTTCGGACTGATATTGATCAGATCGACACTGATTCCCTGTTCCGCCATCGCTTTGAACACTTTCGCCTGAAGGTCGTACTCTTCTTTGCCGGCGCGGACGCGGATCTGCGTGACTCCCTTGACATAGGTGATCCCGGTTACCGGCCGTTCCCGAATATCCTGTCCGCGGCCCGCCCGGTTCATCGTCGTGACGAGCGTGCCAAGCCCTTCCGACATCGTCGACCGGATGTGTATCGGAATTTTCGCCGTCATGGCAATTTCAACCGCCCGCGGATGGATCACTTTGGCCCCCTGATAAGCGAGGTTGCAAACCTCATTGTACGTAAGGACCGAAAGTCTGCGTGCATCGCTGACAATGCGCGGATCTGCCGTCATGACACCATTTACATCCGTAAAAATATCGATCCATTCCGCATCGACAGCCGCCCCCAGCGCCGCGGCCGATGTATCGCTGCCCCCGCGCCCGAGAGTCGTTATTTCGCCGTCCGCTGTCTGTCCCTGAAAACCGGCAACGACGACCGTATCAAGGCCTTCAAGCTTCTTGAGCAGAGGGCCGACTTTCATCTCAATGATCTTCGCCTCGTTAAACGTCCGGTTTGTCCGAAAGCCCGCCTGTGCACCTGTCATGGCTTCGGACCGGATGCCCGCCTTTTTCAGCATGTTCGAAAAAACAACCATCGAAATCGTTTCTCCGCAGGACATCAGAATGTCCCTCTCGCGCGCCGAGCTGTCATATTCATCGACGAGGCCGAGCAGTGTGTCGGTGGCATAAGGATCCCCCGCACGGCCCATCGCGGAAACGACAACAATCACTTTATAGCCTTCGCTTACGGCTTTCATCACATGCTGAACTGCATGATCTCTCATTTCCTGAGTCTGGACGGATGTCCCGCCGAATTTCTGTACAATGATCTTCAAATCGCTATCATCCTTTCCACCTTGGGAGAATGCTGCAAATCGATCCGTTCGCCTTTTTCGTCAGGTTTCAATCGGCGGAAGCGGGTTTTCAGCGGAAGCGGTGAGCCTTCAAGCGTTTCAGAGCAATGGCTCCCGCGGTCCCCCACAGCTGCGTTCAGTCCTCCGTTTGTGACAGGCCGATCTTCCTGTTCAATAGACATCTCATTTCATCTATTATATAATTACCGATAGTCGAAAGAAAGGGAGAATTGCAGAAAACAGCTCTCTCCCTTAGAAATCCAGTTCTATTTTATCATATTCAGCCCGGGAAAAAACATGAAACGTCAATCTTGCTTTGTTTTATCGACAAGTAGCGGCTGAAGCTGTTCCCCCAGCAGGGCCGATTCTACCGTATTAATCATCAAATCCATCCGGCCGACCAGCGAATTCGGCTTGTGCACAGGATCATCCTGGCCGAACGGAATAAAATAAATATTTTTTGCAACGATTAATTTTGCAATATTCTGCAGATTAAGCCCGAGCCCGTCGTTTGTTGAAACACCGAGCACGACAGGACGGCCGTTTCTTAATGTCGCCTTGGCCGCCATCAGGACGGGACTGTCTGTCTGGGCATTGGCGAATTTGCTCAATGAGTTTCCGGTAAGAGGCGCGATGATCATACAGTCAAGCGGTTTTTTCGGCCCGTAGGGTTCGGCCTTGACAATTGAATCGACAACCTCATGTCCTGTAATCGTCTCGACTTTCCCGACCCAGTCTGCCCCGCTTCCAAAACGAGTCACCGTCTGCTTTACCGTATAGGTGACAAAAGCCGTTACTTTACATCCCGCTTCCATCAGTTTTTCAACTTCCGGAACGACCTGGCTGTAGGTGCAGTGCGACCCGGTGATTCCGAATCCGATATGTTTCCCTTCAAGGCTCATCTTATTCCGCCTCCCCTGAAAATTTATCCAGCAACAATTCCGTCAGCACATTGGCAATAATCTGGCCTGCTGTTTTCGGAGCAACAAGTCCGGGAAGCCCCGGTGTAATAATGGCCTTGATGCCCCTCTTTTTTGCATAGCGGAAATCCGTCCCCCCGGGAAGCGAAGCGATGTCCATAATAAAACTGCTGGCCGGCATGCGGGACAGCACTTTACTGGTCAGCACCATGGCCGGAATCGTATTGATGCATATTTCGTTATCCTGCACCTGATCCGCCAGATCCTTCAGGTAAAATGCTTTGAGCCCCATCTCCACCGCACGGGCAATATGTTCCGGACGGCGGGCGCCCACTTTGACATGGGCGCCGAGCGCCGAAAAGGCCCTGGCCAGACTCATTCCCGTCCGGCCCAGTCCGAGAATGATCACATTCGCATGATGGATGGTGATATCCGTATGCTGGATCACCATCATGATCGTTCCCTCAACCGTCGGGATAGAGTTATAGATAGCGACATCGTCACGCTCAAATAATTTAACGACCTCACGTCCCGTTTCGCGTGAGACTTTATCAAGAAAAGGCGTCGAGATCCCCGAATAGATAGCGCAGTGCGTCGGAGTTTCCTGAAGCCAGCCTTTGGTCAATTTGATCGTTTCGTTGGAAAATGTCGTCTCGACATTCCCTTCTTCATCCGTTCCGCTGACCGGAAGAATCAGGCTGTCTACTTCTTTCGCCCGGATCTCTTCCATATTTTTTTTAATGGCCCCGTTGAAATTCCGGTTCAGCTGATCAAAACCGATCAGCGACAGATGCGCATCCAGTGCGGTCAGTTTGCTTATCACTTCAATCTGCCGAGCGTCCCCTCCCAAGATTACGATGTGCCTGTTTGTCAGCATCGACTTTCCCTCCGCATGGCTGTCTTTCACTATATAGCCTGATTTTCTTTCAACACTTTATGGTATGACGAATGCCCGCTGTTGTGAAAATGATTGGGCTGAGAGCATAGAAAAAGTCCCGGAAAAATGATCAGAATTTTTCCGGGACTTTATTTTGCAAATAAGAAGCAAAAATTTTTCAGGATGATCTCTTAAGCGGCCGGACATCGGCGCCGTGTCCTGCGGCCGGTCCGGCATGAATCGCCCAAGTCCCCGCAGCAAAGGCCTCATCTGCCGGAGATTTGGGGTGAAGCCGAGTTTTCCGACATTTGCCGGCTCGGAAGTGCATTAAAGGGCGGCCGGCATTTTTCCGGTCGGGCTGACGATGGAACAGGAGTACGGTTTATCAAAGATCGATTCCGCCACATCGTGCACATCGTCCAGAGTCACGGCATCAATCTGATTGATCATTTCATCGATCGGACGGTCGTGTCCGAGAATCAGCTCGTTCTTTGCATTTCTGCTCATCCGGCTGTTTGTGCTTTCCAGCCCGAGGATGATATTCCCCTTGATCTGTGCCTTGCTGCTGTCCAGTTCTTTCTTGGTCAGGCCTTCTTTTGTCATCGTCCGGATTGTTTCAAGGATTGTCTGTCCCAGTTCTTCAATCTGATCGGCTCCCGTGCCTGCGTACACTGTCAGAAGGCCGCTGTCTTTAAAGGCCGTGTGAAATGAAAAGACGGAATAGGCAAGGCCCCGATCCTCGCGGATGTTCTGAAAAAGGCGGCTGCTCATGCTCCCGCCCAGGGCATTGTTCATGACCATCAGCGGCACCATTTTCTCATCGCTGCTCGATACCCCCGCATAGCCGAGACAGATATGAGCCTGTTCCGTTTCCTTCTTACGCGCTATTTTACCGGGGCTGAACGAAGGGGCCGGCTGGCGTTCCTCGCTTTCCGGCACTCTGTAGTCCGCAAAAATCCGGTCGATCTCGTCAGTAAACGACTCGTCAAGATTTCCGGCCGCAGAAACGACGATGTTATCCGGCGTATAATGCGTATGCATATGCGATTTCAAATCGTCCCGGTTGAAATCCGCCAGCGTCTGCTTGGTTCCGAGAATCGGATAACCGAGGGGATGATGGGCAAAACTCGCGGCACTGAGCAAATCATGGACCAGATCGTCCGGAGTATCCTCGTACATCTTGATCTCTTCGCCGATGACCTGCTTTTCCTTCTCAAGATCCGCACTGTCGAAGCGGGAGTGAAACAGCATATCGGCAAGTACATGAACCGCGTAGGATGCATCGCTGTCCATGACTTTGGCGTAAAAACAAGTACACTCTTTTGAAGTGAACGCGTTGACCTGGCCCCCGATCCGGTCAAACGCCTCGGCAATCTCCCGCGCGCTTCGCTTCTCGGTCCCCTTAAACAGCATATGTTCAATGAAATGCGAGATACCGTTGTTTGATTCATTTTCGTATCTTGAACCTGTTCCGATCCAGATACCGATACTCGCTGAACGGACAAACGGCATCTTTTCCAGTAAAACGCGAACGCCGTTCGAACATTTGTGTTTTATAACCACGAAAAATCCTCCCGTTTTTCTTCTCACTCGATATTCTCATTCTAAATTACTATATACTATAGCACGATGAAAAATAGCAGACAAATAGATTCATATTCTTTTATGTCTTTTTCATTAAGATTATGAGTAACGCTCAGCGGATCGGATAAAAAAACAAAAGGGTCCAAAAAAAGAAGCCGGACCTGCGGCACCGACTCAGCCAAAAGACCTGTCCATTATTTATGATTCCTGCTCTCAGCGCACGTTGGTTTCCTTCCGGGCTCCCGAATCTGAAAGAGCCGCTTTGCGCGAAAGTTTAATCCTGCCCTGACGATCAATATCAATAACCTTAACCCGGACTTCATCGCCGATTTTAACGACATCTTCCACTTTATCGACACGTTTGTCGTCCAATTCCGATATGTGGATCAGTCCGTCTGTATGTCCGAACAGGCCGACAAATGCTCCGAACTTCTCAATACGTTTGACTTTTCCGATGTAGACTTCCCCGACCTTCGCCTCGCGAACCAGATCCTCAATCATCTGCTTTGCCCGACGGCTTCCCGTTTCATCGGCCGAGAAAATAACAACGGAGCCGTCCTGTTCGATGTCGATCTTGACACCCGTTTCATCAATGATCTTATTGATCACTTTTCCTCCCGCTCCGATCACATCGCGGATTTTTTCCGGATGGATCGACATCTTCAGGATCTTCGGAGCAAACTTGGAAAGATGCGGACGCGGCCCGGGTATTGCCGCCAGGATCGTCTTCATGATCTTCATGCGGCCTTCCCTGGCCTGCCGTAAAGCACGGGACAGGATATCGCGCGTCACCCCGGAAATCTTAATGTCCATCTGAAGCGCTGTCACGCCTTTTTCCGTTCCGGCACATTTAAAATCCATATCCCCCAGTGAATCTTCCAGGCCCTGGATATCCGTCAGGACAACAACATCGTTGCCGTGTTTGACGAGGCCCATGGCAATACCCGCGACCGGCGCCTTGATCGGAACCCCGGCGTCCATAAGCGCCAGCGTGCTGCCGCAGATGCTTGCCTGAGAAGACGATCCGTTTGATTCCAGCACTTCGGAGACGCAGCGGATCGTATAAGGGAATTCCTTTTCAGAAGGGATCACCGGCGCCAGCGCGCGTTCGCCGAGCGCTCCGTGTCCGATTTCCCGGCGGCCGGGCGATCGGATCGGCCGGGCTTCGCCGGTGCAGAACCCGGGAAAATTATAGTGATGCATGAATCGTTTGGAATCTTCGGCAGCAAAATCATCCAATGCCTGAAAATCACTGAGCGGTCCCAGTGTACAGACGCTGAGCGCCTGTGTCTGTCCCCGGGTGAACAGCCCGGAACCGTGTGCCCTCGGCAGAAGGCCGACCCGTGCGGCAAGCGGACGGATTTCATCTATTGCCCGTCCGTCGGGACGAAGATGTTCAACGACGATCATCCGTCTGACTTCTTCTTTGAGGATACCGTGCAGAATCCCTTCCACAAGTGCCGGATCAACCGGCTCTTCGCCATTTTCGTTTTCTCCCTGAAAAACCGAGATGACTGATTGCTTCACTGCATTGATTGCCCGGTCACGCGCCTGCTTTTCTTTCGTCCGCATCGCTTTGTCCAGACGGTCGCCTACAAGGCCGCGAATACGCATTTCCAAGTCGGCGTCCGCTCTGAAGAGCTCGGGCTCCATTTTGTCTTTTCCGACAGCAGCGACAATCTGTTCTTCAAAAGCAATCAGCTGTCTGATCTGTTCGTGAGCCAGAAGAATCGCGTCGAGTATCACTTCTTCCGGAATCTGATCCGCTCCCGCCTCGACCATATTCACGGCTTCTTTGGTGCCTGCGACGGTCAGACTCATATCACTTTTTTCGGCCTGTTCAACAGTCGGATTGACGACAAATTTTCCGTCCACCCGGCCAATGACAACGCCCGCGATCGGCCCGCCGAAGGGGATATCGGAAATCGATAAAGCGACGGACGATCCGAGCATGGCCGCCATCTGCGCGCTGCAGTTCAGATCAAGGCTGAGCACCATATTGACAATCTGTACTTCATTGCGGAACCCGTCGGGGAACAGCGGACGGATCGGCCGGTCAATCAGGCGGGCGGCAAGCGTTGCCATATCGCTCGGCCGGCCTTCTCTTTTGATGAAGCCGCCCGGAATCTTGCCGACCGCGTACGCCCGTTCCTCATAATTGACTGTCAATGGAAAAAAAGATCCTTCTTTCGGCTCTTTCGATGCCGTTGCCGTAGAAAGAACGGCCGTATCGCCATAATAGACAAGTGCAGCACCGTTGGCCTGCTTGGCGATTTCTCCGATCTCGATACGCAGCGGCCGTCCGGCCCATTCCATTTCAAAAACACGTTTCGACTGCTCCATGTCTCCGTAACACCTCTTTTCTGTAAACACAGCAAAACAGCCCGCCGATCCGGGCTTCTCCCATCACCTATTTGAAACGGCGGACCTGTTTTTCCGTCCATAAGCGAAAACTAATTTTATGCGAAGGCCGGGCGGCCCGGACAAAAGCCTGGGGAACGCCTCCCGACTTTTTTGTCCTCCTCTTTGATCAGGCTCCCTGCCCATAAAGAAAATCTGCCGGTCGGTGGATCCGGCGGTTATTTGCGGCTGCCGGACAGGCCGCAACACTCTATTAAGGCGTTCATGGTGCCGCCGGATCTGGTACTTTCCGTATAGTATAAAAAAGGCGGGAAATCTCCCGCTTTTTCGCTTCTTTTATCGACGCAGTCCCAATCTGGTAATTAAATCACGGTATCTTTTAACATCCGCACCGCGCAGATAAGTCAGCAAATTACGACGTTTCCCGACCATTTTCAAGAGGCCGCGACGAGAATGATGATCCTTCTTGTGCAGCTTCAAATGTTCGTTCAGTGCATTAATCTGCTCCGTCAGAACGGCAACCTGAACTTCCGGTGAACCGGTGTCGTTCTCATGAGTCTGGTACTCATGAATCAGCTGAGTTTTGCGTTCTTTCGTTAAAGCCATCAGCTTTCACCTCCCTGTCCTGAATCCCCTCGAGCTCAGCCGCCGCCGGTGGAACGAGCAGCCGGGCAAAGGTTCTTGTACACATTAAATCCGTACCGTATCATGATACACGTTTTCCGCCGCAAATTCAAGATCATTCAGATCATCGGTCTTATTTGCTTTTCGCTCTTTCCGAATCAAAAAAATCGAAGGCATCTGCTTTATCTTTTTCCATCTGGTCAATCAGCGCATCCGCACTCTGAAACTTTTCCTCGGTCCGGAGACGTTTATACCAGTCAATCGACACTTTTTTATCGTAGAGATCACCGTCATAATTCAGTACATAGACCTCAACGGTTGTTTTCGCATCCGTTTCATCATAGAAGGTAGGACGGGTGCCGATGCTGCATACGCTGTCCATGGCTTCCCCGTCAACAATCAGCCGGACGGCGTAAACACCGTTCGGCGGCATGACAAAGACGTCTTTTGATTCAACATTCGCCGTCGGGAAGCCCAACGTCCGGCCCCGCCCGTCTCCGTGTCCGACCGTGCCGGACGTCCGGTACGGCCGGCCGAGAAGCAGTGACGCATTATCAACGTCTCCTCCAGCGACCAGAGCACGGATATGGGTAGTGCTCACTTTTTCGCCGAACATCTCAACTTTGGGGACGACCGTATAGCTGAACATGCTTCGCGAATAATCGTCGATGTTATCCATATTGCCGCCGGCCATACGCCCGAATGTAAAATCATAGCCGGCAACCACATGTTTGGCGTGCAGCCTGATCAGATAGTTATCGACGAAATCCTGCGGCGACAGCCGGCTGAGCGCTATATCGAAGCGAACGAAAAAAAGGAGATCGACTCCTAGTTTCTCAATTAAATCTGCTTTCATTTCCAGAGGCGTAAGATAATCCGCCCGCTTGGCCGACGGTTTAAGAACGACCGACGGATGAGGATAAAAAGTCATGACCGCGGATGCGAGTCCCTTTTCCCGGGCAATTTCCACGGCCTTTCGGATCACTTTTTGGTGTCCTAGATGTACACCGTCAAAATTTCCCAATGCGATTACTTTTTCATTGCTGTCGATTTTTTCGATAAAAGGGATCTTTTCCAAAAAAATTCTTTCCAATGCAGGCACCTTCTACTCTCGCTAGACTGAAATACTGTCGGCGCTTTCTCATTGATTCAGCAATCCCCGGTCACAAGCACTTTTTCCGGTTTGACCATTCCCTGTCTATCAGGGTGGAGACGGTAAACCGCCAAACAGTTTCCCTTGTTATTATAAACCGCATAAGCATGATTACGGAATCCCTCAGGAGCGGGAAGAACGGCTCCGTGAATAATTTTTCTTTCCAGCAAGTCGCCGACGGTCCAGCGGTCCAGCATGCCGAGCCCTGCTTCCAGCGGCTTCAGACATGCGGAAAATTGACGATGGCCGATCAGATCTTCAACTTGTTCAAATGTCAGAGAGTCCTTTAATTCAAAAGGCCCCTCTTTTGTCCGCGTCAGCATCTGCAGATGGGCAGGATAGCCCAGCTCCCGCCCGATATCCGCCGCCAGCGTCCTCACGTATGTCCCCTTGCTGCATGAAACTTCAAAGGGAATGTCCGGCAAAAAGTTCTCTTCGCCGCCGGCAATGACTAAGTTAAAAATACGGACACGACGGACCGGACGTTCAACCGTTATCCCTTCTCTGGCATACTCATAAAGTTTTCTGCCGTTTACCTTCACAGCAGAATACATCGGCGGGCACTGGCGGATCTCGCCTTTGAAAGAGCCGAACACCCGTTCAATCCGCGATCGGGCAATCGGCCGAACGATCTCTTTGCTTTCAACGATTTCGCCGCCTGCGTCCTCCGTTGCTGTCGCCGTCCCGAGACGGATCACGCCCTTGTACCTTTTGCCGTATTCAAGCAGGTACTGGGCCACTTTTGTAGCTCTTCCCAGGCAGAGAATCAGGACGCCGTCCACATCCGGATCCAGCGTCCCCGCGTGCCCGATTTTTCTGAAGCCCAGAAGCCTCCGGAGACGGGCAACACAATCGTGAGACGTGATTCCGCGCGGTTTGTAGAGCGGCAGAAGTCCGTCATATTCGCTCATGAAAGGTCCACCTTACTCTTTTTCTCTTCTGTGCAGATCGTCAATCAATTGATCGATATGATTTCCGTATTCAACCGATTGATCGAATTTGAATTGAATTTCCGGCGTCTTTCTCAGACGAATCCGTTTGCCGATTTCACTCCGTATAAATCCCTTTGCTTTGGCCAGGCCTTCAAGTGTCGCGGTTTTCTTTTGGTCGTCTCCGAGCACGCTGATATATACGGTGGCATCCTGAAGATCGCCGGTTACGTCAACCCCCGTCACGGTCACAAAACCGACCCTGGGATCCTTGATCCGGTGTTCAATGATATCGCTCATTTCCTTCTTCATCTGTTCGGCAACGCGATGCACCCGTAAATTTGCCATGGGTTCACCCTCCTTCTCAAAGCCATTCATAAACCGTGTCCGCGCGTTCAATGTCAACGCGACCGTCAATGAGGGACAGAGCCCGGGCCAACTCGCGTTCCACATGAGTTCTGGAAGTCCCGACGGAAACGAATGCCAGTTTGGTGCGTTGCCAGCTATCCTGATACGCAGTCTCGCTTGCCGCAAGATTGTGCCCGTTTACTGCTTTACGCAGGATACTGAGGATCACGGTGCGTTTTTCTTTCAAAGACTGTGCACTGTACAGTATGCATTCACACTGCACAAGACCGATCATCATTTCGGCTGAACTTCCTCCATAACATAAGCCTCCATTGTATCGCCCTCCTTGATGTCGTTAAAATTCTCCAGCGTTACGCCGCATTCGAATCCTGACTTGACCTCTTTGGCATCATCTTTGAAACGCTTCAGCGTATCCACATGTCCCTCGTAGATAACGACGCCGTTTCGAACGAGCCGTATGCCGGCATCCTTGGCAATTTTTCCGTCCGTGACATAGCATCCCGCTATAGTGCCGATTTTCGACACTTTGAAAATTGTACGGACTTCGAGCTGCCCGATCGCTTTTTCCTTATATTCCGGATCCAGCATTCCCTTCATGGCGGCTTCCATTTCATCGATCGCGTCGTAAATCACACGGTACAGGCGAATATCCACCTTTTCCTCTTCCGCCACTTTCTTCGCATGATTATCGGGACGGACATTAAAACCGATGATGATCGCGTTGGAAGCCGAGGCAAGGATAATATCCGATTCACTGATGCCGCCGACTCCCTCGTGGATGATATTGATTTTTACGCCGTCCACATCGATTTTCTTCAGCGATCCCGAAAGCGCTTCGACAGATCCCTGTACGTCTGCTTTAATGACGACATTGATTTCTTTCATTTCGCCTTCTTTTATCTTTTCAAACAGATCATCCAGGCTGACTTTGCTCGTTGTTTCCTTCCGTTCCGTGATCAGTGCGCGTTCGGCACGGGTTTCGCCGATCTGGCGCGCTTTTTTCTCATCTTCAAAAACGATAAACTGATCGCCCGCCTGAGGCACATTATTCAGGCCGGTGATTTCAACCGGCATCGAGGGGCCGGCTTTCTTGACGCGGCGGCCGACATCGTTGACCATCGCCCGCACCCGTCCGAACGTATTGCCGACCACAATGGGGTCGCCTATTTTCAATGTCCCGTTTTGAATGAGCAGCGTGGCAACCGGGCCTTTTCCTTTATCAAGCTGTGCCTCGATGACGGCGCCGCGTGCCATTTTCTCAGGATTGGCTTTACATTCTTCCATTTCCGCGACAAGCAGGATCATTTCAAGGAGATCGTCGATTCCCGTACCCTTTTTTGCGGATATCTTCACGAAGATCGTGTCTCCGCCCCAATCTTCGGGCACCAGTCCCTGTTCCGACAGTTCCTGCATGACGTGATCCGGATTGGCATTCGGTTTGTCGATTTTATTGACGGCAACGATGATCGGAACTTTGGCCGCCCGGGCATGATGAATCGCCTCAATGGTCTGCGGCATCACTCCGTCGTCCGCCGCTACCACAAGCACCGTGATATCGGTGATCTCCGCTCCTCTGGCCCGCATCGTTGTAAAAGCGGCGTGGCCCGGCGTATCCAGAAAAGTAATCTTTTTCCCGTCATGTGTAACCTGGTAAGCTCCGATATGCTGGGTAATGCCGCCTGCTTCTCCGGCCGTGATTTTCGTATGGCGTATCGAATCAAGCAACGTTGTTTTCCCATGGTCGACATGGCCCATGATCGTGACAACCGGAGGACGGACCACGGCCGTCTTTTCATCGATGCCGAGGCCTTCCTGTTCAAAATTGGCTTCGTCGACGATAACTTCTTCTTCAACGGCAACGCCGTAATCAGCGGCGAGCAGTCCGATTGTATCTTTATCGAGATCCTGATTCTTCGTCGCCATTACGCCCAGCGCCATCAACTTCTTAATAATGTCGGTCGACGGACGGCCGAGCTTTTCGGCAAACTGTCCGACAGTCAGCGTTCCGGACAGCATTATTTTTTCCGGAAGCTTGATTTCCTGTCTCTGACGGTTCCCATGCTGCTGGCCCCCGCGCCTTTTCGAATTGAAACGGCTGTTTCGTCTGCCGCCGCTTCGTCTGCCGCCGAAATGATTTCCTTCGCCGCCGCCATCGTTTGCAGCGGTGTTTTTCCGGCCGGTTCCCTGTCTTCCTTTTGTCGTAACGGATTGTTTTTCATTCAATTCCCTAGTCGGACGGTTGGCTCGCGTATTCTTGATCTTTGCTTGGTTCACTGGACCCTCTTCATTCTTTTTTTTCGGTTTTACGGTTTCTGCCTGATGGACCGTGACTGTTTTTATTTTTAATTTTTTATTCAATTGTTTGATTGCATTATCTTCAATAATAGACATGTGGCTCTTGACGGAATAGCCGAGTCCTTCAAGATTCGAAATAATTTCCTTGCTCGTTAGTTTATGCTCCTTGGCATATTCATAAACACGCATTTTCGTCATATATTCACCCCCGTGTTGATGGTCCGAGCCATTCAATCAGCCTTGCAGCAAACCGGCTGTCCGTTACCGCAATCAATACACGCGGCGGCTGACCGATCGCCCGACCGAGCGTCACCCTTTCCGATGTTTCAAATATCGGTACTTTGTAAAAAATGCACTTATTGCTCACGGTCTTTTTGGTGCGATCCGAGGCGTCCGACGACATGATGACGACTCCGGCTTTGTGCCCGCGGATTGCTTTCAGAACCGTTTCTTCCCCTGCAACAACCTTTCCCGCCCGTTTTGCCAGTCCCAGCAATGCGTACCACGGATCATTCTTCTCCGGCATTCTCGGGATGATCCTCCAGATAAGCAAACATTTCGTCAAAAACAGTGTCGGGAACGGGCACGCCCAAATGGCGGGAAAGAAGATTTTTCTCTTTTGCCTTGCTGACGCAGGACGCTTTCTTTGACAGATAGGCGCCTCGTCCGTTTTTCTTTCCGGTCGAATCGAGAAAGACGGTTCCTTCCGGCGAGCGCACAATCCGGAACAGTCCTTTCTTTTCGGCCGATTCCTGGCAGGCAATGCACTTTCGCATCGGTATTTTCCGCTGTTTCGGCATTTGATCAGCCCTCCCTTTATTTATCTTCCGTTTCAGAAGGATCCTCTGTCAGCGTTTCACCGTCATCGTTTTTTGTTTCTTGTCCTGCTGCCTCACTTTCCGGATGCTCAGGATCAACATCCGCCTTTTCGTCCGCGAGGTCCTCCAGAAGGCCGGCCTCTTCCGCTTCTGTTTCGCTCTTTATATCGATTTTCCATCCGGTCAGCTTCGCGGCAAGGCGCGCGTTCTGCCCTTTTTTCCCGATTGCAAGGGAAAGCTGATAGTCGGGCACAACAACTGTGGTCGCTTTTTCTTCTTCATGCACAATGACTTTGACGACTTTAGAAGGGCTGAGCGCGTTAGCAACATAGGTTACCGGATCTTCGGACCAGAGGACAATATCGATCTTTTCACCCTTCAGTTCATTCACGATCGTCTGAACCCTGGCGCCCTTCTGACCGACACAGGCGCCGACCGCATCAACGGTCGGATCTTCGGCATAGACCGCAATTTTTGAGCGGTCGCCCGCTTCGCGGGAGATTGATTTAATCTCAACCGTTCCGTCAAAGATCTCCGGGACTTCCAGTTCAAAAAGGCGCTTCAGCAAACCGGGATGTGTCCGCGATACAGTGATCATCGGGCCCTTTTTCGCATTTTCGACTTTCGTTATATAAACTTTTATCCGATCGTGCGGACGGTAGGTTTCGTTCGGCATCTGCTCCGACTGGGGAAGAAGGGCTTCGACGCGACCCAGATCGACATAAATGAAGCGATGATCAAGACGCTGGACAATGCCCGTCATGATGTCGTCCTCGCGATCAATAAACTCGGAAAAAATCACACCGCGCTCCGCTTCGCGCACTCTCTGCGTGACAACCTGCTTCGCCGTCTGTGCGGCAATCCTGCCGAAGTTGCGCGGAGTGACTTCGATTTCCACCGTATCGCCGAGCTGATAGTGCGGATTCAGACTTTTCGCCTGCTCCAGCAACAACTGCAGATTTTTATTTTCTACGGATTCGACCACTTCTTTTCGTGCGTATACTTTGATCTGGCCGAGTCCTTCATCAATGTCGACGCGGACATTCTGAGCCTGATCGAAATTGCGTTTATACGCCGAAATGAGTGCAGCCTCAAGCGCTTCAAGCAGGACCTCTTTGCTGATACCCTTATCTTTTTCCAGTGCCGTGATGGCTTCCACCAAATCACTGCTCATTTTTTCTCCCCCTTTTCACACCCGCAAATCACCTGTCTAAAAAATGATCGCAAGCCGGCCGCTCGCAATCTTGTCAAACGGAAGCGTCATGGAATCCATTCTTGTCTTATTTTTAATCATCAGTGTCACGCATTCCCTGTTTACCTCTGTCAGCCGTCCCTCAAAGACTTTTGAACCATGCAGAGGCTCATAGGTTGTCACATGCACGTCTTTGCCCACGGATTTCAGATAATCCTCATACTTTTTCAGCGGTCTTTCTGCGCCGGCAGACGAGACTTCAAGGAAATAAGCCTCTTTGATCGGATCGCGCGCATCAAGTGCCTGGCTTAATTTCTCGCTGACAGCCGCGCAGGTATCCAGATCGACGCCTCGCGGAGAATCAATAAAGACACGCAGGAACCGATTCTTCCCTTCTTTCACGTACTCGATATCGACGAGCTCAAGATCTAATTCACGCAAAATCGGAGAGATCAATTCATCCGTCATCTTCGCGATCGCACCAGCCATGTCCAGCCTCCTTTGGAAAACGAAAGAGTGGGAAATTCCCACTCTTTGCAGACGAACTATTTCCAGTATTTCCATAGCTACTATAACATACCCGTCTTTTTAAGGCAAGAACAGCAGAAAAAGTTGTCCTGAGGCAGTTATTGCTTTCAGAAGAGGGAGAGCTGATTGGCATCGGGCATCCCTTCAAGGCATCCCTGGCCTTCAAGATATTCCAATACTGTTTTTGAAATTTTAGCCCGTTTCTGCAGGTCTTCCTTCGACAGAAACTCCCCTTCATCGCGCGCTTTGGCAATTGCTTTTGCCGCGTTTGTTCCGACGCCGGGAATCGCGTTAAAAGGCGGGATCAGCGTGCCGCCGTCGACGAGAAAACGGGTGGCATCCGAACGGTAAAGATCGACAGACTGAAAACTGAATCCGCGTTCGCACATTTCAAGTGCAACTTCCAGAACCGTCAGCAGGCTTTTTTCTTTAGGCAGCGCATCGTTTCCTTTCCTCCCGATTTCATCCATTTTTTCATTGATGGCCGCGGATCCCTGTTTCATGACATCGATATCAAAATCATCGGCTCTGACGGAGAAATAGGTCGCATAAAAGAGAATCGGATAATGTACCTTGAAGTAGGCAATGCGAAAAGCCATCAATACATAGGCTGTCGCATGAGCCTTCGGAAACATATATTTGATCTTCAGACAAGAGTCCATATACCAGTCCGGCACGTTATTTTCTTTCATTTCGGCGATCCAATCGTCGTTCAGGCCTTTGCCCTTGCGGACGGATTCCATGATTTTAAAGGCATGTGACGGTTCAAGCCCTTTATGCATCAGATCAATCATAATATCATCGCGGCAGGAGATGACATCTTTAAGGACGCAGGTGCCGTTATCGATCAGAGGCTGGGCATTGCCGAGCCAGACATCGGTCCCGTGCGACAGCCCGGAAATCTGGACGAGTTCGGCGAACGTTGTCGGTTTGGTGTCCTCAAGCATTTGCCGGACAAAACGGGTGCCGAATTCGGGAATGCCGAGGGTTCCGGTTTTGCAGCGGATCTGCTCCGGCGTCACGCCGAGTGATTCCGTCGTGCTGAAAATTTTCATGACTTCCCGATCGTCGGTAGGAATTGTTTTCGGATTGATGCCGCTCAGGTCCTGCAGCATACGGATGACGGTCGGATCATCATGACCGAGAATGTCCAGTTTCAAAATATTATCATGAATCGAATGGAAATCAAAATGCGTCGTCTGCCAATCCGCCGTCCGGTCATCGGCCGGATACTGAACGGGTGTAAAATCATAGATTTCCATGTCCCGGGGAACGACGACAATGCCTCCCGGATGCTGGCCGGTCGTCCGTTTGGCGCCGGTACAGCCCGCAGCGAGCCGGTCGCGTTCAGCCCCCCGGAAACGGTCGCCCGTCTCCTCCTCGTAGCCCTTAACATAGCCGTATGCCGTTTTATCGGCGATCGTGCCGATCGTGCCGGCGCGATAGACTTTATCTTCGCCAAACAGCACCTTTGTATAATTATGGGCAACCGGCTGGTAATCTCCGGAAAAGTTGAGGTCAATGTCCGGGACTTTGTCTCCCTTGAACCCGAGAAACGTTTCAAAAGGAATGTCGTGCCCGTCTTTTTTCATCGCCGTTCCGCATTCGGGACAATTCCGGTCGGGAAGGTCAAACCCGCAGGCAACCGATCCGTCGGTAAAAAATTCGACATGATGGCATTTAGGGCACAGATAGTGGGGCGGCAAAGGGTTCACTTCGGTAATCTCAAGCATCGTCGCAACAAGCGACGATCCGACCGAACCTCTCGAACCGACCAGATAGCCGTCGGACAGCGACTTTTTAACGAGCTTATGGGCAATCAGATAGATAACGGAAAATCCGTGGCCGATGATACTCTTCAATTCCTTCTCCAGTCTTTTTTCGACGATTTCGGGAAGCCGGTCGCCGTACAGAAAATGTGCCCGGCCGTAAGTCTTCTGTTTGACTTCCTCTTCCGCTCCGTCGATTGTCGGAGTATAGAGTTTGTCCTTCACCGGCATAACCTCGCCGATCGCGTCGGCAATCGCATTCGGATTGTCGACGACAACTTTTCTCGCGTTCTCTTCGCCGAGAAAATTCATACATTCAAGCATCTCATCGGTCGTCCGAAAATGGACGTCGGGCTGTGTCTGGCGATTGAGCGGATTGCCGGCCTGGGAAGCGATCAGGATTTTCCGGTAGATTCTGTCATGCTCATCCAGATAATGCACATCACCGGTCGCTACCACCGGTTTATTCATCTTTTCGCCAAGCTTCACGAGCTTGATCATAACGTCTTTAAGGGCCAGTTCGTCGCGCACGATCCCCTTCTCGACAAGATGCATGTAGTTCGCGGGCGGCTGAATCTCGATGTAGTCATAAAATGCAGCGATTTTTTCGGCCGCCTCCGCCGACTTCTGCATCATCGCTTCGAACAATTCACCCTTGTCGCAGCCCGATCCGATGATCAGCCCTTCACGGTATTTGGCCAGAATCGAACGGGGAATTCTCGGCACACGGTAAAAATATTTCACATGAGCCAGCGAAACCAGTTTATAAAGGTTTTTCAGTCCGGTCTGGTTTTTTACGAGCAGGATGACATGCGACGGACGAATGCGGTCCATGTTGCCCTTGCCCAGATTATCGTTCAGCTGATCATGGTAGAGCATGCCCTTTGCTGCGGCATCCCGAAGCATTTTCCATGCAAGATAGCCGGTCGCCTCCGTATCGTAGATCGCCCGGTGGTGATGCGTCAGTTCAATGTTGAATGCCTTGCAGAGCGTGTCCAGTTTGTGGTTTTTAAAGCCCGGGTAAAGGAAGCGCCCGAGTTCAAGCGTGTCGATGACCGGATTGGCCGCTTCTTCATGACCGAGTCTCTTATAGCCGTTGTTTAGAAATCCCATATCGAAAGTCGCATTATGGGCAACGAGGATGCTGTCGCCCGCGAACGTTCGGAAGGCTTCGATCACTTCACCGTCGTCCGGTGCGTCTTTCAGCATCTCATCCGTAATACTCGTCAGTTCCGTAATTTTTCTGGAGAGCGGATGATGCGGATTGGCGAACTGATCGAATTTTTCAAGTACCTCACCGTTTTTCATCTTGACCGCCGCAAATTCGATGATCGTGTCATAGACGGCGGACAGCCCCGTTGTTTCAACATCGAAGACGACATACGTATCATCCGACAGCAGCCGGTGTGCTGTATTATAGGCAATCGGCACGCCGTCATCGATCAGGTTGGCCTCGACACCGTACAGCACTTTGATCCCGTACTTTTTCCCTGCGGAATATGCTTCTGGAAAAGACTGGACGACGGCATGGTCCGTAATGGCGATAGCCCGATGGCCCCATTCCCCGGCCCGCTTGATCAGTGAGCCGGCCGTGACCACGGCATCCATCTGACTCATCACGGTGTGCGCGTGAAGTTCCACTCTTTTCTTTCCTTCAGGCGCCGTATCAAGCTTTTTATGAGGCGGAATTTCCTCTACATCATTGGCAATCATGACCAGATCGCGGGCAAAACTGTCATTCTGCACGCCGCCTCTGACCTTCACCCACATACCTTTCTTCAGATCCTGAAATTTTCCGGCATCCTCTTTATCCCTGGAAAAGATTTTGATCATCAGCGAATCCGTATAATCCGTTATTTTAAAGAGCAGCAGCGTTCGCCCGCTGCGCAGTTCACGTGTCTCTACGTCGAATATGTAACCTTGAATGGTCACCCGGCGCTCTTCATCCTGTATCGTCTCGATGGCAACCGGCTCATCGTGTATCTCGTAGCCGATCTTAAACGGCCCCGCGGACGGCCCGTCGTCCGCAGCTTCCTCCGCTTTTTTTCTTTCCAGCATTGTCTGGACGACTTTCTGCCGGTCTTCTTCTTCACGCTTCTTCACGAAAGAATCATAGGTTTTTTCCTTATTCTCCTGATCGATTCTAGCGTCAAGCGTCAGCGGCGGAAACCCGCAGCCGCGCAGCTGTTCATTGACCGCATGCGGCAATTTCCGTTTGATCAAACCCGCTTCCGTTTCATTCGAAACGGAAAAACAGAGCTGCTTTCCGTTTAAATGCGGGTTTTGTCCGGAGAGACATCTCTTCAATGAAGGAAAAGCTGCCAGGAGATGTGCGCAGACCGCCGGCCAGTACTCTTCAAACGACTCCCCGATGCCTTCTTCAGTCCGCGCCTGTACGGAAAAACCGACACTGCTGACGATAGATTGAAAATGTTTTTCAAGCTGCGTACCGAGCCATTCAAAAATGTGGCGGGGCAGCACACGCTCGACAATGAAATCAAAGTGCCAGCGGCGTTCTTCCTTATATACGGTCAGTTTTCCGATTTCCCCGCGGCTGAAATAGCTGTTCATCCAGTCTTCAGGAGCTTCGATTTGCTGCATCAGAAGGGTCCAGCGTGCCGATTTGGATAGAGACTCAGTCATTTCATGATCTCCTTTCGCTATGATTCTATTATAATGCACATCCGGCCGCAGCTGATCGGCCACTTGAGACAGAAACGGAGAAATCATAAAAAAGAAAAGGGAGCTGCGTATGCTGCCGGGCTCCCTCTGCCAAATAAATCATCGATTAATTCCGTTCACTCAGTAACTCCGAAACAGCCTGTTCAAGTCCGTCCGTGTCTGTTTCGACCCGCTTCTTCTCCCTGCGGCCCGCAACTTCGACGATACGGTCAGCCGCTTTCTTGCCGACAATGACCTGTACAGGGCAGCCGATCAGATCGCTGTCGGCAAACTTGACACCCGCACGCTCTTTCCGATCGTCCCAGAGCACGTCAAAACCTTTGTCCTGAAGGTCGTGATAGAGTTTGTCCGACAGGGAAAGCTGATCCCCGTTCTTCGGATTAACGGTAATCAGGTGGATCGTAAACGGGGCAAGCGACTGCGGCCAGATCAGCCCGTCCCCGTCATGATACTGTTCGCAGACCGCCGAAAGCGTCCGTGAAATGCCGATTCCGTAGCATCCCATAATCAGCGGCTGATTCTTCCCTTCCGAATCAAGAAACAGGGCATTCATCGACTCGGAATATTTCGTCCCGAGTTTAAATACCTGCCCGATTTCGATCCCCTTTGCGAATTTGATCGTTCCTTTGCCGTCCGGCGAAGGATCGCCCTCCTTAATGAAACGGAGATCAAAAAAGTTCTCAATGCTCAGGTCGCGCTCGGGATCGATATGCAGATAGGAACAATCTTCCTTTTCACTGTACAAAACAGCCCGAGTCAGCGATTTCAGCCCATTGTCGGCCAGAATTTTTACGCTCGCTCCGGGATGAAGCGCGTCCGCTTTGTGCGGCGGATCGAGCGGTTCGATCCAGTCTGTTCCCAGGGCATTCTTCACCTTAACATCGTTGACTTCATCGCCGATCCGCAAGAAAACAAGAACGGTTGCCGAGCGGGTCTTAAACCATTCGGCCTTTATCCGATCATTGTCGTCTACGTCCGCCCTGCCCGCTTTTCTTTCAAGGGGCAGGCTGCCGGCAGCCCTTTTTTGCTCCCGGTCGACGACTTGAGCCATTTCCAGATTGGCTGCGTAATCCGAACGGTCCGAATAAGCAATGGTGTCCTCTCCGATTTCAGCGAGCGCCTGAAATTCATGCGTGTCCTTCCCGCCCATGGCTCCCGAATCGGCGAGGACGGCTCTGTACTTCAGCCCGCAACGGTCAAAGACGCGGCAGTAGGCCTGGAAAATAAGCCGATACGCTTCGTCCAGGCTTTCTTCCGTCGCATGAAAGGAATAGGCATCCTTCATAATAAATTCTCTTCCGCGCAGCAAACCGAAGCGCGGCCTTTTTTCGTCCCTGTATTTTGTCTGAATCTGATAAAGAATGACAGGCAGTTTCTTATAAGAATTAAGCGTATCGCGCACCAGGCTTGTGATCAGCTCTTCTCCTGTCGCCCCGAGAGCGAAATAACGCCCGTGCCGGTCTTTCAGCCGCATCAGTTCCGGTCCGTAGACGTCCCAGCGGCCGGATTCATGCCAGAGTTCGGCAGGCTGCATCGCCGGCATCAGCAGTTCCTGCGCGCCGGCCCGGTCCATCTCTTCCCGGACAATCGCCTCAATCTTTTTAATGACTTTATACCCGAGCGGCAGGTAGGAATAGACTCCCGCCGCATTCTGCCTGATGAAACCGCCGCGCAAAAGCAGGCGATGGCTGGCGGATTCGGCATCTGCCGGCACTTCCTTCAATGTCGGGATAAACATTCGGCTCTGTCTCATGTATCGCACCCCATACTGTATGATAACTGTCTAACGCAAAAATAAATTCTGTATATCGTTCCATGTAACAAGTATCATCAAAAGCATTAAAAAAGCGAAACCGATGAAGTGAACAAACGCTTCTTTCTGCGGTTCGACCGGCTTCCCCCGAAGCGCCTCGACGATCAGGAACAGCAGCCGGCCGCCGTCCAGAGCGGGAAGCGGCAGCAGGTTAATAACCGCCAGGTTGACGCTGAGAAACGCCGTCCAGTTCAGAATGATAAGGAACCCTTGGGAAACGACCTGCCCCGTGGCTTTATAAATACCGACGGGTCCGGCCAGCTGATTGAGATTAAATCCGCCGGTGATCATCATTTTCAGCGCGCTCAGTTCCATCTGGATCCAGTAGACCGTCTGCGTCACGCCGCCCTCAAGAGAAGCAACGAGGGAGTGATGCGTCGGCGCGTATACGCCGATAAACCCTTCCATGCCCTTTTCCGCCTTACGCTGATCGGACACAACACTGATGTTGCGGATTTTCCCGGCCCGGTCCACGGTAAATGTCATCTTTTCTTTAGGGTGGGCGCTGATGTAGTTCATGATCGACTGCCAGCTGCCCATTTTCTGATGATTGATCTGAAGGACCCGGTCATTCGCCTGCAGTCCGGCCTTTTGTGCGGGATAGCCCGCAATCGTATTCCCGAGAAGCGGGGAATTGGAAGGCACCCCCTGAATGCTGAAGTAGATAATGAAAATAATCACGGCCAGTACAAGATTCATAAACGGGCCGGCAAAAATGGTAAGAAAGCGTGCCAAAAGCGGTTGTGAGGCGAACTGTCTGTCCAGCGGCGCAATCTGAAAATCCTGATCATCAACTACATAGGTTGCCTGGCGATCCAGGTCATAATGAACGATCGGTCCGTCTTCTTCCTCGTAACCGGAAATAAACAGATCCTTTTCCAGATCACAATGTTCCACGGTCAGAAATCGCGCGTCTGCATATTTTTCAAGATGATTCGTCACGATTCTCGTGACCCGGCCCCTTGAATCAAAAAACAGGCCGACACTTTGTCCCGGCTTGATTTCAACTATTTCGGGATCCTCTCCGGCCATCCGCACATAGCCGCCGATCGGAAGAAGCCGCACGGTATAAACCGTTTCTCCCTTTTTTATCGCGAAAATTTTCGGCCCGAAACCAATCGCAAATTCGCGGCAGAGAATGCCGGATCGCTTGGCAACAAACAAATGGCCGAGTTCATGAATGGAAACGAGCAGTCCGAAAATCAGAACAACGACGATCAAAGTTTCCACAATGTCTTCCACCTCTTTCGCGGTTATTTTTTGCGGATCTGCGAACGGACAAACGCGCGGGCAAGCCGGTCTGCCTCTTCAATCGCTTCGAGACCCGGCTCGCGCTCCGGCTGATGATGCTCAAGCGCCGCTTCAACCAGCGGCTCAATCTCCAAAAAAGGAATTTCTCCGCTGAGGAAAGCCTGCACGGCCACTTCGTTTGCTGCATTCAGTACGGCAGGCATCGTTCCGCCGGCTTTTCCTGCGGCGTAGGCCAGGGAAACGGCGGGAAATCTTTGTCTGTCCAACTTTTGAAAATGAAGCGTTCCTATTTCCCATAAGTTTAACCTTTTTGTCTGTTTGAGTTCAAGTCTTTTAGGATAAGTGAGCGCATACTGGATCGGGACGAGCATGCTCGGCAGCCCGAGCTGAGCAATGACACTGTGATCAGCATATTCAACCAGAGAATGAATAATACTTTCTCTGTGGACGACGATATCAATCCGATCGTACGGCACTTGAAAAAGCCAGTGTGCCTCGATCACTTCCAGGCCCTTATTCAGCAACGTCGCCGAATCGACCGTAATCTTTGCACCCATCGACCAGTTCGGATGCTTTAGTGCATCGGCGACCGTGACGTCCTTCAGTTCTTCCCGCGTCCTGTCGCGGAAACTGCCGCCCGACGCTGTCAGGATCAGCCGGGAAAGAGCCGTACGGTCCTGTCCCTGCAGCGACTGGAAAATGGCGGAGTGCTCACTGTCGATAGGAATGATGGAAACACCCGCTTTCTTAGCCTGCTCCATGACAAGATGCCCCGCGGTCACCAGTGTCTCTTTATTGGCCAGCCCGATCTTTTTCCCCGCCTCGATTGCGGCGAGAGTCGGTTCAAGTCCTATGCTGCCGAGCACGGCATTGACAAGCATGTCGCTGTCCGCGAAAGCCGCCGCCTCGATCATCCCTTCAGGTCCGTAAACGATCTTTTCCCGGCCCCCGCGCTCAACTTTCAGCCGTTCGGCAATCTGCCTGTTTTTCACGGCAACCAGTCTGGGCTTGAACTCATCGATCAGCGGCAGCGCTTTTTCAATATTCTCGCCAAAAGCCATGGCGGCCACTGCAAAATGTTCCGGATGCTCGCGAATCACCGCAAGCGTCTGCGTCCCTACCGATCCGGTTGCCCCCAGTAAACTGATCCGCTTCAACACCGATCCCTCTTTTCAGTTAATAACTCCAATCAAATATAAAATCGGCAGAACGAAAATCAGACTGTCGAATCGATCAAGCAATCCGCCATGGCCCGGAAGGATTTTTCCCGAATCTTTAACGCCGAAATGGCGTTTCAGTGCGGACTCTCCCAAATCGCCCAGCTGACCGAAAGCCGATATAAGCAAAGTGACGAGAAGGTATAACCCCCACGATGGAAAAATCGGTTCACGCAGGATGAGCCGGAAAAGGACGGCGACGATCAAAGCCGTAATCAGCGCACCGGCTGCTCCTTCTTTGGTCTTGTTCGGGCTGATTTCCGGAGCAAGCTTGCGCCTGCCCCACTTTCTGCCGATAAAATAAGCGCCGCTGTCCGATGCCCAGATGATGATCAGCACAAACAAAGAAAGGGCGAAGCTGCCGAGCCTCGCCCGGACAAGCAAATGATAAGAAAATCCTATGTAAAAAACCGACATCAGGAGATAGGCAGCCTGTTGAAAATGAAAACGATTTTTTAGAAAGACAGTTGCACCGATCAGCAGCAGCATCAGAACCGCCAGTAACTTAATGAGCAGAAGATTAAATGCATCTTCCGAGGGAAAAAACGTAGCAAGGACGATCGCGGCCACGCAAACCGCTCCGAGTAAGACTTCCGGAGAGAACAAGGAAAGCTTGTCCATTGCCGCCAGTTCCATATAGCAGATCACGGCAATCACAGCGGACAGGAGTGCAAACGGGACGGATCCGACGGCCAGGATTGCAATAAAAAGTCCACCGCCCAGGATCGCCGTAATCACTCTCTGCTTCATCGCTTCTCGCTCCCTTTTTCCTCAATCCCCCCGTATCGCCGCTGTCTCGTTGCAAATTCCCGAACAGCTTCCTGGAGGTTCTCTTCATCAAAATCCGGCCAATAAACATCGGTAAAAAACAGCTCCGTGTAGGCAAGCTGCCAGAGCATGAAATTACTGAGACGGACCTCGCCGCCCGTTCGGATCAGCAGATCGGGGTCGGGCAGAGAATGGCTCAGCAGATAGCCGGACAGCACTTCTTCGTCGATATTTTCCCGATCCAGCTTGTTCAGCTGAACATCGCGAATCAGGGCCTTCACTGCACCGACAATTTCCGAATGGCTGCCGTAGTTGAGAGCAAAGTTCAAAATCAGCCCGTCATTATTTCTTGTCTCGTTTACAGCCCGGTCGACGGCTCTCATGGTGTGGGACGGGATACGCGACATATCTCCCATCATGCGGACCTGTACGTTATTTTCAACTAATTCAGCAAGGTAAGAGTTGAGAAATTGCTCGGGAAGCTTCATCAGAAATTCCACTTCCGTTTTCGGCCGTTTCCAGTTTTCAGTGGAAAAAGCAAAAAGCGTGAGCACCTTAATGCCTAATCGGTTCGCTTCATTTGTCACTTTCTTGACAGTTTTTAATGCTTCCCGGTGTCCGGCAATTCTCGGCAGGCCTCTTCTCTGAGCCCATCGTCCGTTTCCGTCCATGATAATGGCAACGTGCGCCGGAATTTTTTGCAGGCTGTCGGGAAGCTGTTCCTGTTTGCCCGCTTTCCCTGTCCTAGTTAAGGAAAATTTCTCAAACATCCTCTTTCCCCCATTGTCGATGCTGAATGAAGACAGCAGGATCTTACGGCGCATCAGTCAGCAGTCAATCATTCTGATTCTTCACTAATCCCGGATGTGTGAAAGAGAACATCCGCGTGATTCGCAGCGCCGTCTAAATATCCATTATTTCCTTTTCCTTATCGGCTGAAATCATGTCGATTTTTTTTATTGTCCCATCGGTCAGCTTCTGAACGTTTTCTTCAGCGTCACGAACATCGTCCTTGGTCAATTCATTGTTCTTCTCCATCTTTTTCAATTGATCATTCGCATCGCGGCGCACGTTTCGGACGGCAACCTTGGCTTCTTCAGCAATCTTTTTAACAAGTTTTACGAGTTCCGCGCGTCTTTCTTCCGTAAGCAGAGGGATGGCAATGCGGATGACCGTCCCGTCGTTTGTCGGCGTAATACCTAAGTCCGATTTCAGTATACCCCGTTCAATATCCGCCATGGCCGTACGATCGTATGGCTGGACAACGAGCAGCCGGGCTTCCGGCGCAGTAATGGCGGCAATTTGTCTCAGCGGCGTTTCCGCACCGTAATACTCAACGGTCACTTTATTTAAAATCGAGGGATTGGCGCGTCCGGCACGAATCGTCACCAATTCGCGCTGAAACGATTTCACCGCTTTCTCCATGCGTTCCTTTGTTTCTTTCAGAATATCGTCCTGAGCCATTGATTATCTCCCCTTTACAACCGTACCGATGTCTTCCCCCAGAACGGCACGTTTAATATTTCCCGCGGCCAGTGAGAAAACGACAAGCGGAATATCGTTATCCATGCTCAGTGAAGAGGCCGTTGAATCCATTACCTGAAGGCCTTCGTTCAGAACACGCAGATACGAAATTTCTTTATATTTCTTAGCACTTTTATCGACTTTCGGATCTGCCGAATAAACACCGTCCACATTGTTTTTGGCCATTAAAATCACGTCGGCTTCGATCTCGGCCGCTCTCAGCGCCGCTGTCGTATCCGTTGAAAAATATGGATTCCCCGTTCCGGCGGCAAATATAACGACACGTCCCTTTTCAAGATGGCGGATTGCCCGTCTGCGAATATACGGTTCCGCTACCTGCCTCATATCGATTGACGTCTGCACCCTTGTTTCAACGCCCAGCCCCTCCAGGCTGTCCTGCAGTGCAAGCGCGTTGAGCACGGTTGCCAGCATCCCCATATAATCGGCCTGCGCACGGTCCATGCCCATTTCGCTGCCTGTTTTCCCGCGCCAGATATTCCCGGCTCCGACGACGATCGCCACTTCAACGCCGAGGTCGACCACTTCCTTTACCTGCTCGGTAATTGAACGGATGACTTTCGGATCGATCCCGTATCCGCTTGCACCTGCCAGTGCTTCTCCGCTCAATTTAAGGATGACCCGCTTATATTTTGCCTTCTCCGGCATCATTCATCTATCCCTTCGCCGTATTTAATTTTAATTCTAAAAAATGGGACACGTGATCCGTGCCCCATTTTTTCATCCTATGTCTCACAGAGATGCTGCAAAGCTGTTGAACAGAACGCGAACTGTTTCTTATGCCTTCCGTTCCTGCAGCACATCCGCGGGCGCCAATCATTGTTTCATTTGAGCTTTGACTTCTTCAGCAAAATTTTCTTCTTTCTTTTCGATGCCTTCGCCGACTTCATAACGGACAAATGCGACGATTTCAGCATTTTTGCTCTTCAAATAGTTCTTAACAGTGACGTCGCCGTCTTTAACAAACGGCTGATCGACCAGACAGATTTCCTTAAAAAATTTATTGAGGCGGCCGGCAACCATTTTTTCGACAATATTGGCCGGCTTCCCTTCTCCCAGTGCTTCTTTAGTCAAAACTTCTTTTTCATGGGCGACTACGTCTGCCGGAATCTCTTTCTCCGTGAGATAACGCGGTTTAATGGCTGCAACGTGCATGGCGATATCTTTTGCCGTTTCGGCATCCCCGCCGGAAAGCCTGGTCAGCGCGGCGATGCGGCCTCCCATATGAAGATACGCGCCGAAAATTTCATTCTCTGCTTTATGGAGAACGGTAAAACGCCGCAGAGACAGCTTCTCTCCGATTTTCGCGATAGCGGCGTTAATATATTCATTAACCGTTTCCCCTGTGTCAAGGCGCTGTTTCAAAGCTTCCTCAACATCCGCCGGCTCGTGATTAAGCAGATGTCCGGCCAGCGTTTCAATCAACTGTCTGAACTCTGCGTTCTTGGCAACAAAATCCGTTTCCGAGTTGACCTCGAGTGCGACCGCCTTGTTGCCGGCGATCTTGATCTCCGTCAGGCCTTCAGCAGCAATCCGCCCCGATTTTTTGGCTGCTTTGGCGACTCCCTTTTCTCTCAGTACATCTATTGCTTTCTTAATGTCGCCTTCCGTTTCCGAGAGCGCCCTTTTGCAGTCCATAATTCCGGCGCCGGTAAGATCACGCAGTTCTTTAACCAATTTTGCACTAATTGCAGCCAATGCGCATCCTCCTATCATTTTATCCTTTTGCTTTTTTCACTAAAAGAGTGATAAAAGGCTTTTCCCCTTATCACCCTGTTATCTTTCCATGTCTTTTCTTATTCTGCTTTTACAGGTTCTTCGGCAGGGGCCTGCGCCTGTTCCGGCGCAGCCGCAGCTTCCTCGGTCTCTTCGCCCTGGTTTGCTTCGAGAACCGCATCGGCCATTTTCCCTGTCAGAAGCTTGACAGCGCGGATCGCATCATCGTTGCCCGGGATGACAACATCCACTTCATCGGGATCACAGTTTGTATCCACAATCGCAATGATCGGGATGCTGAGTTTGCGCGCTTCGGTAATTGCGATTCTTTCCTTGCGGGGATCGATCACGAACAGTGCCTGAGGCAGGCTTTCCATTTCCTTGATTCCTCCGAGGAATTTCTCAAGCCGTGCCAATTCTTTTCTGAGGCCGACGACTTCTTTTTTAGGAAGTACATCAAATGTACCGTCCTCCTGCATCTTCTCAATATCTTTCAGCCGCTTGATCCGCTTTCTGATCGTTTCGAAGTTGGTCAGCGTACCGCCCAGCCAGCGCTGATTGATGTAATACTGGCCCGAGCGTTCCGCTTCGGCCTTCACCGAATCCTGCGCTTGTTTCTTTGTGCCGACAAAAAGAATTTTTCCGCCGTCCGCCGCAATACTTCTGACAAACTGGTAGGCTTCTTCAACTTTTTTGACCGTCTTCTGCAGGTCAATAATATAGATGCCGTTTCTCTCCGTAAAAATATAAGGTTTCATTTTCGGATTCCAGCGCCGTGTCTGATGACCGAAATGCACACCGGATTCCAGCAACTGTTTCATAGAAATAACTGCCATTTTAAATCCTCCTGTTGGTTTTATTCCTCCGCCGGCCTCTTTTTCATGTACGGCTGAATTATTCAGCACCCGTACATGAATCAGTCTGCGTGTGTGATTGACACCAATCGTTACTATACCACAAACCGAATAGGGTTACAAGATCAGCGGGACACTTTATTGCCGAATTTTAACAATAGCTCAATCTCCCCTGCCCCGCGGTTCATTTTTTTGGCTATCTCATTGACAGTGTACCCTTTTTTCTGAAGTTTCATAGCCTGAAAAAAGGGCGATTCCTCAAGGCTGTCCCGGATCTGATCAACGGGCGGTACCCATGAGGCCGGTTCCCCGGTTTTATCGGCGGACGCTTCGCCGTCCGCAACCTGGGCCGGATTTCCGTCATCGGGAATTTCTGCGATTTTCTCTTTCAGCAATTGGCCGAAAGCAGGCGTTTCGGACCGTTTCTCCTCTTCCGGCTGAAGCGGCCCGGCCGTATTTTCTCCCTGCATTTCCGTTTCTTCCGGCGAAACTGCATTTTTTTTCATTAAAATCTCGACTTTCGAAGCCAGCCGCTCGTTTTCTTTGCGGACATCTTCCAGATAAGCGGTAAAAGCTTCATTTATATCGTCAAGAATCCGATCGGTCTTTATCTGTTCAAGCACCCGGATCCTCTGGTACAGATGCAGGATCAGATACAGAATCAGAATAATCAGGACAAAGTTAAAAATGATCCACGCGATCGTCACCGTTCTCACCTTCAATTCTCAAAATTAATCGTAGAGCGGGCTCTTCAGAAAACGTCTCAATTTAAATAAGGCTTTACTGTGAATCTGGGAAATCCGCGAGGTCGACAGACCGAGCACCCGGCCGATTTCCGTCAGGGTCAGTTCCTCATAATAGAACAATGTGATCACAAGCCGCTCATTGTCTCCCAGTTTGTCAATTTCCCGGGCAAGGGCGCGCCTGTTTTCCTGATCAATCAGATGCGTATCCGGCAGAACGGTCCGGAAATCTTCAATGGCGGCAGAAGAATAATCATTTTTTCCGGTCGGTGAACTATCATCCAGTGAGAGAAGATTCGACAGCAGGCCTTCCGAGAGAACCTGTGAAACTTCATCGACCTTCATGCCGCATGATTCCGCAACCTCTTCCATTGACGCCGAGCCTAATTTTTCCTGTTCGATTTTCTCCGCGGCTCTTTCAATTTTCTTGCTTTTCTCGCGGATCGACCGGGGCATCCAATCTTCCCTTCGCAGGCCGTCAAGAATGGCGCCGCGGATACGGAATGAAGCGTATGTGTCGAATTTCAGATCACGTTCTTTATCGAATTTTTCAAGTGCGTCATAGAGACCCAGCAACCCGTAACTTTGCAGTTCGCCGCGATCAATATTCCGGGGCAGTCCGGCGCTGATTCGCTGTACATGATAATGAACAAGGGGCATGTAAAGCCGAAGGAGATCGTCAGCCGCATCCTTGTCGCGCGACCGGATCCAGCGGTCCCAGTACTGCAATTCCCTGGTATCAGTTTTGGCCATCTTTTCTCCCCCTTCCTTTGGCACTTCCGGCTAAATGATTCGCTCGCCTCTATAAATCGCACGGATTAAAAGGCTGCATGTTTCGGTGAAGAATTCAATGGTTCTTCCGTAATCATCACCGGTTTCTTCCGCAACAATCGGAATATGAAAAAATGCAAGCTGTTTTCTTACGGCTGCTACGTTGCGTTTACCGATACTGCCCATAGGCAGCGGCCGGCTTGATTTGAACATTTCGGCTCCTCCCGCTATTTTGGCCTTCAGCGATCCGGGAGAGAACCCGTGTTGGATCGTCAGCATCCTGAGCATTTCCGGAATCGCCGTATTGGCGAATTTGCCGGGTGGAAAATGATTCGAACGGGCGAGCGATGAATCCGGCAGCATGACATGGGCCATACCGGCGCTTCGTTCCCTTTCACTGAACACAATCACGCCGACGCACGAGCCAAGGCCCATCGTTTTTAACGTTTCGGGACTTTCAGCAAATTTAATTTCCGACAGTCCGACATGAATCACAAAGACGACTTCCCTTCCATTAATTTAAAAATAGCGTCCATGGATTCAGGAGCGGGGAAAAAAAGAAATTCTCCTTTTAATTGATCGCTGTTTGCACAATCATGCAGAACCGCATCCATTAAGATCACCGAATCATCGCGAAGCGAAAGCTCGACAAGCCCTTCGCCGAGTATGGCGCCTTCCATATCAATCGCGCAGATCGGCGGAGACTGCTTCAGAGATACTTTCAGTAAAGCGGAAAGAGCGGATAAATAAGAACCGCATAAAATATTGCTGATTTCACTGAAAGCCGATTTGCCTATTCCGCCGTCAAACACCGAAGCCGCCGGCACGAGTTCCCGGATCAGCCGATTGGCCAGGCCCACTTCGAACATCATGAAAAAGTGCCCGTTCAGTCCGCCCCCGACTTGAATGTATGAAGCAGCCACATGTTTTTCTGTATCGCGGTCAAGAAGTTCGGCTAGAGTCATCATCTTGACTGCGGGAATCTTAAGCTCTATCCGTTTATTTAAAAGGAGCGACAGGGCGGTAGCCGCGTGGCCCGCACCGATATTCCCCACTTCTTTAAGCAGATCAAGATGAGCAGGCTGCAGCCTTTTAAAATCATCCACCCGTATCACACCTCGATTTGTTTGATTTCACCGATTTCTTCGTCGCTCAGCACCCGGTCCAGATTCAGCAAAATCAGCAGATCGTCATTGGTAATCCTGGCGACGCCATTTATGTATTCCGCCTCAGGTCCGCCGACAATGTCGGGTGTTTTTTCAATGCTGTCTTTCTTAATATTCATGACTTCTTTCGCCGAATCCACGAGCAGGCCAACCTGGATTTCGCCTACATCGGCAATGACGACGCGGCTTTCCGCTGTCAATTCGCTGCGGTTCATATGAAAGCGGCGGCGCACATCAATCACCGGAACGATTAACCCGCGAAGATTCATCACGCCCAGGACATATTCCGCTGCATTCGGCACTCGCGTCACGGGCTGAACACGTTCAATGGACAGCACCTGGTCAATCGGGACACCGTACGTTTCACCATTCAGTTTAAAAAGAATGACCTTGAATGACTCTCCTTCCATGTTCCATTCCTCCTCATGCATTTTCTATTTGGGACCTCTTCGTCTGCCGGCCGGTCAGGACGCGGCAGTCAAGAATCAATGCGACTTTCCCGTCGCCAAGAATGGCTGCGCCGGAAAATCCTTTCACGGATTTTAAATACCGGCCCAATGGTTTAATGACGATATCCTGGTAACCGAGCAGTTTTTCCGTGACAATGCCTGCCAGCCTGTCGCCGCTTCTTACGAGAACGACAGAACCCGAGCAGGTTGCTTCGCTTTTCTTTGGGTCGGATGACGTCTCTTCGGAAGCCGGAATATTCAGGTACTCTTTAAGACTGAGCAGAGGGACAATCCGGTTCCGATAGTTCATGACCCGGAGACCGTTTACCGAACGGATTTCCAACTGGCGGATCAGCGCCGTTTCGACGATCGAGGTAATCGGTACGGCATATATTTCCGTGCCGGTCTGGATCATCAGGGCATTAATAATGGAAAGAGTCAGGGGGAGTTTTACCGTAAATTTAGTCCCCTTGCCGGGTGCTGAATCGACCTGAACCGTCCCGCTCAGCGAATGAATTTTGCTCTCGACGACGTCGAGCCCGACGCCGCGTCCTGAAATATCGGAAATTTTATCCGCTGTGCTGAATCCGGATTCAAAGAGCAGATGGTAAACATCCTGATCTGAAAGAAGAGCGGCCGACTCTTTAGCTACAAGGCCTTTTTCCACCGCCTTCGCCAGGACTTTCTCGCGGTTGATGCCCGCTCCGTCGTCTTCGATTTCAATAATGACGTGGCTGCCGCTGTGATAGGCTTTAAGCGAAAGAATTCCCTCCACAGATTTACCCTTTTCGCTGCGGACATCCGGATGTTCAATGCCGTGATCCATCGAATTGCGAATCATGTGCATCAGCGGGTCGCCGATTTCATCGATGACCGTTCGATCCAGTTCTGTCTCCGCTCCGCTGATTACAAGTTTTACTTTTTTATTCAGCTCTTTCGACAGGCTGCGCACCATTCTTGGAAACCGGTTGAATACCTGTTCAACCGGTTCCATTCGCAGATTCAGAATCGTTTCCTGAAGCTGGTCGGATGTTCTTTTCAGCGCATCGACCGATTCCTTCAATTCCGGGTTATGAAGAGAAGATGAAATATCTTCCAGGCGACTGCGGTCAATAATCATTTCTTCAAAAAGATTAAGGAGATGATCGAGCCGGTCGAGATTGACGCGGATCGTTTTGGCGATGGCCGGACGGCCCTGTCGGGCAGGCGGCTCGTTTTTCTGCCCGCGGCCGTTTGTTTTCGGCTGATCCGCCTCTTTGCCGGGCTGCCCGGAACCGCCGGCCCCGGCCGGAGACACATCGGCACGGTCAATTTCCGAAATAGCCATTACAGCGGTATAAACGTCTTCTTCTTTCTTGCCGGTAACCAGAAAATAAGTAAACTGTCTGTCAAAGGCCTCATTCTCAATGTCTTCAGTAGACGGAACGGACTTCATGATCGTGCCGATTTTTTCGAGCGCGTTGGAGACCATCAGAGCACGGGCCGCTTTCAGCACACAATCCCGATGCAATGTCACGACGACCCGATAAACGTTCATGCCCTGAGCCAGTGCCTGCTTCACCGCCTCATTCTCGTAATCGTCAAAACCGTCCGCTCCGGCCGGCCTGCTTCGGTCCGGGCCGGCCGCTTTTTCGGCGGCTGCCGCTGCAGCCTCTTTGGCCTCGGCTGTCCGCTGCGGAGCCTCCTGCGAACCGCCGGTAAGCGCGCGCAGTTTTTCCGTCACGGCCGTCGCATCTTTTTTGTCGCTGCCGCCTTGTTCAATAGAGTCGACCATTGATTCCAGCATATCCAGAGCTTCAAATAAAACATCGATCATTGTATCGGACACTTCAATTTTTTCATGCCGCAGCGCATCGAAAACATTTTCCATCGTATGCGTCAGTTCCATCATATCTGCAAACCCCATCTGGCCCGAACTGCCTTTTAAAGTATGGGCGGACCGGAAAATACTGTTGAGCAGTTCGGGATCGCCGCCGTTCTCCCCCATGACCGATAATTTATCATTCAGATTCTGTAAGTGCTCACGGGCTTCATCAATAAATACCCCTAAGTACTGGCTCATGTCCATTTTCAGTCAGCTCCCTGAATTCCAAATTGGCGGCAGATTGCCGGAGCAACCCGAGTCAGCGGACATACCTCGTCGACTTTCCCCGTCTCTATTGCCGCCTTGGGCATACCGTATACAATACATGACTCCTTTGATTCAGCTATGGCATAAATATTCTTTCTTTTTTTCTTCAACGCTTCCAGGCCTTCGGCACCGTCCCTGCCCATTCCGGTTAAAATCGCAATAACAAAAGAACAGGCTTTAATCTGCAGAAGAGATCTAAGCGTCACATCCACGGCAGGCCTGACCCCGTGGACAGGCACCGAATCGAGAAGATGAACGGAAAGGCCGCCGCCCTCATCCTGTGAGACCTGCAAATGAATACCCCCGGGTGCGATATAGACACGCCCTTTCTTGAGAACTTCGCCATCTTTTGCTTCGCAGACCGTCAGCTGTGAGAGTCCGTTCAGCCGTTCCGCAAGCGATTGAGTAAATTTCGGGGGCATGTGCTGGACAATCAGAACCGGAGCCGGCAAATTTTTCTTCAGGGCGGGAACAACGGTCTGCAGAGCTTTCGGACCGCCTGTCGAAGTTCCGATCAGGACAAGCGACGCGTCGCCGGCGGCCGCTGCTGTCCCGGCTGTCGCCGACGGGATGCCGGAATCGGACCGGAGAGGCTCCTCTCCGCTGCGTTCCATTGTCCGGGAGTGAACGGCCTGTCTCGAACGAACAGCCTGACGAATTTTTGTCTGCAGTTCAAGCTGAATCCGTTCGATATCTCCCGGCCTGGCAGAGGGCTTGAAAATAAAATCAAACGCTCCGCTGCTGATCGCTTCAATCACATAATTTGCGCTTTCGTCCGAAGCCCCGCTGACTACAATAGTCGGTGTCGGCTGCCGTGACATCATCTCATGAAGGACATAAAGGCCGTCTTTTTCTCCTGAAAGAATGATATCCAGAGTTACGACATCCGGTTCGTATTTCGCCAGTTTTCTCAGTGCATCATCGGCGTTTCTTGCTGTTGCAATCACGCGCATGGACGCGTCTTCTTCGATCATGGCTTTTAATGTCTGCCTCATAAAGGCCGAATCGTCGACAACCAGCACTCGAATGGGGTCCATAATTACTTACCTCTCAATAGTTCAAAATATTTTTTGACTCTTAAGACAAACGGAGAAAATGAAGAAACGGCCTGTTCATGCTGATATTGCACAAGGAAAGCCCGCGCCAAAAGTCTCATGTCAATACTGAATCTGGAATGGGGATAGCGGAGAACACAGGGGCTTTGTTCTCTCACAGAACGAATTACGGCATTGTCGCGATGTAAAGCAGTCAGCCACTGCAGATCGATATGAATATATTTTTTCGCCGCTCCGGACAATCTTTGCCACGTTTCTTTCCCCTCACGTGAATTACCCGTCATATTCACCACACAGAAAACCGGCAGTGCAGCATTTTTTGAACAGATTATTTTAAGAGCGGAATAGCCGTCCGCCATTGCCGGGGGCTCCGGCGTCGTCACCAGAATCATCTGGTGAACGGCAAGAATATAATGAAGCATATCGTCCGTTACGCCGGCTCCAAAGTCAAAGAGAATAAAATCATAGTTTCTTTTGATTTGTTCGATCTGCCTGAGAAAAGCATCAAGATGCTCTCCATCCGGACGGAACAGTGTAGACAAACCGTTTCCTCCGGCAATGAAAGAAATATTCCCGGGTCCTTTGAAAATAGCATCCGAAAGCTGAAGATGATCGTGTGCGCAGTCCGCAATATCGGGAAGCGACGAGCGGCCCACCAGATGTTCGATGTTGCCCATTCCGATATCCAGATCAATAATCAGCATTTTTTTGCCCATCTCGCTCAGCGCAATGGAAAAATTCACGGAAAAGACAGATTTGCCGACACCGCCTTTACCGCTGATCACACCGATAACGACGGCTTCCGAATCGGCTTTTTTTTCAGCAGCTGCCCGCTGTCTCAATTTTTCAGCCTGATCATTGTTCATTGATATCACCCAGCATATGATTTATCAGTTCGCGAACGTCCGGAGCCTGCAAATCATCCGGAACATTCTGTCCATTCGTTATGTAAGCAAGAGTCAGCTGCGGATGATTCAGCAGCGTGCTGATAATGGCTCCGTAAGTCTGTGTTTCGTCAATCTTAGAGACGATCAGCCGTTCTGCCGGCAGCCGATTAAATTGATCGATCATTGTACTGATGTCCTCATACTTGGAAGTTGCCGAAATAACCAGGTAGAGGCCGATGCGCCGATCATCGTTGATCAGCCGGGCAAGTTCCCGGATGTACTGTTCATTCTGAAAATTTCTGCCCGCCGTATCGATGAAAACATGATCGAAATCCGCGTATTTCTCGATCAATTCCTGGAAATCTTTCTCCGTGTAGGCTACATCTATAGGAATATTTAAAATATCTGCGTACATCTTCAGCTGATCGATGGCTGCAATGCGAAACGTATCGGAAGTGATAAACGCTACCTTTTTCCCTTCGTCCAGTACGGCACGCCCTGCCAGTTTTGCGATGGTCGTCGTTTTCCCGACCCCGGTCGGACCGATCAGCATCACATATTTGTTGGGCAGAATCGGGCTTTGAAAACGGCGCGGATCCAGCTTTTGGATCAGCTGCGCCCGCAGCAGACGCGACAGTTCCGCTCCCGTCAGTTTTTCATCACTCTGATACCATTTCTTGACCAGCAATTGCAGTTGCTCATCGATATGTTTTTCATTTAACCCCTGATCTTTCAGCAGTTTACGAAACCGTTCGACGTTTTCGGGTCCCGAAAACAATCGGTCAACCTTATCCGCTGTCCTGCGAAAGGGCAGGCCGATTTCTTTATCGGCAAGAAAAAGCGGCTTTTCATCCTTATTTTCGGCAGTCTTCGAAAGAGTTTTTAGCGGGAAATCCTGTTCCGGATCACTTGCTGCCAGCACCTCTACATTTTCTTTTTTAAACAGATTAAAGAAACGGCCGCTTTTGACTTTTTTCGTATGAAAAATAACCGCATCGTTTCCGAGCTCTTGTTTGACTTTCTCAATGGCCTGGGTCATCGTTGGAGCAATAATTTTCTTCATCTTCATGCCGCATTCAACACCCCGATGCTTTGGACTTCCACATTCGTTTCCAGTTCATTATAGGACAAAACGTAAATGTTCGGAAAATAGCGTTCTGTCAACTGATGAACGTACATGCGGACGGCAGGCGAACAGAGGATCACCGGATCGCTGTCCATGTCCGCCCACTTCCCGACAGCCTCCGATAAATTTTTCAATAGTCTTGTCGTGGTTTCGGTATCCATCGCCAGAAAATTCCCGTGCTCCGTTTTCTGCACGGACTCCGAAATTTTCCGCTCAAGATCCGGACTCAGCGTCAGCACTTTAAGCGACTCGCCCTGTTTCGCAAACTGTTCGGTAATCTGTCTGGACAGAGACTGACGCACGTATTCGGTCAGCAATCCCGGATCTTTGGTCATCGGAGCATAATCGGCGAGCGTTTCAAAGATAACAGGAAGTTTTCTGATCGACAGTTTTTCCTTTAATAAATTAACCAGCACTTTCTGCACTTCGCCGATGCTGAGCGGTTCCGGTGTCACGGCTTCGACAAGCGCGGGATACTGTTCTTTCAAATGATCGACAAGCTGCTTGACCTCCTGGCGCCCGATCAGTTCGTAAGCATGACGGCGCAGCACTTCCGTCAGATGCGTTGAAACGACTGAAGGAGGGTCTACAACGGTATATCCGGCCATTTCCGCACGTTCTTTTGTCGGTTCATCGATCCAAAGCGCCTTCAGTCCGAATGCCGGCTCCTTCGTTTCAATTCCTTTAATGGAATCGTCCTCAACGCCGGGGCTCATTGCCAGATAATGATCGAGCATCAATTTGCCGTTTGCTACCTCACTTCCGTTGATCTTGATCCGATAACTGTCCGGCTCAAGCTGAATGTTGTCGCGGATGCGGACGACCGGCAGAATGATTCCCAGTTCAAGCGCAAGCTGGCGCCGAATCATGACGATCCTGTCCAGAAGATCCCCTCCCTGGCTGCTGTCCGCGAGCGGCACCAGTGCATAGCCGAATTCGAATTCGACCGGATCCATATTCAGCAGGCTGATCACGTTCTCCTGGCTCTTGAACTTCTGCTCCCTTTGCCTGCCCTGATCTTCAGCAACAGTCTGTACGGCCTTGCGGCGATTGCGCCGGATCATCAGACCCCCGGCAACCAAAAGCAGGGCAATCGGCAATGTCGCGACCATGCCGATCGGCGTCAGCCCGAGGATAAAGATCACGATACCGGTGACAACCAGCGTCGCCGGATAGGCGAGCAGCTGATCGGCCACTTCTTTTCCCATGTTGCTTTCCGACGAAGACCGCGTCACCACAATGCCTGTCGCTGTCGAAATGAGCAGGGCGGGGATCTGGCTGACAATGCCGTCGCCGACAGACAGGAGGCTGAAATTTTGTGCGGCACTCGCCAGCGACATCCCCAATTGCGCCATGCCGATGATCATGCCGACAACTAAGTTAATGGCGACGATGATCATACTGGCAATTGCATCGCCCTTTACAAATTTACTGGCGCCGTCCATCGCTCCGTAGAAATCGGCTTCACGCGTTATCTTCTCGCGCCTTTTTTTGGCCTCCTGATCATTGATCAGTCCCGCATTCATATCGGCATCTATACTCATCTGCTTGCCCGGCATCGCGTCCAGCGTGAAGCGGGCGGCGACTTCGGCGACCCGTTCCGCCCCTTTCGTGATCACGATGAACTGGACGATGATCAGAATCATGAAAACGACCAGGCCGACAATCACATTGCCGCCGACAACGAACTGGCCGAAAGCCGAGATAACCTGGCCGGCGTCCCCTTTTGACAGGATCAGCCGGGTCGTCGAAACATTCAATCCGATCCTGAACAGAGTCATAATCAGGAGCAAAGAAGGAAAAACCGAAAAATCCAGTGCCTCCCGCACATTCAGGGTGATGAGGAGAATGATCAGGGCAAGAGATATATTCAATACAATCAGAAAGCTGAGCAAAGATGACGGAAGAGGGATAATCAGCATCATGACGATCATAATCACGCCAAACATCACAATATAATCCCGGCTTTTCATTGTTTCCCTCCTCTCCGCCTTCCGGCCTTTCCTTTCAAACGATAAACATAGGCAAGTATTTCAGCAACCGCCTTAAAAAACTCTTCGGGCACAGAGTCGCCGACTTCAAGCCGGTGATAAAGAGCCCTTGCGAGCGGCCTCTTCTCAATGATGGTGATCCCGTGCTCCCGCGCGATCTCTTTTATCTTCAAGGCAAGATAATCCGAACCTTTGGCAATAACTTTCGGCGCACTCATTTTTTCGGCATCATATTGCAGTGCAACTGCAAAATGCGTCGGGTTGGTAATGACGACGTCTGCATGAGGAAGATCCTGCATCATGCGGTGCATGGCCATCTGTTTTTGTCTTTCCCGGATTTTCGCCTTTATTTGCGGATCCCCCTCCATCTCTTTGTACTCATCTTTTATATCCTGCTTGGACATCCGTATATTTTTTTCGTAGTCGTACTTTTGGAACAGATAATCAAGCAGAGACAGCACAATCAGTGCCAGAGAGGCTGCCAGGCCCATATCCAGGACAACCGTGGCCATCGTGCCGAGGCCGTCTCCGATTGATTTACTGGCGGTTTCCGATATGGGCGCACGGTTGATCCAGATGACTGAAAAGGCGACAAGGCCAATGATTGAAATTTTCAGAATGGATTTCAATAGTTCAATAACGGCTCTCAAGGAGTAAATCCGCTTCAACCCGCTCAGCAGGCTGATACGTTCGGCCTTGAACAGCAGCAATTCAGGGTGAAAAAGGAAACCGACCTGAAACAGCTGTCCCGCGATGCCGACGACCAGTGTCAGTATCAGAATCGGCAGCAGCATACTGAGAGATTGAAGCGTAATTTCGGAAAACAGCTGATGAACATTATTTTCTGTAAGATCCGTATGCAGCTTATTACTATAAATATTGGTCATCATTTCCGAAAGCTTTTCGCCGACCGACCCGCCCGCTATTCGAAAATAAAGGAAAAAAGCAAGCAGACTGACTGCTGTACTCAGATCGGCACTCTTGAAAACCTGTCCCTTTTTCCGGGTTTCTTCACGTTTGTGCGGCGTCGCCTTTTCAGTTTTCTCTCCTGCAAAATACTGCAGATCGACAGGATAATGAAAATGTAGCATAGACACTAACTCCCCAGCAGGCGCATATAATTGCTGAAAATGTCCGTCATTGAGTCGAAAATCACGCGAAAGAGTCCGATATACATTGGAAAGACAATAAGCATCACCAGGAATCCGACGATGATCTTCATGGGCAGCCCGACGACAAAAACGTTAACCTGCGGTACGGTACGGGCCACAAGACCGATCGCCACATCCACAAGAAAGAGGCAGCCGATAATCGGCATGGCAAGCTGCATGGCAATCACAAACATCTGTGCGGTCAGCCGCGCCACGAAATCGACCGTGTTCCCGCTTGCCAGGTGTATATTCATCGAACTGAGCGGAATCAGTTTAAAACTGTACATTAAACCGCTGATCAGCATATGATGGGCATCGACGCCAAGGAAAAAAAGCACCTGAAGCATGCTGAGCAATTGGCCGGTCAGCGGAGAAGAAACTCCGTTTTCGGGGCTGATCGTGTTGGCGATGGCAAAACCCATCTGCAGATCGATAAATGAACCGGCCAGCTCCACCGCATACGTGATCACGGCAGCTACAAAACCCATCGACAATCCGACGACCGCTTCTTTGATTATCAGAAGAAAAAACGTCCCGTCGAGAGGTATTGTCTGGTTCTTGAACAGAGTCACATCGATTAGTAAGGACAGTGCAACCGCGAGCCCTATTTTAGTCCGGGCCGGAATGGTCCGATAGGAAAAAACAGGCATTGTCGCCAGAAAGCTGGCAATTCTGACCAGAACAAGTAAAAATACAGGAATGATATTTAGAATAGACACTCTTTTTTGTTCCCTTGCTATCTGATAAAGTTAGGAAGATTGGCAAAAATGTTCTCCGTAAATGCGAGCATTTTCTCCAGCATCCACGGGCCGAAAAAAATCAACCCGAACAGAACCGATGCAATCTTCGGTATGAAAGCCAGCGTCTGTTCCTGAATTTGCGTCGCCGCCTGAAAAATACTGACGATCAGACCGACAACCAGCGAGATGATGAGCAGCGGGCCGCCGACCATCAAGATCGCCATCACACTTTGATCCGCAATGGAAAGGACCATTTCCGAACTCATTTTTCTACCCTTCTTCCTAATAACTTTTTAGGAGCGATGCAACAATCAAGTACCATCCGTCTACCATAATAAATAATAAAATCTTGAAAGGAAGCGAAATCATCACAGGCGGAAGCATCATCATTCCCATCGCCATCAGGATGCTGGCAACGACCATGTCAATGACCAGGAAGGGAATAAAAATCATGAAGCCCATTTGAAAGGCCGTTTTCAGTTCACTGATCGTAAATGCGGGGACAAGGGCCGTCAGCGGAATATCGTCGATTTTTTTCGGCATCTTGTACTTTCCGTAGCTCATAAACAGTTCAAGATCCTTCTGGCGCGTCTCTTTGGCCATAAATTCTTTAACCGGCGCTTCGGCCTTCTTGATCGCCTGCTGCTGGCTGATATTCCCCTTCAGATAAGGCTGAATGGCGTTCGTGTTGATCTGTCCGTAGACCGGCGCCATGATGAAAAAGGTCAGAAAAAGAGCCAGCCCGATCAGTACCTGGTTGGGCGGTGTCTGCTGAGTCGACAGGGACGTCCGTACAAAAGACAGAACGACAATAATGCGTGTAAAGGACGTCATCATAATAAGAATGGCAGGAGCAAGGGACAGGATCGTCAGGACAAGAAGGAGCTGTACGGTCGTCGCTACTCCCTGAGGCTGACTTGTGAAAAAACTCGAAGAGATCCCCGGTATGCTATTCATGCTTCTCTTCCCCCTGTAAAATCTCTTCCATTCTATCTGAGCGCTCCTTTTCCAATCGATTAAGAGATTCCTTAAGCTGCAGCTTCAAAGATTTCGCCCTGTCTTTATCCTGCACGTTCCGTTTTTTCAACGTTTTCTCCGCCGTCCAATTGACAATCTTCCTGACATGGCTTTCGATAAGCTGCGGCTTTTCCTCCTGATTGACCAGGCTTTCAATGATCTTCGGATCCGTTATTTCCTTGAGCAGCCGCACCGACTCGCCGACACCGACCACCAGAACTTCATTTTCAAGGCGGATGAGCTGTACCGAACGGTTGGGACCGACGGATACGCCGCCTAAATTTTTCAGCAAACCGCCCTCACGGAATCTTCCGGTCCGTCTGGCCACAAAATGATACAAAAGATAGATGAGTCCGAGAACGACCAGCAAAGCAACGACTAATTGAAAGAAAGCGACGAACAGATTCGTATTTCCGTTCATCGAAGCGCCCGACTGACTATTCGCAGCCGTACTGCTGCTTCCCGTACTCTTGGTCTGGGTAACCGAATGCTGCGTATTCTGCTGACTTTTATACATATCTTCGACTGTCCCGTTTCCGGAGCTCGCAGCCGAAGCATTGGCGCCGTGCCCGAGAAAAAGGGCGAGAACGACAATCACAGAGAACAGCCATCTTTGAAACACACTGTCACCTTCCTCAATTACCCCAGAGTCTTTTTGATCGCCTCAATGACGCGGTCGGCCTGGAAGGGTTTGACGATAAAGTCTTTGGCTCCGGCCTGAATGGCATCGATCACCATCGATTGCTGACCCATTGCGGAGCACATGATGACCTTGCAGTCCGTATCGATTGACCGGATTTTTTTCAGCGCCTGAATCCCGTCAAGCTCCGGCATTGTGATGTCCAGGGTCACAAGATCCGGCCTCAGCTCCTCATATTTATCCACCGCCTCGTTCCCGTTCGCCCCCTCGCCCACGACCTCGTATCCGTTCTTTGTCAGAATATCTTTCAGCATCATTCTCATAAAAGCTGCATCGTCTACAACAAGAATGCGTCCCGCCACAAAAATCCCTCCAAAAGTTTTTAAGCATGTTGTCTCTTACTCTATTGGATGAAAAGGTTTATAGATCTTTAATTCTATCGAAGTGATTCAGTATTTCGGTAATCCGGATGCCAAAATTTTCATCGACGACGACGACTTCGCCTTTTGCCACATACTTTTGATTAACCAAAATGTCAATAGCTTCGCCGGCCAGCTTATCCAGCTCAATAATCGACCCCGGGCCCAATTCAAGTACTTCTTTTACGGTTTTCTGCGTATGCCCGAGTTCGACGCTGACGTCGAGCGGAATATCCATTAAGAGCTCCAGATTGCGCGGTGCTTTCTTGCCGGATAAAGGCGGTTCCTCGCCGAAATCGGAAAACTCCGCCGGCCGGACGTCTTTATGATCGGCGCCTGGATCCGGCCGTTCCGCGGAACGGCCGGATTGAGCCTTGTCGGCACTGTTTTCCCGTTCTTTCCGGGCTTCGGGATTCGGCGGAGGCGACGTCCGGACGGCCTGTTCCGCTGCCGCCGCCGTTTTTTCTTCGGAACGATTATCTGATTCTCCGCCGGCAGCCGGCTCTTCTTTTTTATTGCCTTGACCGCCGCCCGTCTCGCTCATCAGCAGGCTGACAAGCTGTTTTCCGAAGGGAATCGGAACAAGCTGCATGATATGGGAGTCGACCAACGCCCCTATCTTAAGGCTGAAGGAAATTTCAAACATGTTCTCATCCGCCGGAATATATTCGGTTCCCTGATGGGTTTTCACATCCATTAACGTCAGTTCGGGCGGTGAAATGTCGATACGGCGATTGAAGACTGTCGACATCGCTGTGGAAGATGAGCCCATCATCTGGTTCATCGCTTCCTGGACGGCACTCATTTCCATTTCATTGATTTCGGAGGTCGGATGGGTCCCGTCCCCGCCCATCATCAGGTCGGCAATGACGCTGGCATCCTGCGTTTGGATCACGAGCATGCACGATCCCTGAAATCCCTGTGTATAGTTGACCAGTACGGACACATGGGGAACGGGAAATTCTTCGCCGAGACTATGTCTGTTGACAATCCGGACCACAGGCGTCGTAATTTCGACTTTCTGATTCAAAATGGTGGACAGGGCGGTTGCCGCACTGCCGAAAGAGATATTGCCGATTTCGCCGAGCACGTCTTCTTCGAGCTCGGACAAATCTTCCGTTTTAGCTTCTTTAGCTTCCTTCTTCGGGGCCTCCTGCTTATCGGCACCTGACTGACGGCCGAGAAGTGCATCGATTTCTTCTTGTGAAAGTTGTCCGTCACTCATTAAGGGTATCCTCCTCTATGCTGGGTTTAATGATTTGAACAGCCATTTGCTTATTCTTTTTCCCTGGCTGAGCGATAAATTTAGGAAAACCCCCGACTTCAATCACAATCGGATCCTCCAAATGCTGATTCAGCTTAATCACGTCCCCGACCTCCAACTGCAGCAGCTCTTTCACGGTAATTTTTGAACTTCCCAGACAGGCACGCATATCTACCACTGAATTTTCAACACGTCGCCGCAGTGCATGATACTCTTCCTCTGTCGGATCATTCTTTTTTTCATTCATCCAATAGTGCATCGACAGTTTCTGGATCACCGGCTCCAGGACAACGTGAGGGATACAGAGGTTAATCATGCCGCTGGATTTGCCGATGACCGCCGACAGCGAGATGACAATAACCGTCTCGTTCGGAGAGACAAGCTGAAGAAACTGCGGATTGGTCTCGAATTCAAGCAACCTGGGATCAAGATCCTCAACGACGGAGGACCATGCCTCTTTTAAAGAAGGAAGAGATCCTTCGAACAGGCTTTTCATCAGATTGGTCTCAATTTCGGTCAGGTTCTCAATCTTGTTAATGCTGGTGCCTTCACCCCCCAGAAGGCGGTCAAGCATGGAATAGGCGACATTCGGATTAATCTCAATGATCAAGTGCCCTTCCAGCGGAGGGGCCTCGACAATATTCAGGACCGTAGTCGACGGAATCGAGCGGATAAATTCTTCATAAGGGACCTGATCCACGGAAGCCACGGATATTTGCACGTAAGTCCTCAGCTGGGCGGAAAAATAAGTGGTCAGCATTCTCGCATAATTTTCATGAATCCGGGTCAGGCTTCTGATCTGGTCCTTCGAAAACCGCAGGGCTCTTTTAAAATCATAAATACGGACTTTAGGTTTACTTTCTGCTTTTTTCAGCTCTTCAGCATCCATCTCACCTGTTGAAATGGCTGAGAGCAGCGCATCGATTTCAGACTGCGACAATATATCGGCCAATTATCGGATCATCTCTTTTCACCCTGTGATGGCTTACTGAACGATTTTCTCGGTCGTATAAACATGTGTCACCGTTCCGCTCTTTAGAAAACCGTTCAGCCGGTTTCGAAGCAGGTTCTCCAGATTTGCTATTCCCTTTTGATCCTGAACGTCTGCGGGCTTCATGCCGGAAACCGTATAAATGACGGCGTTCTTTACCTCAAAAGATCGTTTGGTTAATTCGTCCTTAGCGGCACTGTTGGAAACCTGTATTTTGAAATCAACCTTAATGAAGTGATCTCCGCTAATGTTTGTTGTAATCTCTCCCGTCGTCACCGTGAGATTGTTGACGATCTGATCAATGGTCGGATTTTTCACATCGACCTTACTCTGGGCTGTTCGATTCATCACAAAGAAAGCGGCGGCAATGCCGATAATCATCAATGCCATGATAACAAACAACGTACCGACTACTCTGTTTTTAAACATCGCATGACACTTTCTTCCGCCCGAGCCGCAGGCATCCAGGAGATTTGTTTCAGAAAACGGGTTATGCGCTGATCGACCTGATCGGCCGTTTCCCTGACAACCAGCTTCTTACCCGTTGTCAATGTGATCGTCGTGTCGGGCAGGGCCTCGACTTGTTCAATAAGAAAAACATTTAATAGAAAAGTTTGTCCGTTAAAGCGTGTCAGCTGAATCATAAGTGTCAAAAATTGAGCGGGGCTCCGAAGCGAGCACCCTGCTCTATCCTCCCTTCCATCACTGTTTCAGATTGACAAGCGTCTGAAGAACCTGATCGGCCGTCGTAATCGTCTTGGAATTTGCCTGATAGGCCCGCTCTGCCTCAATCAGATTCGTCATTTCATCGGTCAGGTCGACATTGGAAAGTTCGAGTGCGTCTTGCTGGATATCACCCTGGCCGTTTGTCGCCGCAGTTCCGTCGGCAGCGCCGGATGCGGCCGATTCCTGAAACAGTGAGTTGCCCACTTTATCAAGTCCTGCCGGATTCGAGAACGTAAAGAGTTCCACCCGGCCCAGCTTCACACTCGCACCGGCCGTCGTCGTTCCGACAATGTTGCCTTGTTTGTCAACCGTAAATGAGGAAAGATCCTGATAAGTATTGTGATCCTGCCCGGTCGGATCAACAGTAAGCGTCATTCCCTGTGAATTGACAAGAGCGGTTCCCGCGCTGTTCAGCTTAAAATCCCCTGCTCTTGTGTAATAGACATTGCCCGAGCCGTCGCTGACCTGAAAATAGCCTTCGCCGTTGATGGCAAGGTCATAAGGATTGCTTGTCGGGTTGACCGTGCCGCCGGTCGTGATATTGTCGATCGAACCGGTCTGCGAGCCGAGGCCGACCTGAATCCCATTCTGGTTCGCCTGCGCTCCCTGCAGCTGCTGGCTGAAAATATCTTCAAAATTAACCCGGCCCTTCTTAAATCCCGCCGTGTCGACGTTGGCGATATTGTTGCCGATCACATCCAGATCCGTCTGAAAGTTCTTCAATCCCGAAACGCCTGCCCCTAATGAACGCAATAACATGAATGATTCCTCCTTTTTTAATCGGCTGCTTCTATACAATCCGCAGCCTCAGCCTTTCTTAAAAAGGTACGGCCGCTTTTTCAATGATTGATCACAATCGTTCCGTTAACATTCGAAAAATATGCGTCTCTTTCAATCCCTGATTTCCCGCTACGATGCCTTGCTTCCTGATGAATCACTGATTTCCGTAACCGTCGACGGATCCACCGACTGCCCGCCGTTTGTTATATAGCTGATCTGCCCGTCTTTTAATGTTACCGATTTGACGATGTCGCTTGCAGGACCCGGCGTTGTATCGCTGCTGCCGTCATCCGCCGGCTGCCAGGTGATTTCTTTGCCGATGATCGTAGCCTGGCTGGACAGGCTGTTATTGTTTTCGACAGCTACCAATTGATTGACCGCCGTTGCCACGTTCTGTGTCTGTTCAAGAGCTGAAAACTGAGCCAACTGCGAAACCATCTGCGTATCATCCATCGGTGACGTCGGGTCCTGGTTGGTCAGCTGCGCCACGAGAAGCTTCAGAAAATCGTCCTTGTTCAGGGTACTGCTCGAGCTTGACGACACTGCCGAGGCCGAACCTGCCGCTGTTGTTGGAGATGTACTCATTCTTTAGATTCCTCCCGTCAGCCATTCCAGAAATGAATGGCCGTGATCCTCATTTTCCACCGACATCGTCTCCGCCTTTTGCCGCTGCTCCTCTTTCCGGCCGCCCGACTGGCCGCCGCCTCCCTGAAAGGACTGCTGGTTCTGAGCCGCCTGCTGAAACATAGCACTTGAAGTCTGCCCGCTTCTCACGACATCGATTTGGGTCATCGGAATCCCGCTGCCGGCAAAATTCTCCTTCAGCTGAATCAATCCCGACTCGAGCAAGTCTTTCGCAGCCTTCGTCTCGGTCGCCATCCGGGCGGCGATGCCGCCGTCTGCGTTCTTCGTCAGCGTAATAATCACCCGGCCAAGCTGTTCGGGTTTAAGCGTCATTGTCAGTGTCTGCTCCCCATTATTGTCCATGTGAAAAGACGACTTGGCCAGCCATTCCGAGACGGTCTCCGAAACCTGCCTGGGCACGGGCGTTTCCTTATCCGCCGACCCGCCGCCCTTCTGAAAAGCCATCCACAGTTCCACTTTACTCATCGGCCTGCCGAAAACGGAGGGCTGCAGCGGGCCTGAATGCTCAGATCCGCTTTCTTTAGCGGGTGACGTGCCGGCTTCCCGGCCGCTCAATGTTAAAGATTTATTCGTTGTTTCTGCCGATATCAATTTTTTGTCTGTTATCGGATCTGCAGAAAAAGAACGGTTCTGCTTCCCGTCAGACTGGCGATGAATCAAAGCGGTCTGAACTTCCGCTGCCGCGGAATCGCTCATCCGCGCCGCCTGGAGCCCCCCACTTAATAAAGCAGATCCCATTTCTCTTGAACTCACTGCCTCCTGAATGCTTCCGGCCGACGGACCGGCCGGAAGCTCAGACGGCTGAGCAGCAGGACCAGCTGATTTCTCCGGGGAACCGGCCGCCGCAGCCGTTAATCCCTTGCCCTTCACAAAATGTTCGGTTGAGAAATTTGTCACATTTGTTTTCCGGCCGGCCGCTGCAGCGGCTTCCGTTCCTTCGGAAGCCTGCGAACCGCCTGTTTTCCGATCGCCCGGCGGCCGGGGCACAGAACTCTTTTCTGCGCCTTCAGCCGTCGCAGCCCTGACAGAAAGGACGGAGTGAAATCCGGGAGGACCGTTCGTTGCTTCCAAGCGGTCCGTTCCTTTTACCGCGGCAGCCTGCGAAAGTTTAACGGAAAGGACGGAATAAGAGGCGGCATGCGGCTTTCCCGTTTTCGGAGAAACCGCACCCTTTGTCCCGGCCGGCTCCGCGGCTGCAGCCTGAGCACTGCCTTGATGCCGTTTGATTTTCGGCATATCCGTGCTGCTGCCGGTTCTTGATTTTTCACTTTTAACGTCGGCCGATACATCGGCGGTCGGGAGATCCGTTTCAGCCGGACCGAGCGTCGATCGCTTTTCCTGTTTTTCTTTCTTCTTTTCCGATACAGAACCCGAAGTATTCGATCGTTTTTTAGATTTCCGCACCACGGAATCCGAAATATTTGATCGTTTGCCGGATTCTTCCGCCGCGAAATTCGAAATACCCGATCGTTCATTGGATTTTTCCGCTGCGGAATCCGAAGTATCTGATCGTTTGCCGGATTTTTCCGCCGGCCGGCCGGCTGACGGAAATGGGCTCTCATTGAAGGCTCCCTTCGGATCCTGCCCGTCTGCCAAAGGGTCGGCAGGCGAACGGAACCGGCTCATAATCGCTGAAAAAGAGGAATTGGCCGTTTGTTTTTCAGAATTTTTTTTGAGCGGGCTCACCGTGCCGGAAACGGTTGAAACCGGGACAGTTACCTGATTCATGGTCATGCTATCACCTCCTTTCAAATCAAAGCGTGTTACGGTCCTGCCCCTTCCTGTTTTACGGGTAAGTGCCGCTCGATGCGGAAGTCGACACGGAGCTTGAGCCCGTCCCGCTTGTACTCGCTGCCGCGGGCTGTGCCTGAAGCAGCGGGGTCAGCGCCGCTGCTTTGTCCGCCGGCATGTTCTGCAGGATTGACGCTTTGGTTTTGTCGTCCAGCATGTTTATGTATTCTGCCGCCTGCTTGGTCGGCAGTTTTTCAAAAATAGCCGCCGCCTTTGCCGGATCCATATTTCGATAGGTTTGTGCATAGACGGCATCTCTTGCCGTCTGTGCCTGGCTCGCAGACGCGCTGCTCTTCTGACTGGCCGCCGCCTGCGCCTGCTGCAGCTGCGTGTTCAGCTGGGAAATCTGGTCCGATTTGCTTGTGTTATCGCTCTGCAGCTGTTTGATGGTTGACTGTTGCGCAGCGATCTGCTGCTTCAGGGTTGTTATCTGGTTCGAAGACGTCCCTCCGAAAGTCTGCGCAGCATTGTTCCCGAACAGGAGGCCCTTGACTTCGACAATCGGATTTAATCCGGCCAGTTTCAGAAGCAGACCAACCAATAAAAGCAGAAAAACAATAGGAACGAGAACAGCAAGAAGAATTTTTAATAAACGCGAGCCGAAACCGCTCTTTTTCTCCTCCATTTTGCTCATCCCTTCAGCCGTTATTTGCAGAATGAAGTGCAGCTACCTCATCCAGCATTTTCGTTTCTTTTTTTCGTGCATCGCTGTGATTCATAAACATCTGTTTTTGTTTTATTTTCTCGTATTTTTTCACCTCGATCGCTTTTCTCAGCAAAACGGCCTTGAATTGTTCCAGTTGATTCTTTGCCCGTTCATACTGCACGGTCTGTTCGTCGATCAGGCGTTCCGTTTTTTCCACATCGTAAATCTGGCTTTTTACCAAATCAATGGTAATCGACTGCTTCATTTTGTCCTGAAGATTTTTCTGAATGGATTTCTTCTCTTCGATCAAATCCAGGAGTCCGTGGGCCAGCTGTTCGAAATGGTCAAAAAGCAATCGATACTGTACTTCCAGAGTCTTCTTTTCGCTTTCCGCTATTTTCATCACACGTTCAAAACGAAAATCATGCACTGTTTTCAGCTCCTCTGCCGAATTCTTTGATCAACTGATCAATCGCTTCATCCAACGGCACTTTCAGCGACTGGGGCTGGCACAGGTAACGGATCATCTTCGGATGAAACTGGATCGCTTCATCGATAGCCGCCGAGCTTCCGGGCTTATAAGCACCGATGCTGATCAGGTCCTCAGACTCGGTATATTGGGCAAGAAGCGCTCGAAAGTGTCCTGCGGCTTCCAGATGTTCGGGAGTATCGATTTCATTCATAACGCGGCTGACACTTTTCAGCAGATTGACTGCCGGATACTGGCCCTTTTGCGCAAGTGCGCGATCAAGAACGATATGCCCGTCAAGAATGCCTCTCGCCGTGTCGGAAATCGGTTCGTCCAGATCGTCTCCGTCGACCAGGACTGTATAAAACGCGGTGATGGTCCCGTTCACGTCCGTACCGGTTCTTTCCAGGAGACGGGGCAGCATGGCGAAAACCGACGGAGGATAGCCCTTGGTGGTCGGCGGCTCTCCGACCGCCAGCCCGATTTCCCGCTGGCTCATTGCCACGCGCGTCAGTGAATCCATCATCAAAAGGACATCTTTTCCTCTTGAGCGGAAATATTCGGCAATAGCGGTTGCCGTCATCGCCCCTTTAATTCGCATTAAGGCCGGCTGATCGCCGGTTGCAACAATCACGATCGAACGTTTTATTCCTTCCGGCCCCAGATCCTTTTCCAGAAATTCCCGGACCTCACGCCCGCGCTCGCCGATCAGAGCAATCACGTTTAAATCCGCAGAAGTATTTCTGGCAATCATGCCCATCAGCGTACTCTTCCCGACGCCGCTGCCGGCGAAAATCCCGACACGCTGGCCTTTGCCGACGGTCAGAAGTCCGCCGATCGAACGGACTCCCAGTTCAATCTGCTCGCTGATCCGCGGCCTCTTCAACGGATCGGGGGGCGGCTGATTCGTCGGAACAACCGCAAACGGCTTTGAAAAATGCATACCTGACATTGGCAGCCCCATGCTGTCGCAAACCTGGCCGAGAAGCTCGTCATTGACCTTAATCTCAAGAGGCTTTCCTGTCGCCTCAACGAGACAGCCCGGAGAAATATGGGCCACGGAGGTGTACGGCATCAGAAGAATGCTTTCTTCCCGAAACCCGACCACCTCTGCCAGGACTTTTCGCTGGCCGCCTTTCATATGAATAATACAGACGTCGCCGACGGATGAAGACGGGCCCTTCGATTCGACTAATAGACCGACGACGCGATTGATTTTACCGAACCGGCGGTAACTGTCAATTGATGGAAGTGCTTCGATCAATCGGTCCGCATTCATTTTCGTTTCTCCTCCATCAGTTCTTTTAATTTTTCCTTGATGACGGATAACTGGCTGTCTACACTGGCAACGATCTTCCCGAAAGCCGTTTCGATAGTACAATCATTTTCGGCAAAATCGCCGTCCGCGTAAATAAAAATTTTAGCATCCTGAACGAGCGAATCCATTTCGTTTTTGCGCTGATTCAGTACCTCAAAACGGTCGGGTGAAACGGTAATTTTTATCGTTTCCTGATCCTTTGCCTCATGAACGGCCTTTGAAACAAGGGAAAACCATTTGTCCTTATCCAGCGCAAGGGAAATGCCGATGATCTTTTCAGCGACGGCCATCGACAGCTTCAGAATTTCCGGCTCTGCATCCTCCAGGTAGCTCCGGTAAGCCGCACGTGCCTGATTGATCAGCTGATTAGCCTGAGCCACACGCGACTCAAAGCTTTTTTCTCCCTCGGAAGCCCCTTTCTTGAAACCTGCTTCATAGCCTTCTTTTTCCTTAAGCCTGAAGGTCTCATCTCTTCTTTTTTTCGCTTCGGCAGCATCGTTTTCCATCTGTTTATCGAATTCCAGACGTTTCTGCCCTGCCTCCTCCAAAATCTCCGCTGCTTCCCGTTTTGCCCGGCGTATTCTTTCTTCTAGACTCCTTTCGACAGATTCCCGGTCCATCTTACTGTTTAGAGCATCCAGTTCCGGGTCGATCGCTGCCGACAGCCCGATCACTTGTCTGTCGTTAACCGTCTCGGGAGATTTAATGAGGTTAGACAATCACATCATCCCCCTGACCGCGGGCAATGACAATTTCTCCGGCGTCCTCCAGTTTTCTGATCGTATTTACGATTCTTGTCTGCGCTTCCTCCACATCATGCAGGCGGACAGGTCCCATATATTCCATTTCTTCCTTAAAGCTGGCCGCCATACGATCGGACATATTATGGAACAGTAAATCTTTCACCTCGTCGCTCGCCGTGCGCATTGCCAGAATCAGATCTTCGTTCTCGCTTTCCCGGATCACCCGCTGAATAGCCCGGTCATCAAGGACAATGATATCCTCAAACACAAACATTCTTTTCTTGATCTCTTCTGCCAGATCTGAATCATTTTTTTCCAGGCGATCCAGTATATTCTTCTCGGTCGCCCGATCGACACCGTTCAGAACGTTGACAATGGAAGCAATGCCTCCTGTCCTTGTATAATCCTGATTCACGGATGAAGTGGATATTTTTTTCTCCAGTACTCTTTCCACCTGAGCAATTACTTCAGGAGACGTGCGGTCCATTTGGGCGACTCTTTTGGCGATATCCGCCTGATTTTCCTCAGGAAGAGCGGACAGAACGGTCGCAGCCTGCTGAGCATCCAGGTAAGAAAGCACTAGGGCAATCGTTTGCGGGTGCTCATTCTGAATAAAATTCAGAATCTGCTGGGGATCGCTTTTCCTCATAAAGTCGAAAGGCCTGACCTGCAGTGTCGTCGTCAGCCGCTGAATAATCTGTTTTGCCTCGTCGGGACCCAGAGCTTTTTCAAGAATTTGCTTGGCATAGCCGATTCCGCCCTGCGAGATGTACTCCTGTGCCAGCGCGGTCTGAAAAAATTCATCAATGATCTGTTTTTTCATATCGGGATCGATTTTTCGTACATTTGATATTTCCAGAGTCAGTTCTTCGATCTCCTGTTCCGTCAAATGTTTAAAAATGGTAGCCGATACCTCGGTCCCGAGTGCGATCATGAGGATCGCGGCCTTTTGTTTCCCTGTCAGTTTATTTCTTCGTTCTGCCAATTGGTACTCCTCCCTTCATCGTTCGTCGGAAAGCCAGCCTCTGAGCAGCCTCACAAATTGATCGGGCTTTTGTTTTGCCATTTTTTCAATTTCATTGTATTTTTTCTGTTCCGGATTTTCATCTTCCAGTGATTCTTTAAGTTCATCCTCCTGCGGAATATCTTCTACATAAGCTTCTTCTTCAGACGCGGCTCTTCTTCTGTACAGGATCAGCCATACGACCAGCCCGGCAATCAGCAGAAGCAGTCCGCCGCCGATAATATAGGGCCACCAGTTCATCGACGGAGCGGCCTGCGACATTTGGCCGTTCAGCCGTCCTACCGTGATCGATGTCTTCTGATTGACGACATTGGCGGACAATTCCTGTCCCTGATTGTCGGATATAGATGTCTGGACAATCGAATTCAGAATTTGTTTCACGTCATTGATGCGCTGCTGCGACAAAGAATTATTATTATTCGCCGAGGGCGGTTCGATCATGACCTGAATGCCGAGATCGGTGATCTTATAAGGACTGTTCGTCACATCGCGGTGTATTTTGTTAAATACATAGTTGACCTGGTCCTGGACTTTCTGATAAGTCCCGTTGCCGTTTGTGCCTGCCTGATAAGTCGGGACGGCATTTGTGCCGGTTCCCACCTGTCCGCCTGCTCCCTGTCCTGTATAAGTCTCAGTGATATGCTGCGTGCTGGAGGCAAGTCCCTCCATCGTCTGCTGATTGACAGGCTCCACCAAATCCTGTTTTTCCTTGGACTGCGTAAAATCAACGTTGGCCGTAACATTGACCACGACCTTGCCCTGTCCCATCATCAGCGTCAGCATCTGCGTCACCCGGCGCTGAAAGTTATTTTCAATGTCGTGAACGATCTGCTGCTGCTGATTATAGGTGGAAAGAGTCGAATTTCCGCCGCTGTTGCTCTTCGGATCATAGTAGTTATAGTACTGGTCCATAATAACGATATTGTTTTCGGGAAGATTCGGCACACTTTTGGAAACCAAGTGGTAGAGCCCGTTTATTTGCGTGCTGGTCAGCTGAAAACCCGGGGATACGTTCAGCATGATCGACGCCGATGCCGAGTCGTTCGAACTCTGACTTCCGACCCATCCGCTATTCTGCGGAAGTGTCAGCATGACCTTCGCCGACTTGACTCCCTGAGTGTTGGAAATCAGATTGGCCAGCTCCGTCTGCATAGCGGCCCGCTGCAGAACATTAAACTGGTTGTCCGTCATTCCGAATCCGGCATTCTGACTGAAAAAAGAATAATCGATTTCTCCTGTTTTCGGAATGCCCTGAGCGGCAAGATCGACCTTCAGCTGGTCGACCTGATTGGAGGGAACACTGATCGTCGTTCCGCCTGCCGAAAGTTTATAAGGAACCTTCTTACTGTCCAGCGTACTCGTGATCTGTCCCGCTTCGCTCGTCGACAGATTGCTGTAAAGCGGCGCGTACTGTTTAACGTTTGTCAGAAGCACGAAGAGCACGATCGCAAGAACCAGTGCTGCCGCCCCTCCGATAATCCAGATCTTTTTCTTTTTTGATAAACCCAGCCACAACTCTTTAAGCCGCTTAATGAAAGCTAACACTTTTTCCTTCATAGCATCCTCCGTCAGGCGATCCGGTCAAATTTGCATTCCCATGACATCCTGGTAAGCGCTGACGACCCGGTCGCGGACCTGCACGGCTGTTTTCAGCATGACATCGGCCTTCTGCATGGCAATCATCACATTGTGCAAATCGACATTGCTTGTTCCGTTCGCCAGATCGGTTACCATCTGATTGGCCGTCTGCTGAGAATCATTGACCGTTCCGATGGCATTTTCCAGCATACTCGTAAATGATTGCTGAGCCGACGAAACACTGGGCGACGTCTGAGAAACGGCAGTTGTTGAAGGGGCAAAACCTACAGGATTAATACTCATTTCGCATAGCCTACTTTCCGATATTTAATGCACTTGAGAGCATGTTTTTATCTGCATTGATGGCCGTTACTCCCGCTTCATACGAGCGGTTGGCGTCCATTAGGTCAACCATTTCCTTAAGCGGATCGACATTGGATTGTTTCACATAGCCGTTCGCATCGGCATCCGGATTCGTCGGATCGTATTTAACGGGAAAAGGAGCCGGATCTTCCGTCACGCTGCTCACTTCCACTCCGCCGGCAGCTGAACCGAGGGAATTTTGAAAAACCGATTCAAATGACGGATTAATGGTATTCATGTTGACCACTTTTCTGGCATAGGGCTGCCATTGTCCATTGACGTTTTTTTCGCGTGTCGTATCCGCATTCGCTATATTAGAAGAAACGACGTCCATTCTGAATCGCTGGGCCGTAAGACCTGAAGCCGCGATGTCAAGTCCGCTGAACATTCCCATGCCGTCTTACCCTCCCAATACCGTGTTGAATTGTTGGAATTGATTGCTTGCTGCTTGTCCAAGCGCCTGATAGTATAATTGATTTTGAGCGAGATCAGACATCTCATGGTCAATATCTACATTATTTCCGTTATTCTGAATGGTGCCATATGTATCTGTCACCGTACTATAACCCGTCTGATCCGCAGAGGTGAGAGGAAAATTATCGGAGTTGTTCTGATTTGTTTGCATTGACTGATTGAGCACATCATTAAAAACTACTTTTTGTGCCTTATAATTGGGGGTATCCACATTAGCAATGTTCTGAGAAATTGCATTTTGTTCCGCCATTGATCCGTTCATAGCCCGTTCAATAGCGGATAGGGGAGTCAGCGAAAACATTTTCCCAACACATCCTTTTATTTTGTCTTTATAAGTTCATTTTATCAACTTTTGGCCTAATGTCTACGCTAATCTTTTTATATCGACCGTTTTCTGCCCCTTGTTTAGCTTTTTTATGGGTAAATAGACCTTTATTTTGTCATATTTTGTCTAAAAAGGGCATTTATTCACCAGATTTTTCCTTTATATCCATAGATAATCTTGGTAAAAAAAGGCCTATTTTACCAAATATCAATTGAAAATATTAAATTTTACAGTTTGTATCGATCGAAAGTATTATTCTATTTGTAACATGTGAATTTTCAAAGAATAAAAAAAGGACTTTTGGTGATCGGAACAACTGCTCGATCACCAAAAATCCTTTAAAACCGTTTTAACTTGCCTGATAAAAAGCTTATCCTTCTTTAATTCGATTCAGTTCAAGCAGGAACTTGTCATTCAGCACTTTAATGTACGTACCTTTCATGCCAAGCGACCTAGATTCAATGACGCCCGCGCTCTCAAGCTTTCTCAGGGCATTGACAATGACTGAACGGGTAATGCCGACCCGATCGGCAATTTTGCTGGCAACAAGAAGCCCTTCATTTCCTTCCAGTTCGTCGAAGATATGTTCGATTGCCTCCAATTCGCTGTAAGAGAGGGAGCTGATCGCCATCTGAACAATGGCCTTCTCTCTCGCTTCTTCCTCCACCTCATTTGTTTTCTCCCTGAGGATCTCCATGCCGACAACGGTCGCTCCGTATTCCGCAAGAATCAGATCCTCATCCGTGAATGTCTCGTTCAATCGCGAAAGGATCAGCGTACCCAGCCGTTCACCGCCGCCGACGATCGGAACAACCGTTGTCAGGCCGTTGGCGAACAAGTCTTTATTCTCATCGGGGAAGATGCTGAACTCGCTGTTAATATCAAGATTGGGAGAGGTCTGGACAACCGTGAAAAGATTTTGTGTGTAGTTGTCCGGAAACTGTCTGCTTTCAAACATCTTCTGTATCCGTTCATTTTCGAATTCAAGTTTCAGCGAAAGACCGAGAATCTTGCCGCGCCGGCTGACGACAAATGTATTTGTCTGGATGACATCGCGCAGCGTCTTGGCCATTTCGTTAAAATCAACCTGCGTCTTGGTTCCTTGAAGCAATTGATTGATCTTTCTCGTTTTTTCCAGTAATGTCATAATAAATTCCTCCTGAGTGTCATGAGTTCTTTTAAATGAACTCATCCGAATATTCAGCTGAATATCGTGCCAGATACTTGAATGTCTTTTTGCCTTTAAGGATCTTCTCCCCCAGGCATCAATCTATAAAATAAATTGGCTGAGATCGCGATTTTTCGCAATTGTGGATAATTTTTCATCAACATATTCAGGCGTGATGACCACTTCCTGAAGTGTGATATCCGGTGCTTCGAAAGACAGATCTTCTAAGAGTTTCTCCAAAATCGTATGTAATCTTCTTGCACCGATATTGTCTGTATCCTGATTGACCTCGTATGCGATCGACGCCATTTTATGAATAGCTTCGTCAGAAAATTTAATCTTTATACCTTCTGTTTCAAGAAGTGCTTTATATTGCTTGATCAGGGCGTTGTTCGGTTTGACGAGAATATTAACAAAATCATCAACCGACAGGCTTTTCAGCTCAACGCGGATCGGGAAACGGCCCTGTAATTCAGGGATCAGGTCCGAAGGTTTGGAGAGATGAAAGGCCCCGGCAGCTATAAAAAGAACGTAGTCGGTTTTCACAGGTCCGTATTTTGTCATCACGGTCGATCCTTCGACAATCGGTAAAATGTCCCTCTGGACGCCTTCGCGTGAAACTTCGCCGGCATTTTGCCCTTTTCCCGTTATCTTGTCGATTTCATCGATAAAAATGATCCCCGACTGCTCCGCGCGGTCAACAGCTTCCTGTGTTACTTCATCCATATCAAGCAGTTTCTCGGCTTCTTCCCGAGTCAGTATCCTCCGCGCTTCCTTTACCTTCAGTTTCTTCTTTTTAGTCTGCCTCGGACCCAGGTTTCCCAAAAGGTTCTGAAGATTGGCGCCGAACTGTTCCATACCTGCATTCTGAAACAGATCAAAAACCTGATTGCCTTGCTGCTCCGTCACTTCAACGGAAACGAGACGATCCTCAAGCTCCCCGAGCCTGAGCAGTTTCTCGGCCTGCAGCCGTTTCTCGCGCAGAGAGGAATCGACGTCCGCCTGATGATTGGCACCGTCAGCCTCGGACGTTCCCTTCGTCTGCCCGCCGAAAAGAAATTCGAGCGGATTTTTCGGCTGCTCCGACTTATGCCCGCCCGGGACGAGCAGTTCAACCAGTTTTTTATTCGCCGCCGCTTCGGCCTTCGATTCTACCTGTTTCATTTTTTCTTCTCTGACAAGCCTGACGGACGTTTCGACCAGATCGCGGACCATCGACTCTACATCCCGTCCGACATAGCCGACTTCCGTAAACTTAGTGGCTTCAAACTTAACAAAAGGAGCATGGACGATTTTTGCAAGACGCCTGGCTATTTCCGTTTTGCCGACACCTGTCGGCCCGATCATCAGAATGTTTTTCGGAATGATTTCCTCGCGCATTCTTGCATCCAGTTTCGACCGGCGGTAACGGTTGCGCAGAGCAACGGCCACAGACCGTTTGGCTTCTTTCTGGCCGATGATGTATCGGTCAAGCTGTTCGACAATTTGTTTTGGCGTGAGCGGTGCCGACATAGCTTAAACCTCCCTTTGGTGATTCCAGTCAAAGTTCCTCAACAATAATCTGATCATTCGTATAAACACAGATTTCTCCGGCAATAATCAGCGCCTTCTCGGCGATGTCTCTGGCCGAGAGGTCGGGAGAACCCCATCTTTTGAGCGCTCTGCCTGCCGAGAGTGCATAGTTTCCCCCCGAACCGATCGCCAGCATGCCGTCGTCAGGTTCGATGACCTCGCCTGTTCCCGAGATCAAAAGGAGATTATTTTTATCCATAACGATCAGCATCGCCTCAAGCTGGCGCAGCATCTTATCTCCGCGCCATTCTTTGGCCAGTTCAACCGCAGAGCGTTGAAGATTGCCATTGTACTCTTCAAGCCGCCCCTCGAATTTTTCAAACAGAGTAAAAGCATCGGCAACTGAACCGGCAAATCCGGAAATAACCTTTCCATGATACAGTCTGCGAACTTTGCGGGCAGACTTTTTCATGATCACCGACTGACCGAGTGTTACCTGGCCGTCTCCGGCCATCGCGCTCCGCCCATTGTGATGAATGGCGAAAATCGTCGTCGCATGAAAAGCCCCCATAAAAATCCTCCTTCCAGCTATGTGAAAGCGAGCGGAAACACTTTTCTGAAAAAGAAAACATGGTTTCTGCGCATGGAACAAGCCTGCTCCGCTGAATCAAGCGGGACAGACCTTTCCGATCTATTTACAAGCGGTAAAGAATCATTCAATGAAACAATCATAAATAGGGTCAATCTGAGCATACGGCCTCTTGCTTTTTCATGTTAGCACAAGTCAAATCAATAAGCAACACAATTTACAGTTTTATAGCAACATTCTGAATTGTATTCAGTGCCCGGGCGGCAAAGCGGCCGGCCCGTTCTTTTTTGTCTTTTATCCGCCCGTCGAGAGGTTTTAATAAACCAAAATTGGCATTCATCGGCTGAAAATGACTCGAAGGAGCCGTTGCAATGTAGCGGGCCATGCTGCCGATCACCGTTTCCCCGGGAAAAACAACGGGCTGTGCCCCCGAGACAAGGCGGGCGGCATTTATGCCGGCAATTAATCCTGAAGCGGCCGATTCAACGTAGCCCTCCACTCCCGTCATCTGCCCGGCAAAAAACAGATCGTCCCTCGCCTTTGTCTGATAGGTTGCACTCAAAAGCTGCGGCGAATTCAGAAATGTATTGCGATGCATGACGCCGTAACGGACAATTTCGGCATTCTCCAGACCCGGTATCATGCGGAATACCCTTTTCTGCTCGCCCCATTTCAAATGCGTCTGAAAACCGACCATATTAAAAAGTGTGCCCGCGGCGTTGTCCCGGCGCAGCTGAACGACCGCATAAGGACGTTTCCCGGTCCTCGGATCTTCAAGGCCCACCGGTTTAAGCGGGCCGAAAAGAATGGTTCTTTCGCCGCGCCCGGCCATCACTTCAACCGGCATGCATCCGTTAAAATAGTTTTCCTTCTCAAAATCTTTCAGCGGCGCGGTTTCTGCAGAAACCAAGGCCTCATAAAAGCGGCGGAACTCTTCCCGGGTCATCGGACAATTGAGATAAGCTGCATCCCCTTTGTCATATCTGGACTTCAGGTAAACGGTTTCCCGGTCGATTGTTTCCCCGGCAACAATCGGCGCGGCCGCATCATAAAAATAGAAGTAATCTTCTCCCGTCAGTCTTTTCAATGAAGCCGAAAGCCGGTCCGATGTCAAAGGCCCTGTCGCAATGACCGTGGGCCCTTCCGGTATGCCGGCCATTTCTTCATGAATAATCCGGATGTTCGGATGGTTCCTTATAAGGGCTGTCACCCGGCCTGAGAAATCGTGGCGGTCCACGGCAAGTGCTCCTCCCGCCGGCACACTTGCCGAATCCGCAGCAGCCATGATTACAGAATCGAGCCGGCGCATTTCTTCTTTCAATATGCCTACCGCATTGGCAAGACTGTTCGACCGCAGTGAATTGGTGCACACAAGTTCGGCGAACTGATCCGTATGATGGGCCGGTGTCTGCTTGCCCGGCCGCATCTCATACAAATTGACCGCGATGCCTCTTTTTGCAATCTGCCAGGCAGCCTCACTGCCTGCCAATCCAGCTCCGACAACGGTTACTGCTTGTTCTGCCACATTTGTTTCCTCACTTTTTCTAGAAAAGAGTAGCCGGCGGCAATCCGCCGGGACATCCGCCAATCATCCTTCAACGTCCCCGTCAGGTCCTAATCGTCCCCTCCGTTTTTACTATCGGTTCGTTTACTCATTTCTTTACTGCACTTCTTCCCGATAATCACAATTCGGACATTGAACAGTTTTCCCGTTTTTCGCTTTCTTTTCCACCAGGTGGGATCCGCATTTCGGGCACTGCCGCTGAATCGGTTTATCCCATGATACAAAATCGCATTCGGGGTAACGGTCACAGCCGTAAAAAATTCTGTGCTTCTTGCTGCGGCGCTCGACGACTTCGCCTTTTCCGCACTTCGGGCAGACAACGCCCGTCTTCTTCAATATCGGTTTTGTGTTTCGACACTCCGGAAAATTGGAGCAGGCAAGAAATTTACCGAACCGTCCCATTTTGTAGACCATCTCATGGCCGCATTTTTCACAGATGATTCCGGCGGGTTCATCTTTCACCGTGACCGATTGCATTTCTTTCTCAGCCTTGGAAAGCCTTTGCGAGAACTCCTTATAGAAATTATCGACGATCGCAATCCAGTTCTCCTTGCCTTCTTCGACTTCATCCAAATCCGTCTCCATCTGTGCCGTAAAGTCAATGTTGATAATTTCCGGGAAAAATTCAACAATCAGATTGAGAACGATTTCTCCTAGTTCGGTCGGGACAAATCGTTTCGCATCCATCGTCACATAGTTTCTTCGCTGAATCGTATCAATGGTCGGTGCATAGGTCGACGGACGCCCGATGCCGACTTCCTCCATCTTCTTGACAAGCGACGCTTCCGTGTAGCGCGGCGGCGGCTGGGTAAAATGCTGTTTCGATTCCGTGCTTTCTTTAACCGCCGTCATCCCGTCTTCCAATTCAGGCAGGAAGTTGTTCTTATCGTGAGCAGATTCCGCTTTTTTGCCGTCGTCGCTGCTCTCGACATACACTTTCATAAATCCTTGAAACTTGATCTTCGAACCGGTTGCCCTGAATGTCACGCCCTTCTGGACAAGATCGGCGCGAACCGTATCCAGGACGGCCGGCGCCATCTGACTGGCAATAAACCGCTCCCAAATTAATTTGTAAAGCTTAAATTGATCATTGCTTAAGTATTCTTTGATCTCTTTCGGATGCCTCATCACGGAAGTAGGGCGGATCCCCTCGTGCGCGTCCTGCACATTCTCGGAATTTTTCGGTTTGGCCTGATTTTTGCCGACATAACGTGCACCGAAATGATCGGTAATGTAAGTCTTGGCCTCTGCCTTCGCTATATCCGAGATCCGGGTCGAGTCCGTTCTCATGTAAGTGATCAGTCCGGTCGTACCCTGCTTTCCTATTTCAATTCCTTCGTAGAGCTGCTGGGCGATCATCATTGTTTTTCTGGCTCTGAAGTTAAGTTTGCGCCCGGCTTCCTGTTGCAGCGATGAAGTAATAAAAGGCAGAACCGGATTCCTGAGACGTTCCCTTTTCTGGACATTCTGTATCAGGAAATGCGGATCGCCTAATCGGGAAAGCACCCGTTCTACATCTTCTTTTGTTTTCAGCTGCGTTTTTTTGCCGTCGAGTCCGTAAAAAGCCGCCTCAAAAGTCTCATCGCCGGTCCGGAATTTACCGATGAGCGACCAGTATTCTTGCGGAATGAACGCTTTAATCTCATTCTCCCGCTCTATAATCATTCGAAGCGCGACCGATTGAACACGTCCGGCACTCAGCCCTTTTTTCACTTTTTTCCATAATAACGGACTGATGTTATAACCGACCAGACGGTCCAGAACTCTTCGTGCCTGCTGGGCATCCACTAGATCCATGTTTATCTTTCTCGGCTTTTTAAATGCTTCCTTGATCGCAGGTTTCGTGATTTCGTTAAATACCACTCTGCAGTCCGAATGATCGTCTATATCCAGACTGTGTGCCAGATGCCAGGCGATTGCCTCGCCCTCGCGGTCCGGGTCGGCTGCCAGATAGACTTTTTTCGCCTTGCGCGCCGCGCTTTTCAGATCCTTGATCACGGGACCTTTGCCTCTTATTGTAATATACCTTGGTTTATAGTGGTCATTAATATCGACACCCATCTGGCTCCTGGGCAGATCTCGTACATGGCCCATGGATGCCTTCACTTGATATTTCGGTCCTAGGTAGCGTTTGATTGTTTTTGCTTTAGCGGGAGATTCCACAATGACGAGATATTCGTCCATGATGTTGCTCCCCCTTTCTGAGATTATTCAAATCTTCACTAATATTAATGATTGATTATTGCTTTGTCAAACGCAAAGCAAAATAATGAGCGCAACGAAAGACGTGTAAATGGAATAATATGGGTTGTGGAATCGTTCTTACGTTAAAAAACAGGACATTTTCAGACCCGCAGTTCTTCAAGAATATCGCCGGGCTGTGTCACCAATTTAGCTCCTTGCTGGATCAGGCGATGCGTGCCCTTGCTGTTTTCTTTAAAAACAGAGCCGGGCACGGCAAACACTTCGCGCCCCTGTTCCAATGCCTGATCCGCCGTAATCAGCGAACCGCTGCGCTCTTTCGCCTCAATGACCAGCGTACCGAGTGTCAGGCCGCTGATGACACGGTTTCTTTCGGGGAAACGCCATCGTTCCGGCCTGGAAGGCGGCGGATACTCGCTGATCACGAGCTGATGTTCAATCAATTCGTTAAAAAGGGACCTGTGCTGCAGCGGGTAGGGGAAATAGAGGCCGGATCCGAGAACCGCGATCGTCTGTCCCTTTAAAGCGAGCGCGTGCGCCAGCCCGTCAATTCCGAGAGCAAGGCCGCTGACAATCGTCCATCCCGATTCGATCAGCGGGGTAAGCAGATAGTCCATGATCCGGCTCGCTTCGGTGCTCGGATATCTTGTGCCGACGACACTCAGCATCTTCAGATCTTTGAGTCTCTCCTTTTTCCCTTTCATATAAAGCAAATGGGGCGGATCAAAAATTTTCTTCAAATAATGCGGGTAATCCGGACTATGAACGGAAACAATCGAAATTCCCTGTCGCTCATACCTCTGAATCATCCGTTCAGGATTAAAAGTATGAAAATCTTTCAGAAACTGTTCGGCACGAACCGGAGACATGCGATAAATTTCCGTGAGCTCTTTGAATGAGTAATCTGCCGCCCGGCTGAGTCCGGGGTCCGTTTTCAAAAATGCGGAAATGGTTTTTCTGCCCAGCCCGCGGCAGTGATCAAGCTGGATCAGCTTTCTTGTCAAGTCATCCATGGATGTGCACCTTCCTGTTTGCGTAGTGGAATAAAGGGGGATAAAAAAGGACGTGGGCAACGGTATCTTTTTAATGTTGCGGTTCTGATACGGAGTATTTAAAAAAGGGGGGAAAACGCGGACAGATGCGTTTTCCCATTTTTTTCAGGAATTTGCGATGAGGCAGTCTTTATAAAGTCCTCTTTCTTTCAGGAGCCCGACCATTGTTTCGCCGATTTGCGCCGGTGTTTCCGCGATGGCGATCCCTTGCTCGCGCATCACCCGGATTTTCTGATCAGCGGTTCCTTTACCGCCCGAGATAATCGCGCCGGCATGACCCATTCTCTTGCCCGGAGGCGCCGTCCGGCCGCCGATAAAACCGACGATCGGCTTATCTGTGTGGCTTTTCGCCCACTTAGCCGCCTCTTCTTCGCTGTTTCCGCCGATCTCGCCGATCAGAACGACGGCGTAGGTCTCCGGATCCTCGCTGAATAATCGAAGCACGTCGATAAAGCTTGTTCCGTTGACCGGATCGCCGCCGATTCCTACCGCCGTTGTCTGGCCAATGTTGAGCTGAGTCAATTGATGGACCGCCTCATAAGTCAGGGTGCCGGAACGGGAAACAACGCCGACATGGCCTTTTTTATGGATATAGCCCGGCATGATGCCGATCTTGCATTCATCGGCTGACAGCACTCCGGGGCAGTTCGGCCCAATCAGACGCGTCTTTTTGTCTGCAAGATAACGTTTGACTTTCACCATGTCCAGAATCGGAATTCCTTCTGTTATTGTGATAACAAGCGGAATTCCGGCATCCGCAGCTTCCAGAATCGCGTCCGCCGCGAAAGCCGGGGGAACATAGATGACGGAACTGTCCGCCCCTGTTTTCTCAACGGCTTCACGGACCGTATCAAAGACCGGCACCCCTTCGACTGTCGTGCCGCCTTTGCCGGGCGTAACCCCGCCGACTATTTGCGTTCCGTAATCAAGCATCTGTTTTGTATGGAAGAGCCCCTGGGAACCGGTGATGCCCTGTACGATCACTTTTGTGTTTTTATTGACAAGAATACTCACTTTGCAACACCTCCAGCCGCCTGATCGACAAGCGACACGATTTTTTTCGCGGCATCCGCCATCGTCTGAGCCGGTGTGATGTTCAAACCGGACCGGTGCAGGATTTCTTTTCCAAGATCGACATTCGTTCCTTCCAGGCGAACGACAAGCGGTATGGTCAGGCCGATTTTTTCCGTGGCTGCGACAATGCCCTCGGCAATCACGTCACACTTCATAATGCCGCCGAAGATGTTCACGAGAATGCCCTTGACATGCTGATCGGACATAATCAGTTTAAAAGCGGCCTCGACTTTTTCTTTGCTCGCTCCGCCCCCGACATCAAGAAAATTAGCCGGATCGCCGTGGAACGATTTGATGATGTCCATGGTTGCCATCGCCAGTCCCGCTCCATTAACCAGGCAGCCGATATTTCCTTCCAGTGCGATGTAGTTCAGACCGTATTTTGACGCCTCAATTTCTTTCTCATCTTCTTCATCGAGATCGCGGAAATCGAGAATATCCTTGTTTCTGTACAGGCCGTTATCGTCGAAGTTCAGTTTGGCATCAAGCGCCAGAACATCTCCGCCTTTCGTGACGACCAAAGGATTGATTTCCGCAATGGAGCAATCCTTTTCAACAAAAACCTGATACAGGCCGAGCATAAATTTAACAGCTTTATTTACAAGCTTTTTGGGGATGCCGATGCTGAACGCAATCCGCCGCGCCTGAAAAGGGGAGAGTCCGATTAAAGGGTCGACCGATTCGCGATAAATCTTGTCCGGAAATTTTTCCGCTACCTGTTCAATCTCCATGCCGCCTTCCGAAGAAGCAATCACAGCCACACGGGATGAGGAGCGGTCCAGCACGATACCGAGATAGTATTCTTTATCAATATCGCTTCCTTCCTCAATAAGCAGACGTTTGACTTCTTTGCCCGCCGGCCCGGTCTGATGAGTGACCAGCACCTTGCCGAGCAATTCATCCGCAAAGGCCCGGACTTCTTCGTTGGATCTGGCAATTTTTACGCCGCCTGCTTTTCCGCGGCCGCCTGCGTGGATCTGAGCTTTAACCACTTTGATATCCGTCTGAAGTTTCTCTGCCGCTTCGACCGCCTGATCTTCCGTAAAAGCGACATAGCCATGAGGAACGGCAACGCCGTACTTATTCAGAAGCTGTTTTCCCTGATACTCATGAATATTCATGAATTCCCCTTCTTCCAATATTTGAATTGTTAAATAATTGAAAGCCTTTACTTTAACAGTATAGACAAAGATTTGTGATTTTGTCTACTAATTTGTCACAAGTTTGTCGCAAAAAATTCTAATTTGCGGTGGAACTCTGTTAGATTTGAGTTTTACATAATGGATGATTAAGTATATGAACAGTGTGAAAAATGATGCAGGATTCAGGGGATTAGAAAAGTCTTGCGGATTATTGGCGTATTGACCTAACATAAAATGAGAAGGAATTTGGATTCGGAGGATTATAAAGATTTTGCGGATTATTGACAGATATCGAACGCATTTCGCGGGAAACCGCTAATTTTTTTTCGGTTTTGATTGTTCGTCCATTTGATAAAGAAAAGCAAATATTTCCGCCACGGCTCCATAGAGCTCCGCAGGAATGATTTCGTTCAGATTCAGTTCGGAAAGCATGGAGACCAGTGCGGCATCTTCCTGGATCGGGATATTGTACTCTTTGGCTTTCGCAATAATTTTTTTCGCCAGTTCCCCTTCTCCCTTAGCGGAAACATAAGGAACCTCATCTTTCCCATGTTCATAATTAAGGGCGACAGCCTGTTTTTTTTTCTTCGGGGCGGGCTCAGTCATATCTTCACATCCAATGTATAGTTAGACACCGCGAGCGGCCTCGTTATTTTTTCGACAAGGCGGTCATCGAGCTTCTTTGTCTGAACGAGAGAGAGAAGATGATAGTCGAAGGCTTCAAGTTTTTCGGCCAGAATCGGCTGCCCCTTTTTCAGCATTGCCCGCAAATCGGCGGAGTCGTTCTGTACTGTCAGCGTGACGGAACGATTCTGGACACGCATGCTGACCAGTGTCTGTTTCAAATACTTTAAATCCAGGCTGAAAAGAATCGTGCAGTAGTCCGGATCGATCATTCTCCGGCCATTCTTTTTCCCCTCCCAGTAAACCGTTGCCTGGCGGATTTCTTGTTGAAAGGGCAGCGGCAGCTGAAGTGAAAACTGGGCCACAAACGGATCGGAAGAAACCATCTGGATCTGCTCGCCGGTGATCCTTTGAACAACCTGGCCGACCGTTTTTCTGACTTCTGCCGGTGTTTCCGCGTCCTGAAGGACGGCGAGCAGATTTTCCTTAATCGTACCCGTTTTCGGCGGATTTCCGTTTTTAAGAAGGATGCCGAGGCTGTATTCGTAATCGAAGCCGATCTGTTTCAGCACATTATACAGCAGCCCTGGGCTGCCTGCGCCGTTCAGGACGCTTTGCAGCGCGGGTTCTCCGGAATGGGTGGAAATATAGTCGGTAAAGGTTCCGATAAATGCTTCCGGCTGCAGTTTGCTTCCGATTTTGCCCAGCAGCGCTTCCGCGTCGGAAGCCATCATCGGGCTTTTGATAAATTTCACCAGTGCTAATTGTTTCACGGCCGACTGCAGGTCCGGAACCTGTCCTTTAAGAAAGGACTGCAGCAAAGCAGCGGTCTTCCTCGCACCGAGCAGACCGGCGGCAAAAACCAGTGACGGAGCGCCCTCCGTTGCCGGAAATTTATCGAGGGCGGCTTTCAGTGATTGCAGAGAAGGTGTCGGAACGGCCAGATGACTGAGTTCGTTTTTCAGACCGATCAGTTGTGAAGAGAGGGCAGGAGAATGAATCTGGTTTTTTGCCGCCTGAAAAAAAACGGGCGTCATCGGCAGGTTGCGGCTCAGCATCCAGCGAATAACCGGAATATCTTCCGAAGACCCGGCCGCGCCGCTTAACAGAGCACGTGCAGCAAGAATCGAACGGCGCGACAACGCATCGCCGTGATCAAGAAACGCCTGAATGATGCTTCGGGTTAGCGATTCATTTTTCAAATTCAGGGTCGAGAGCACGTCATCAACCATCGATCCGGCTGTCCGATCCGCTTCCGGCGATTTCCGGTCAATAACCCTCGCCAGCACGGGATTCGCATTCTGCCGGATTTGAAAAAGATAGTCCTGGCCGACTTTCAGAGGCGGTACGACGACGTCGACCTTGGCAACCATTCTTTTTGCTCCCAGCTGGACTAGGGCCGTCCGGTCCGGAAGAATCTCAAGAACCCGGCCGCGAAGAATCTGATCGGGCGCAAAGGTTCCGATCAATTGACTTTGGCTGACTGCATAAGGCTGAAAATTCAAGGGATCACCTTCATACTGATCGATTCATCGTTTAAGCGGGGCAAAAGTCAGGCGATGTTCCGGACATGGGCCCAGTTTTCCGATCGCCTGCAGATGCTGCCTCGTTCCATACCCTTTATGTCCTGAAAAACCGTAGCCCGGATAGACTTCATCCAATCCGTCCATGATCCGGTCCCTCGTCACTTTAGCGATAATCGAAGCCGCCGCGATCGAATTGCTCCTGGCGTCCCCTTTGATCAGAGAAGTCTGATCAAGATCGACGGGCAGCTCCATCGCATCGATCAGAAGGTGGCCCGGACGGACACTCATCTGTCCGACGGCAAGCAGCATCGCCTTTTTGGCAGCACGGTAAATATTGATTTCATCGATCTCGTGCGCCGAAACGATCCCGATGCCGATCGATACGGCCGTTTTCTTGATCTGATCATAATACTCGTTCCGTTTCGCCGCCGATAGCTGCTTTGAATCATTGATTCCAGGCAGAACGACAGTCGGGTTCAGAATCACACAGGCGGCCACGACGGGCCCCGCCAGCGGACCCCGTCCGGCCTCGTCGATGCCGGCGATGTTTTTAACGCCCTGGCCGTGCAGGTCGTCTTCCATGCGGTTCATCTCATTAAACTTTTCAATCAGACGCCGTGCCCGAAACTGCCGTTCTTCCCATAGCCTGAACAGACGGCGGACGCCTTTTCGCGGATCGTTCTCCAGCATCTGCTTTCTTTCCGGTGACAGCCGGTGCGCCTGCGATAATTCTTCTTTAATCCGTGCAATTGACGATGGTCCCATTTCCATGCTCCTCGATTTATTTATCGGACGCTGTTTTCAGTTTATTAAATGCTTGTTTTTCCATTTTTCGGAAGCCAGGGTGACTGCATGCTCACGGCATTTCAAGAGTCAGGCAGCCCAGTTTCTGGCGGCGATAATCACGGACAATAATCTCCGCGGTACGATCATAATCGACCCGGCCCCCGCCGACGAGACAGCCGCGATTTCTCCCGATCGCATCAAACAATCCGATCAGCCGGTTATGATCTTCTTCCGTGCCGGCCAGTTCAGGCAGCCCGGCCAGGCTGTATCGGCCGGCCAGCTGCTGACGGTAACGGCCGATCATGATTTTCAGCAGAAAAAGAGCGACTTCCTGAAAATCAAACAGTTCCTCCTTGATCGCTCCTGTTGCTGCCAGACGGAGCCCGACCTCGGGATCGTCGAATTTAGGCCATAAAATACCCGGCGTGTCAAGAAGTTCCATCGTTTTCCCGATTTTTATCCATTGCTGTGCCGTCGTTATTCCGGGACGGTCTCCGATTTTGGCAATTTTCTTTCCGGCCATTCTGTTGATCAGCGTCGATTTGCCGACATTCGGAATACCGAGTATCAGAGCGCGATCGGCGTGAGGCCGGAACCCGTTTTTCTCCATTCTTGCTCTGCGTCCTGCCGTCAGACGGTGAACCGTTTCCGGAATGGCGGATATTCCCTCGCCGGTCCGGCTGTCGACAAGGTGAACCGTTAGACCCTGGCTTTCAAAATGGCTTTTCCACAGCTTGGTCGCTTCACGATCCGCCATATCGATCTTATTCAAAACCAGCAGTCTCGGCTTGCCCGACGCGATCTCTCCGACCAGCGGATTGCGCGAAGAGGCAGGAATCCTGCTGTCGGCCAGTTCGATGACGACATCGATCTGCCTGATCCTTTCAATCATCTGCCGCTTTGCCTTGGCCATATGACCGGGATACCATTGTATCGTCAAATTGCTCCCCCCTTTATGCATTATAATAAAGCCATTAATAAAAAGAGGCCCGGTTAACCCCAGGCCCCCTTTTATCTTGTCCGTATCTCCGGCACTGCTTATTTGCTCTTAATACGCGCTTTTTTACCGCGCAGATTGCGCAGATAATAAAGCTTCGCACGGCGAACCTTGCCGTGGCGGACAACTTCAATTTTATCAATCTTAGGCGAATTCACAGGAAACGCTCTTTCGACACCCACGCCGTAAGATATTTTGCGAACGGTGAATGTTGCGCTGATCCCGCTGCCGTGGCGCTTGATCACGACGCCCTCGAAAATCTGAACACGTTCGTGTGTGCCTTCAATGATCTTCACGTGTACTTTCAAAGTATCGCCCGGTCTGAAATCGGGAATATCGTTCCGAAGCTGTTCCCTTGTAATTTCATCAAGTATATTTGGCATATTAAAATGGCCTCCTTCCGTACAAATGCTCTTACAGTCCGTCAAACTGCAGCGGAACATCGTATTCTGCTCATAATTGCCACGAAAACTATGTTACCATAACCGATCCGCTTCGTGCAAGTTAAAATTCGGGAACGGGCCTTTGGCCGGCTCCGCAAAGTCTCATTCCATATTTTCGCGTCTGAATTCCGCGAGCCACTCCGTTTCTTTCTGTGAAAAGGCACGGCCTGTCAGCAGATCCGGGCGGCGCAGAAACGTCCGTCTTAAAGATTCTTTGCGGCGCCATTCGGCAATTTTTTCATGATTGCCGGACATCAGCACATCAGGCACCGTCATTCCGCGAAAATCGGCCGGGCGGGTATAATGAGGATGCTCGAGCAGCCCGTCGGAGAAAGAATCTGTGACTGCCGATGTGTCATTTCCGAGCACTCCCGGAATCAGGCGGACAATACTGTCGATCATTGCCATGGCGGCAAGCTCTCCCCCGGTCATGACGAAATCGCCGATCGAATATTCATCTGTGACCAGGTACCGGGGAATCCGCTCGTCGAATCCTTCATAATGCCCGCAGATAAAGATCAGCTGCTCCTCGGCCGACAGTTGTTCCGCATCTTTTTGCCTGAACGGTTTCCCCTGAGGAGAAGTTAAAATAATACGCGGAGAAAAATCGGCCTCCGTGCGAACAGCTTCGATCGCGTCAAAAATCGGCTGCGGCATCAGGACCATGCCCGCGCCCCCTCCGAACGGATAGTCGTCCACTTTTCTATGTTTGTTTACCGTGTAATCGCGAAAATCTGTGATGTGGTAAGAGACGGCACCCTTTTCAGCAGCTTTCCCGAGGATCGACTCGTTAAACACTTCATGAAACATGGCGGGAAACAGCGACAGAACATCAATCCTCATCATCGATCAGTCCCGGAATCAAATGCACCGTAATACGCCTGTGTTCGGTGTCAACGGCCTTTACGACATCCGTAATGTACGGCAGCAGTAAATCTTTTCCCTTTGTCCGGATCACCCAGACATCGTTGGCTCCCGGTGAAAGAATCTCTTTGACCTCGCCGAGATGCTCTCCGGCGTCGGTAACGACATCCGCACCAATAATCTGGTGGTAATAAAAATCGCCGTTCTCAAGTTGTGCAAGCTGGTCTTTTGAAACATAAAGCGAACATCCCTTGTATTTCTCAACTTCGTTGATTGTGCCGAAGCGCTCAAAGGTAAGAAGATCGAACTGCTTGTGGCGCCGGTGTTCGGCGACCGTAAGCGGCTCGTACGACGACGTGCGGTCATCGTGAACATAGAGCACCGCGCCCCTGGCAAACCGTTTTTCGGGAAAGTCCGTTACACTGACGACTTTCACTTCACCTTTGATTCCGCGGGTATTGACTATTTTTCCTACATAGATCCAGTCTGTCACTGAACTTCCTCCTCATCCGATGGCTGAAAGGCATCGCTTCCGCAGGCGAAAAAGAGAAGGGCCGGTTTCCCTCCTCTTTTTCTTTGCACTTATTCACGAATCAGGAACTGGACGTTTTTCCCCTTTGCACTGCCTGCGGCGGAGACAATCGTGCGCAGAGCTCCGGCTACACGGCCGCGTTTGCCGATCACTCTGCCCATGTCCTTCTTATTCACAGCAAGAACATAGGTAATCTGTTTCTCATCTTCCTGTCTCTGAATCTGAACATCCTCGGGGTAATCAATGAGCGGGACAACCATGGCTTTAATCAGTTCGTCCATTGCGCTTCCGCTCCTTAAAATTTCAAATTCTGAAGATTATTTTTTCAGCTTGCTGTTGTGGAACTTTTCCATCAGGCCCTTTTTCGAAAACAAGTTGCGCACCGTATCGGACGGCTGCGCGCCCTTTTTCAGCCAGTCAAGCGCCTTTTCTTCATTCACATCAAATGTTTTCGGCGTTGAAACCGGATTGTAAGTCCCTATTTCCTCAATGAAGCGCCCGTCGCGCGGTGCACGTGAATCCGCAACAACGACTCTGTAAAAAGGACGCTTCTTGGCTCCCATACGTTTTAAACGAATCTTAACTGACATAAACAAACACCTTCCCCTTTAAAATTATCAATCATTTTATCAACTTTTCGAAGAAACGGATGATCACATAAACGGCAGGTTAAACGGATTGCCGCGTTTCTTCCCCTTCGCCTTGCCCATAAACTGTTTCATCATTTTCTTCATGTCTTTAAATTGTTTCAACAGCCGATTGACATCGGCGATCGATGTACCGCTGCCAAGCGCAATCCGTTTTCTGCGGCTGGAGTTGATGATCTCCGGATCGCTTTTCTCCGACGGCGTCATCGAGCGGATGATCGCTTCGATCTGGTCGATTTTCTTCTCATCGATCTTCATGTTCTTCATGCCCTTGAAACGATTGGCTCCGGGCATCATCGCCAGCAGATCGTCGATCGGCCCCATCTTGCGGACCTGGCCGATCTGATCGAGAAAATCGTCCAGAGTAAAGCTGACAGACCGCAGCTTCTGCTCCATCTCCCGGGCTTTTTTTTCATCGACGGAGGCCTGTGCCTTCTCAATCAATGAAAGAACATCGCCCATTCCCAATATACGCGAAGCCATGCGGTCAGGGTGGAACGGTTCGATTGCATCCATTTTCTCGCCCGTTCCGACAAACTTGATCGGCGTTCCCGTGACGGATCGGATGGAAAGTGCCGCCCCGCCCCGCGTGTCTCCGTCCAGCTTGGTCATGATGACGCCGGTAAGATCGAGACGGTCGTTAAAACTGCCGGCCACATTCACGGCATCCTGGCCGGTCATCGCATCGACGACCAGGAAGATTTCGTCCGGATGGCTGATCGCTTTGATCTGTTCCAATTCATCCATCAGCACATCGTCCACGTGCAGCCTTCCTGCCGTATCAATCAGGATCACATCATTGTGCTCCGCCTTTGCCTGCTCAATACCCTGGCGGACAATCTCCACCGGGCTGACCTTATCGCCCAGCGTAAAAACCGGGATATTCAGCTGCCCGCCCAACGTCTGCAGCTGCTTGATCGCTGCCGGGCGGTAAACATCGGCGGCAATCATCAACGGTTTCTTATTGTTCGCCTTGCGGATAAAATTGGCCAGTTTTGCGGCAGAGGTCGTTTTCCCGGCACCCTGAAGGCCGACAAAGAGAATGATGGTCGGCGGTTTAGCGGCAAAGTTCAGCTTGGTCTGATCTCCGCCCATCAGGTTCGTCAGTTCCTGCTGAACGACTTTGATCACCTGCTGTCCGGGCGTCAGACTTTTCAAAACTTCCTGCCCGACCGCCCGTTCCTGTACACGGCGGACAAATGATTTAACGACCTTGAAGTTGACATCGGCTTCAAGAAGCGCCAGGCGGATCTCACGGCCCATCTGCTTCACATCGGCTTCGGAAACCTTGCCCTTGCCGCGAATTTTCTTCATCGTCTCCTGCAGTCTGCCTGCAAGGCTTTCAAATGCCATTCTTCCCACTTCCTAGTCTAAATTTTCCAGCTTGTCAAGAGCCGAATTCAGCTTCCGGTGTTCTTCGCCGCTCAGACAGTTTGCCTGCTCCCTGAGTTCGGAAATGAGAGAAAGACGCGCCCGATATTTGCGCAGCAATCCCAATTTTTCCTCGAACGCCTCAAGCGCGGCTTCCGCCCGCTTCAGGTTGTCATAGACCGCCTGTCTCGTCACCTGGCATTTTTCGGCTATCTCGCCGAGTGAAAAATCATTAAGATAATAAAGATTTAGATATTCCTGCTGCTTAGAAGTGAGAAGCGGCTGATAGAAATCGTATAGGGCGTTGACCCTTAAGATCTTCTCAAGCATGGCAAAATCCCCTTGACTGTAAAGGTCTTTTACTTTACGGAACAATGATACAGGAACAGTCTTGGCCTGTCAAGTTTTTTCCTTCATTTTTATGATTGCCGCGAAGAATCTTCTGCTTCTGCTTCGCCATCCGACGTTTCAAACATGGCGGAAACGAGTCCGTACACAAAAGCATCGGCATCAAAGACATGCAGATCGTTGATTTTTTCTCCGAGGCCGACGAGTTTCACCGGAAGGTCCAGCTCGTGGCGGACGGCCAGCACAATACCGCCTTTAGCCGTACCGTCCAGCTTCGTCAGGACAATTCCCGTGACATTTGAGGCCTGGCGAAAAAGCTTGGCCTGATTCAGCGCATTCTGGCCGGTCGTCGCATCGAGAACGAGCAGCACTTCCTGCGGCGCTCCCGGCAATTCCCGGGCTATGACCCGTTTGATCTTCTCCAATTCTTTCATCAGGTTGACTTTATTCTGGAGCCGGCCGGCCGTATCGCAGATCAGTACATCCGAATGCCGGGATTCTGCGGCCTTCAGAGCGTCAAAGACGACCGAAGCGGGATCGGAACCTTCCCGGTGTTTGATCACGTCGATGCCGGCACGGTCTCCCCAGACCTGGAGCTGGTCGATCGCCCCGGCCCTGAACGTATCCGCTGCCGCAAGCAAAACGGTTCTGCCTTCACTCTTCAGCCTGTTTGCCAGTTTGCCCGCCGTCGTCGTTTTGCCCGCACCATTGACACCGACCATGAGAATAACCGTCAGTCCGTCCGGATTCAGGTTCAGTTTTGTTTCATCCGGATTCTTTGTCAGGAATCCGGAGAGTACTTCGACAATGACGTCTTTCAGCTTATCGCTGTCTTTAATATTGCGTGTCCTCGCTTCATCTTTTAATTTTTCAACCAGATCCATCACGGTCGTGACGCCGACATCGGACTCAATCAGAATATCTTCCAATTCTTCAAAAAAGTCCTCATCCACCTTGCGATAGCGTTTGACAAGGTTGTTCATTTTTTCTGAGAACGACTGTCTCGTTTTCGACAGGCCGTCACGAAATTTATCGGTCACCGTCTCCGTACGCCCTGTCAGCTTCTCCTTCATTTTACTGAAAAAGCTCATGTCTTTCCCTCCTTCGCAGTCTTTTTTTATTTCAAAACGGTTTCTATCAGCGATTTGCCGAGATCAGTTCTTCTGTTTCTTCGAGGCGGACGGATACCAGCCGCGATATCCCGGATTCCTGCATGGTAACGCCGTACAGCACATCCGCATGCTCCATTGTCCCGTGACGGTGGGTCACGACAATAAATTGCGTCTCAGCGCTGAATTTCTTCAAAAAACCGGCAAAGCGGTCGACATTGGCGTCGTCAAGCGCCGCCTCCACTTCATCGAGCACGCAGAAGGGAACCGGACGTACCTTAAGAATGGCAAATAGAAGGGCGATCGCCGTCAGTGCACGCTCTCCCCCCGAGAGCAGAGACAGGCGCTGCAGTTTTTTCCCCGGCGGTTCAGCCAGGATCTCAATACCGCTGTTCAGCAGATCATCCGGATCAATCAGCTTCAGATCGGCCCGTCCTCCGCCGAAAAGCTCCTGAAAGACCACCTGAAACTGTTCCCGGATTTTTTTAAACGTTTTTGAAAAACGCTGCCCGACTTCGCGGTCCATCTCCGTCATGACATTCTCCAGCGTTGCTCTCGCTTTCAGCAGATCGTCTCTTTGTGCAGCAAGAAAATGTTCCCGTTCCGAAACATCCTTATATTCGTCTATGGCGCCGAGATTCACAGTCCCCAGCTCTTCAACAGCCCGTTTAATCAATTTTACTTTTTTACGGGCTTCCGCCACATCCATCGTCAGCGGATATTTCTCCCTGGCCGCTTCGATCGTCAGTTCATAGTCTTCCCGCAACGTATCCAGCAAATGATCCAGCTGGACGTCCAGACGGCCCAGTGCCAGATTTTCTTCCTGAAAAGCATTGGTCAGCCGATCAAGCGCCTGCCGCTTTTCTTTAAGAAGCCGTTCTTCTTCCGATAAATGTTCCTGTTTGCCGCGGCGAAGCTCTTTCTTTTCTGTCAGAAGCCCGCTGAGTCTTTCTTTTTCCAGTCTTGCTGCCTGAACTTTCTGTTCAAGCGTCTTTGTACTGTCGGACTGATCCTTTAATTCCGAATGGACATCGTCGATGGATAATCTGAGCGCCTCGATAGAAGCAATCAGATCATCGACACGTGCGCCCGACTGCCCTGCTTTTTCTTTCTGATGAGCGACGATCTGCCCCTGCCTGGCGGTTTCCACCTTCAGCGAAGTAATCTCCGCCTGCAGAGCCGCCTTGCTGGAATCGCGGTTCTTTCTGTTCTCAGACAGCCGATCAATGCGCGAACTCAGATCCTCTCCCTTTTGTGTGTGCATGGCAAGATCGCGGTCGATTTCCTTCAGGCGCTGCGCAATCGTCTGCTGTTCGGAAGTAAAGTCTCCGGTTTCCCTGGCGAGCAGCTGATATTTCTCGGAACTGTTTTTTTCTTCTGCTTCCGCTTCATGAACCTGCTCCTCAAGCTTCCGGTAGGTCTCGGCCGCCTGCCTGACGTTTTCCCGCAATTTCCCCGTCCGCAGCTCATCGGCAGCGATCCGGTTCTTCAGTTCTGAGAAGCCGCGCTCCAGTTGCTCTTTCTTCGCGCGCATCTCCCCGATCTGCGCCGTAAGCCGGTCAATTTCCGCCGCCCGCCCGATTAAGCCGGCGCGGTTCTGCCGCAGACTGCCGCCGGTCATTGCGCCGCCAGGAGCCACGACATCGCCGTCAAGCGTCACAATTCTGTACCGGTAGCCCAGCAGCTTGGCCAGGCTGTTGGCCCCCGCCAGGTTCCGGGCAATCACAACCGCTCCGAGCAGATGCCCGATCACATCACGGTATGTCTGATCGCAATGAACGAGTTCCTCGGCTGTCCCGACAAAATCGGGATGTTTGGAAAGGCGTGTCCTGTCGCCGTAAGGAAGCGATCGTGCCTTCATAACGGAGACGGGCAGAAAGGTCGCACGTCCCGCCTGACGGCTGCGTAAAAAACGGATCGCTTCCCTCCCCGATGCCTCATCAGAGACGATCACGTGCTGGGACGATGCCCCGAGCGCCGTTTCGACCGCCGTTCCGTATGTTTTATCCACATGAATAAGCTCCGCCACCGCTCCGTGAATGCCGGAGAGCTTATTTCTGTTTTTCAGAACAGCCTTGACGCCCTGATTATAACCGGCATATTCTTCCCTGAGCGCCTCAAGCATTTCCCTTCGCGAGACGGCTTGCTTAATCAAAAGGTCGACTTTTTCAAACGCTTCTTTCTGCCTGCTGTAGCGGTCATGTTCCTTTTCCAGCTGCGATTCGCATGCTGCCAGCGTTTTTTGCAGATTCGTGCCTTCTTCCGCTTGCCGCTTCATTTCAAAAACAAGTTTTTCTTTTCTCTTCCGCGCATCCTCGGCGCTTTTCCGGACGTCTTCAGAATTTGCTTCCACCCGATTTTTCTTTTGCAGAAGCGACTTCTGCTGATCGTTCAGATAGCGCCGCTCATTGCGCATGGAAGCCTGCCGGTTGAGCACTTCGATGTACTCGCCCTTCAGTTTTTCAATCCTTTCATCGAGATTATGTTCAAATCCGTCGAATTCGGCCAGCTTTCCTTTCAGCTTTTTCTGAAGCTCATTCAGTTTTAAACGCTCCGCCTGATAGGCCGACTCGCTGCCGTTCAGGGCACGGCGCTCGGACTCGAGCTGCTCCTCGAGCTTTTCGAGCCGTTCTTGCAGTTCCAGGGCGCTGCTTTTCGCATGTTTCCGGCGCTCGGCCGCCACTTCTTTTTGACCGAGCATTTTCTCGACCTTTTCACCCGATTCGGCCGACTCTGACTGCAGAAGGTCGATATCGCGATTCAATCTGTCAAGAGCCTCACGATTCGAACGAAAAAGCTTCTCTTTTTCTTCAATGTCAAGAGCCATCGCCTTTTTCTTCTGATTCAGGCTCTCCGCGCGGCTTTTTGAAGCCGACCAGTGCGTATGTACCTCTCCGATATCGTAGGCAAGAAGCGCAACATCGACTGTTTCAAGCTCTTCTTTTTTGGCCAGATACTCCCTGGCGGTCGACGCCTGTTCTTCAAGCGGACCGAGCCGGCTGTTCAGTTCATGCAGAATATCTTCGACTCGATTCAGATTGACCACGGCTTCTTCCAGTTGTTTCTCCGCTGTTTGTTTACGCAATTTATATTTCAGCACGCCGGATGCTTCTTCGAAAATTCTTCGTTTATCTTCGGCTTTGCTGTTTAAAATTTCATCGATTTTCCCCTGGCCAATGACGGAATAGGCTTCTTTTCCAAGCCCGGAATCCATAAAAAGATCAACGATATCTTTAAGCCGGCAGCTCCGGCGATTCAACAGAAACTCGCTGTCGCCGGAACGGAATACCCGCCTGGTCACGCTGATTTCGCTGTAATCAAAAGGCAGGTAATGATCCGTATTTTCAAGCGTCAGCGTAACCTCCGCCATATTAACCGCCTTTTTGGCGTCGCTTCCTGAAAAAATAATATCTTCCATCTTCGAACCGCGCAGCGATTTTGCGGACTGTTCTCCAAGGACCCAGCGGATCGCTTCCGTAATGTTGCTCTTGCCGCTTCCATTCGGTCCGACGACCGCGGTCACACCGGGAACGAACTCAACAGATGTTTTATTGGCAAACGATTTGAAGCCGGAAACATCCAGTCTCTTGAGATACATCCCGATCCCTCCGTTTCTATTAACTCCATCATTTTAGCACATCGCCTGCCTTGCCGGGACCCGGATAACAAAAACAGCCGAGCGTTCCCGGCTGTTTTTGTTATCCGTCGATACTTTTGAGCGCCTCGCGTGCTGCACTCTGTTCGGAATCTTTTTTTGAATGTCCCCGTCCGCTGCCGATCACTTCGCCGTTCAGAAGGACTTTCGATAAAAATTCACGCTGATGGCCGGGTCCCTTTTCCATAATGACGTCATAATCGAGCTCTCCAAGGTCTTTTCGCTGGATCGTCTCCTGGAGCTGGCTTTTAAAATCCATCACATGGGAAAAAGTACCGTCGCTGATCCTGGGATAGACAACCCTTTTCAAAAACTGATTGACCGTATCCAGACCCTGATCGAGATACAGGGCGCCGATGAACGCTTCGAAAACATCCGCCAGCAGGGCCGGCCGTTTTCGTCCGCCCGTAGCCTCCTCGCCGCGGCCGAGAAAAATCTTATTTTCGAATGACAGCGAGGAGGCAAACTGGACAAGCCCGGTTTCGCAGACAATAGCGGCGCGGAACTTGGTCATATCGCCCTCCGACAAATCCGGAAAATGTTTGAACAGATACTGCGAAACCATTAACTCAAGTACAGCGTCTCCCAGAAATTCCAGACGTTCGTAATCCTCCTGCAGCTCGCGGCGATGCTCATTCACATAGGATGAATGGGTAAAAGCCTTTTTCAGCAAAGCTTCATCCGTGAAAATAATCGAAAACTCTTTTAGAAACTGATGGAGCCTGTCAATCGTTTCTTTTTCATATTCCTTCACTTTTTTTGAAACGGACATCAGCCGTCACCTCCAATTGCCCCCAAACCTGATCATTCAGCCATCCGTCAAGAATGGGTGAAATGAAAGAAAAAAGTCCCGTATCCATAAATGATTACAAAACGGGACTTCATTGTTATGATGTCAAGATTTGTGGCTCTGTATGTAAGTAACGACATCGCCAACCGTTTGAATTTTTTCTGCATCTTCATCAGAAATTTCCAAATTGAATTCATCTTCCAGTTCCATGACAAGTTCCACAATATCGAGAGAATCGGCGTCGAGGTCTTCTTTAAAAGAAGCTTCAGGCTTTACATCTGCTTCATCCACATCCAGCCTGTCGACAACGATTTTTTTTACACGTTCCAGTACATCATCTTCTGCCATGTCTTCACCCCCTCTCAAGGACACACATTTAAAAAATAACAGGAAAATAAATATGAGTCAAAATAATCTTCCGCCTTTTTGCGTAAAAGCCGCCGCCTATCAAAACACACGCCTAAATCATTTTATTGCATCGCCATACCGCCGTCAACACTTAAAATCTGCCCGGTCATATAGCCGCTGTCCTCCGAAGCCAGAAATTTGACAACCCCGGCCACATCTTCCGGCGTCCCAAGCCTATGAAGAGGAATCTCCGACTTCATCTTTTCTTTAATCTTTTCCGGAAATTTTTCCGTCATTTCTGTTGAGATAAATCCCGGAGCGACCGCATTGGCCGTGATGCCGCGTGAGGCAACCTCGCGGGCCGTGGATTTGGTCAGGCCGATCACACCTGCTTTGGCGGCGACATAATTCGCCTGGCCCGCATTGCCGAGGATGCCGACGACCGAGGCCACATTGATAATCTTCCCCTGTTTCTGCCGCATCATCGGACGAAGCGCCGCCTTAGTCACAAGAAAAACACCTTTGAGATTTGTATTCAGCACGGCGTCCCAGTCTTCTTCCTTCAGCCGCATGATCAGACCGTCGCGTATGATTCCGGCATTGTTGACAACGATGTCCAGATGTCCGAATTTTTGAACGGCCGTCCGCACCATCTCCTGAACATCTTCCTCATTTGCTACGTCGCACTGGTAGGTCAAGGCTTCCGTACCCAGTTCCCTGATCTGCGCTGCTGTTTCTTCGGCCCGGGTTTTATTGCCCGAGTAATTGACGACGACCGAGGCCCCCGCACGCGCCAGTTCAAGGGCAATCGCCTTCCCTATTCCTCTTGAAGCGCCGGTGACCAGCGCCGTCTTATCTTTGAGTATCAAATTATTTTCTCCCCCCAAGCTTCCCGGCCGTCTCTTTCAAAGTTTTCAGATCATTGACTTGAAGAATAACGGCACCGCGATGAATTTTCTTAATCAGCCCGGAAAGTACCCTTCCCGGCCCGACCTCGATATAAGTATCGACCCCCAGCGATTTAAGCTTTTCAACGGATTCGATCCAGCGCACCGGCGAATAGAGCTGTTCGATCAAGTGAACACGGATCTCGTCGGCTGTCGTTTCCGTTTGCGCCGTGCTGTTGGCCACGACCGGAATTTTCGCATTCTCAAAAGGAAGCCCGTCAAGTATTCTACGCATTTTTTCCGCCGCCGGTTTCATCAGCTCGGAGTGAAACGGCCCGCTGACCGAGAGCGGAAGGACGCGGCGGGCACCTGCTTCCCTGGCCAGCTGCGACGCCTCCGCCACACCGTCAACGGTACCGGAAATCACGATTTGTCCCGGAGCATTCAGATTGGCAATCTGAGCCGATTCGTTCCCGGCCGATGCTTGTCCGCATACTTCTTTAAGAGCGGCGGCGTCAAGGCCGAGAACGGCGGCCATGGTTCCCCGGCCTGCCGGGACGGCGGCCTCCATGAGCAGGCCTCGTTCCCGGACCGCATAAACCGCATCTTCAAATCCGAGCACGCCCGCAGCATAGAGCGCACTGTACTCGCCGAGGCTGTGGCCGGCCAAATAGTCGGCTTTGATCCCTTCCCCGGAAAGCAGCGCGTGCAGCGCCGCACTCACGGTCAGAAGGGCCGGCTGCGTATTTTCCGTCCGTTTCAGCTCTTCTTCCGGTCCGTTCAAAATCAGATCGGTTAAAGAGAAACCGAGGCGGGTGTCGGCCGCTTTAAAAATTTTTTCCGCTTCCGGTACCGCTTTAATCAGATCCGCACCCATGCCGACACTCTGCGATCCCTGTCCCGGAAATACAAATGCACATTTACCCATATTCATCAAACCTCCTGAATCACAAGCCCAATATGCTGATGTTGAATCGTCATTTCAGTCACGGCAAAAGCATATGAAAAGAGGCGGGACTGCCGGACCCTATGCCCGGCAGCGGCAATAGCTTCACTTTCGCGCCCGCCCTCTTGCGCCGTGCGAGCGATACATAGTAAAAGTGCCCTTAAAAACGTGATCCTGTCCTGCATAACTGTTCACTTCCACGATCGTGCGTACCCTTTCCACCCGCGTCACCCTCGCTTTAGCAATGACGCGTTCTCCGACCCTGACCGGCCGGATAAAATGAATCGACGCTTTGGATGTCAACGCCAAGTCGTCATCGATCACCGCGACGGCAAGCGAGTTGGCCTGGGCGAACAGATGGTGTCCTCTTGCGATCCCCGTGCGTGAAAAAACAAGGTCCTGATTGATTTCGAGCAGAGAAATGGCACTCGAATCGAGCTGCAGATCGACAATTTCCCCGATCACTTCATCTTCGTGAAGAGCCTTGACATCGTCGAACTGCCGCCTCGCCACATGCTTGATCCGCTCTCTTAACTCGGGTATCGAAAGCTCCAGGCGATCAAGCCTGATCGTCTGAACACTGACCGAAAACTTGTGCGCCAGCTCGTCATCGGTGACAAACGGATTTTCGGCAATCGTTTGTTTCAATAACGCCTGCCGGTCCATTTTGCTTTTTCTCATTACTTTGACACCGTCGCTTCTAACGTCCTTTTAAGACTAGGTAATAATAGTAAGTATATCATATCCACCGCTTTCCGGGTAGCTGTACATGGCATTTTCCGGCTGCGACTCCGGCTGCAGGGAACTCTGCCCGGCTTAGTCCAGCTGCTCATGATTCAGAATGCCGGCTTCCACCAGCGGCTTTCGCAGCGGCAGAAACGCTTCACTCTTCCAAAAATGCGGATCTTTTACCAATCTCGCGGCATCGTCTCTTGCTGCCGCCAGTGTCCGGTAATCATGGACCATGTCGGCAAGCCTGAACTGAGGCAGACCGCTTTGCTTCTTGCCGAAAAAGTCGCCGGGTCCGCGCAGTTTCAAGTCAAAAGCCGAAAGCCGGAAGCCGTCCGCCGTTTCCGTCATCATTCTCATCTTTTCCATGGCGGTTTCTGAGCGGCTATTTGCGACGAGCACGCAATAAGATTGGCTGTCGCCCCGGCCGACGCGGCCGCGCAGCTGGTGAAGCTGAGAGAGCCCGAAGCGGTCGGCATCGTAGATCACCATAAGCGTCGCGTTCGGCACATTCACCCCGACTTCCACGACAGTCGTCGATACAAGCACATGAGTCTTGTTATTTTTAAAGCTGGCCATTACAGCTTCTTTTTCTTCCGAAGCCATTCTGCCGTGCATCAAGCCGACGCAGTAATCCGGAAGCGCCCGGGTCAGCCGCGCATGAACATCCATTGCATTCTGTACATCAAGCTGCTCCGACTCTTCGATCAGCGGGCAAATAACGTAGGCCTGTCTGCCCTGTCCCAGTTCGCTCCTCATGAATTGAATGACCCGCTCCATCATTTCATGACGGACCCAGTACGTTTTAATCGCCTTCCGGCCGCCGGGCATCTCATCGAGCGTCGAGACATCCATATCGCCGAAAACGGATATTGCCAGCGTGCGCGGTATCGGTGTCGCCGTCATGTAAAGCACATCCGGATCCTGCCCTTTGCCGCGCAATTCTCTGCGCTGTCCGACACCGAATCTGTGCTGTTCATCGGTAACCACAAGCCCGAGCCGGTTGAACACGACCTCGTCCTGAATCAGGGCGTGCGTGCCGACCAGTACATGGATCGTGCCTCCCTTCAGCCCGTCAAGAAGCAGTTTCCTGCGTTTTCCACGGATGCTTCCGGTCAATAACGCTACGTTGACGGAAAAAAGCCCGAGCAGTTTTTGCAGGCCGTCCGCATGCTGTTCCGCGAGAATTTCCGTCGGAGCCATCAACGCGCCCTGATAGCCTGCAGTCGCGGCCGCATAAAGCGCGATCGCCGCAACGACGGTTTTTCCCGAACCGACGTCTCCCTGAAGAAGCCGGTTCATCGCAGCCGGCGACGCCATGTCGTGCAGAATCTCATCGACCACTCTTTCCTGAGCGCGTGTCAGGGAAAAAGGAAGGGCGCTGAGAAAATTCCGGAGACGGTCTCTTTGGACTGCCATGGCGACCCCGTGTGAAGAGCGCCGCTTTTTCAGCCTGTACGCCTGCATTTTCAGCTCGTAATTCAGAAATTCTTCATAGACGAGGCGGCGTCTGGCCTGCCTCAATCTGCTCCGCTCCGAGGGAAAATGGATTTCGCAGATGGCTTCCCTGCGCCCCATTAATTTGTAATCTTTAATTATTTCTGAAGGAAGATTTTCGGTGAGGCTGTCGGCATACTGCCGGAGGGCCTGTCTGACGATCGCTCTCAGGCGTCTGACCGTCAGGCCGCCTTTGACCGGATAAACCGGAGCGATGCTTTCATCACGTTTCGGCAGCCCGATATGGAACTCCGAAGCGGTCAGAACGGCCCGGTTTTTTTCCCATTTTCCCGTGACTGTGACTTCGTCCCCCAGCTTCAGCCTCTTTTTTAAGTACGGCCGGTTAAAGGCGACCACCGTAATTAAATAACGGCCGGAAAGGACACGGATGGCGAGCCTCGATCTTTTTTTGGCATAAAAGGTAAGAACCGGTTCGCTGTGCACCTTGCCGGCAACCGTGACATGCTGATCATCGCGGACGTCCGCCAGATCCCTGATTTCGTAATTGTCATAACGATAAGGATAATAGCTGAATAAATCTTCAAGGGTGACGATGCCGAGCTGTTTCAGTTCTTCCGCCGATGTCCGGCCGACACCCTGCAGATCGCAGACAAGCTGCCGGTCACTGGAAATCGTCATCGCTGATCAGGCACCGACGGGCGGCCGGTCCGGCCGAATATTTCATTCTTCAGCTTTTTCCCGGACGGAGTAGCGGCCAGCCCTCCCTGGGCCGTTTCCCTGAACGCCGCCGGCATCATTCTGCCTACCTGGTACATAGCGCCGATGACTTCGTCGCAGGGAATCTTGCTTTGAATGCCGGCCAGCGCCATATCGGCGGCGACAATAGCGGTGGATGCGCCGATGGCATTGCGCTTGACACACGGGACTTCAACCAGCCCGGCCACGGGATCGCAGATCAGTCCAAGCATATTTCCGAGTGCGATCGCCATAGCGTGGGCCGACTGAAGCGGCGTTCCTCCGGCCAGTTCCACAGCCGCCGCCGCTGCCATGCCGGCCGCCGATCCGACTTCCGCCTGGCAGCCGCCGGCAGCCCCGGATATCGATGCGTTATTGGCAATGACGAACCCGAACGCGCCGGCAGTGAACAGATAGCGTACCATTTGTTCCCGCACCGGCTGCAGTTTCCGGGCCAGCCCGAACAGCGTACCCGGCACAACGCCTGCCGAACCCGCAGTCGGCGTGGCGCAGATCGTCCCCATGGCCGCATTGACTTCGTTGGTCGCCATGGCATTTACTACGGCATTGAGCAGAACATCCCCGGAAAGAGAGCGGCCCGACGACAGATATTTCTGAAGAAGCCGGGCATCTCCGCCGGTCAGGCCTGAATGCGAACGAATGTCTTCATGAATGCCTCTTTGTACCGCTTTTTCCATCACATCAAGATTGTCTGCCATTCTGGAAAAGATATCCTCACGGCTTTTTCCTGTCGTTTCCCTTTCAGTCTGAATCATCACTTCGGAAACAGGCAAACTCCTGTCTTGTGCCAGTTCCACCAATTCTGCTACAGTTTTGAACATAAAGAAAATCCCTCCGTGCCTTTCGTCAATGTTTCCAGGCTCAGGATAATACGGCAACATTAAGCATATTGGGAAGAGCCGAAACCTCTGCAGCCAGTCCCTCGCCGATCTCCTCGTCAGTCTGGATAACCATCATCGCCAGATGGCCCTTTTCATGCCGGGAAACTTCCATGTAAGAGATATTCATTTCATATTTTGCGATCAGCCCGGCGACTTCCGCCACTGCGCCATATTTGTCGCGGTGCAGCACAAGCAGAGCAGGATTGCTCCCCGATAATGAAATGGAAAAACCGTCTACCTCCGTGATCTCGATTTTGCCGCCGCCGATCGACACGCCGACGAGATCCAGTTCGTTCTTTCCCTTTGTCAAATGAAGCCGTGCCGTATTCGGATGATCGACCTGCGTGTCTCTGTCAGCGGTAAAAGTAACGGACATCCGCTGATCGGCGGCTATTGTCAGCGCATCGGGCAGCCTGGGATCGTTTGCGTCAAAGCCAAGCAAACCGGCGGCCAGTGCCACATCGGTACCGTGTCCCCGATAGGTTTCGGCAAACGAACCATATAAAGTCACATCGACCTGCTGCGGACGATCGCTGAAGAGTTTCCGCGCGACGCGCCCGATTTTGGCCGCACCGGCCGTGTGGGAACTGGAGGGACCGATCATAATCGGGCCGATGATGTCAAAAACGCTGCGATATTTCACAACTGCATGCCCCTCTCTTAAGCTTCCGATTTTCTGTTTTCAGCCGGCACTTCGTCTTCTGTCAGCCTGACACCCTGGACAAATATATTGATGGCTGCAGCATCGATTCCCAATGCAGCGTTCAATGTTTCCTTCACCTTGTTCTGCACATTCACGGCGACTTCCGAAATTTGCGTACCATAGCTGACGATGATGTACATATCGATCATCAGGTTTTGTTCTTCATCGAAATGAATAATCACACCGCGGCTGAAATTATCTTTCTTCAACAGCTCCGCAAATCCGTCCTTGAGCTGATTTTTCGAGGCCATACCGACAATTCCGTAGCAGTCAAGAGCCGCACCGCCGACAATTTTCGCGATGACATCTGTCGAGATATCGATTTGTCCATAGGTATTATTAATCGAGATTGACATTACGGGTTCCTCCCTCTATTCTCGTTTTTCACTGATCATCCGCCGGAAGCACGCACCGGCCGGAACAAAATCTGCCTATCGAATCAATGATCGATCATTATCGCTATTTTACACTAGCCTGCCAGAATTTGAAAGCACCGGCCGATCAGGAAGACCGCCGTCTGCATGGCGGATTGAAGGAAGGCGCAGGCAGGACTATGCGACAGCGAATCATTAAGCGAGCGGCAGAATGATTCAAAAATCGCCGGCAATAATCCGGGCATGTCCCATATCATTTATAGAACTGAATTGCGATGCGGTTGAAGGCCTCACATGACTGCTGCTTATGAAACGATCTGCCGGGAAAAATCTCCGTGCGGTATTCTTTTGCGTGCGGGCGCATCAGTCGTTGCTTTTGAATACGTGTTTGCCGGGCGGCCCGCTCCTCCCTATTGCAAGCAATGCCTCCACATGATAAGATGGGAATGTTGCTTATTATTATAGTTTGGCAAGGAGGTTATTTTCGTGGGACGCCGCTGTTTTGTAACCGGAAAGACGACAAAGTTCGGACAGAATCGCTCATTTGCTGAAAATAAATCAAAAAGAACGTTTAAAGCAAATCTGCAGAAAGTGCGCATTCTTGTGGACGGCAAGCCGAAACGTGTCTATGTTTCCACCAAGGCACTGAAGGCCGGCAAAGTTGAACGCGTCTGACGGCCGGATAATTGCGAAGCGCCGCTTGGGTTAAAAAGCACCCATATCGGCGCTCTTTTATTGAATCCCTATAAAAGAAAAGAATCGGAACATTCCCGTTCTGTTCGTGCAAAAAAGGCCCCCGTTCTGCAAGGGTGCCTTTTTCGCATTGACAGGTGCCCTTACCCCTTACGAAAGGACCCGAGGAGGGCTCTCACAATACTCGCTAAAAATCTCGGCAGCTTAATTGTATAAAATTTCATCGATTTGCTCCCCCTTGCTTCTTGCGTCGTCGGCCTTTTTTGCGCGCTTCTAAACTATATGCAGCGTGTACCGGAACTATGATCATCAATCCGTGTCAGTCACTGCAGCGCATCATGAGCAGAATACCTTCAGAAAAAGAAATCGTGAAAATTTCGGCCTCCGCCTCGTTGCTGATGCAGAGGCCCGATCCAAGCAACAGCTCCGCCTCGGTCAATGGATATTTGACGCCTCTCAGGGTCAGCCCCGCGACCTTTTCAGTCAGAGACAAAAAAGAAAGATAAGGATACACGTGCTTTCTCTTTACATGATATATGCCCGGAGTAAGCAAGGTGATACAATTTTTTTTGTCCAGCAGAATCAGTTTTGTCTTTTTATCGGCGCCCTTGAGCAGCATTTGGACATTGGCGAGCCCATGATCCAGCCTTCCTCCCGTTGCACCGAGGATCAGGCATTCATCCGGATCCCTGCCGAGCGCCCAGTCAAGCGCCAGTTCCAGATCTGTTTTATCTTTTTCCCGCGGATAAGTATCAAGTCTGATCCCCGCTCCGAAGACTTCACTTCTTTCTTCATCCGACAAAGAGTCGAAGTCGCCGAAAGCGCGAACGGGAGATAGATGATTTTCCAGTAAAATGTATGTTCCGTGATCGGCTCCCACCCACAGACAATCTTTAAAAAAGTCGGAAGTAAGGTCTGGAATCAATGTTCTCGGACCTCCGGCAACAATCGCGATACGCATTTCTTGATCATCTCCTTTAAACATTTCTGCTTCCCGATCAAATGAATGATTGACCTGATCCACGCCGTTTATTTGAGTCGCAGACTTTTGTACGGCATTGTTGAAACACTGAAAACTGAATTTTGGAACGGCTTATTCGCGGTTCGGTGCGGTTTTGCCTTGATTCGGTGCGACTTTGCCCCGATTCGGTGCGACATTCCGGCGATTCGGTGCGACTTTTCTGCATTTCGGTGCGGCTTTGCCTCGATTCGGTGCGTCCCCTCTTGTCCAGGGCGATTCGCACACGGCTCGGCACAACTTTTCTGCATTTCGGTGCGGCTTTGCCCCAATTCGGTGCGACTTTGCCTCGATTCGGTGCGTCCCCTCTTGTCCTGGGCGATTCGTACACGGCTCGGCACAACTTTTCAGTATTTTGGTGCGACTTTTCTGCATTTCGGTGCGGCTTTGCCTCGATTCGGTGCGACATTCCGGCGGTTCGGTGCGTCCCCTCTTGTCCAGGGCGATTCGCACACGGCTCGGCACAACTTTTCTGCATTTCGGTGTGGCTTTGCCCTCGATTCGGTGCGGCCGCTCATGTTCGGTTCAGCTTTCTGAATCCGGTCAGACAGTATTCTTCTATCCCGTAGCCGTTCATCTTTTTTTATAGAGCAGTGAAAGACTTTTTCACCGGCTCAGTGCACCAGTCAAGGAATGGCCTTTGAGTCAACAGCTTTTTTTGATGACCGCTTATTTTAATGAAAAACTGCTGATCCGTGCCTTTCCGAGTCAGCCTCTTTATTTGCCGGAAGAAGTGGGGCGAAAGATTACTTCCAATGTCCTGATTGCAGGCAAATTTAACCCGCCCTTAACCGGATCCTCAGTTCTATCATTAATAGCGGCGTTTCCTTTTGCCGATTTCCTGAGAAAAAGCCTGATAATGAGCATATCGGTTCACGTCAATCAGGTGTTCTTTCACGGCCTTTTTCACCGCACAGCCGGGCTCAGCAAAGTGCGTGCAGCCTCTGAACCGGCACAATGTCCGAAACTCTGAAAATTCCGGGAAGCATTGTTCCAGTTCACCGGGAGAAAGCGGCGGAATCTCAAGGGAGCTGAAACCGGGTGTATCTGCAACAAATCCGCCCGCCGCAATCGGAAGCAGTTCGACATGCCTTGTGGTATGCTTTCCTCGTCCGAGCGATTGCGAAATTTCCTGAGTGTCAATGCTCAGCGAATGATCCAGCCCATTAAGAAGGGAAGACTTCCCGACGCCGGACTGGCCGGTGATGACGCTGATCATGCCTTCCAGATGTTTGCGTAAATCTGCAAGTCCAAGATTTTTCACACTGGAAGTCCTGATCACGGGATAACCGATTTTCGTGTAGCGTGCCATCAACTTGCGCATCGCTTCATCGCCGCCGACATCGAGAAGGTCCCATTTTGTCAGACAGATCAGCGAAGGGATGCGGTGTGCCTCCATATGTACGAGAAACCGATCAAGCAGTTGATCATCAAAAGCCGGTTCGGCAACGGAAAAAACGAGAACTGCCTGATCTACATTAGCGATCGGCGGACGATTGAGCATAGTGCTCCGTTGACCAACAGAAAGGATATATCCTTCGGTCGCTTTCTTTGCCTCATAGGTCACGTGGTCGCCGACCAGGGGCACAACGTGGCGTTTTCTGAAAACGCCTCTCGCCCGGCAGCGGACCTGCCGATTCCCGTCTGTGACATAGTAAAACCCGCTCAGGGCCTTAATGATCATTCCTTCAGGCATGCTTAAGCTCCTCATAAAAATTATGGTGATCGGTCCGTTCTTCTGTTTGCGGGCAAGCCATAGACCGGGCCTTTCAATCAAATCCGGATCGGGTTCCCGGCCGTTTCATCCGCCTGGAAGCCGGCGGTATCACGGTACAAAGAGAAATCCATCTCCTTAATTCGGATAATTAACCGTCCCTGTTTTTTTCTGGACCCCGTCGAGCAGAATGCTGTACGACCCCTGTTGCCCCGGGTTCAGGATAAAAGGAATGGTATAAGTTTTCGTATCGGTGATACTTTCATCGGTGAAAAGTGTATCAGTGTGATTTGCATCCGTATAATAGATCTGGACACGGACCGGCTGCCCCTTGTTCCCGCCATTTCCTTTTGAATAGACAACTTTTATCGGCTGATCGATTTCTTTCGACTGAGGCTCGCTTCCTTTCGATAAGGCGAGCCGGACCGACGACCCCTTGGCCATCAGACTTCCCGGAGCCGGATCCTGGCTCAGGACATTGCCCTTCTGAACCGTATCGGAATAAGTACCGGTTGCAAAGGCGGCGCTGAGGCCGAGCGACTTCAGCTGCTGGTTCGCCTGATCCTGAGTTTTGCCGCTGAGATCCGGAACGGTCACATTCGGATTGCCGGTACTGTACGTCAGCTCCAGCACCGTATCGGACGGTACGACCTGCGTTCCCGCCACAGGATTCTGGCTGATAATTTCCCCGTCCGGAAATCCTAATGATTCCTGCTGATGCCAGACAATTTTTTTAAATCCCTGGCCTTGCAAAGAATTGGCGACCGAATCCCGGTCATAGCCCACATAATTCTGCACTTGCACGGAACTCGGCCCTTCGCTGACAAAGAGTCCGACCGCGGTTTTCGCTTTTACATCGGTGCCGGCCGCAGGATTCTGCAGAAAAACCAGACCCTTTTTCACCGTGGCGCTGTGTTGATTTGTGCGGGTGACCTTAAGGTTTTTATTCGTTAAGATTTGTTCGGCCTGTTGATAGGTTTTCCCGGTTACATCCGGGACACGGACATTTTCGACATAGAAAAGCTTTGGCAGCAGCGTAAGGCCGATGACCAGTCCGGCAGCGATCAAAAGCAGCAGAATGCCGAAAATGACCGGCCATCTTCTTTTTTTCTTTTTCTTTTTGCCGTCTTTTTCAGGATCCGGTGCCGCGGGCGGTTGTTCCGCAGCGATCGTATCCTCCGACCGGCCGGCTACAACCGGCGCCATTTTGATTGTTTTCTCATCATCGTCGTCGGGATCATCCGCCTGGTCCGCTGCCAGAATCAGCCGGCTTTCCCCGGCACGATCCGGATTCAGCGAGGTTTCCAGATCTTCATAAAGGTCGGTCATGCTTTCATAGCGATCCTGCGGACGTTTGGCCAGAGCCCTGATGATGATGTTCTCCAGGCTCTGCGGAATTTCCGGACGGAAATCGCTCGGCAGGGGCATCGGTTCGCTAAGATGCTTGAGCGCTACGGATACGGGCGACGTTCCCGGGAAGGGAAGCCTGCCCGTGAGCAGCTCAAACATGACGATGCCAAACGCATAAATATCCGATTTAACGGTTGCTTTTCCTCCGCGCGCCTGTTCCGGAGAAAGGTAATGAGCCGAACCAATAATGGAATGCGTGTAGGTAATTGTCGAATCGCTGATCGCGAGTGCAATGCCGAAATCGGTGACTTTAACATGTTCTTCTTCGTCAATCAGGATATTGTGCGGCTTGATATCGCGGTGTACAATGCCGCGTGCATGGGCGTGTGCGATCGCTCTGGCAACCTGTTTCATAATATCGACGGATTCACTGATCGATATCGGTGAATAATCCTTGATAAATTCTTTCAAAGTCATCGCATGGACATATTCCATGACGATATAGTAGCAGTCTTCCTCTTCTCCGATATCGTAAATTGCCACAATGTTCGGATGCGACAGACTGGCCACCGATTCCGCTTCGCGATGAAAACGCCTGACAAATTCCTCGTCCCCCGCCAGTTCCGGCCGCAAAATTTTCACTGCAACAAATCTGTCCAGGATCAGGTCCTTTGCTTTATAAACAATTGCCATGCCGCCCTCTCCGAGGCGCGACAGAATCTGGTATCTTCCTCCGACTCTTCTTCCAATCATACTTCTTCACCATCACGGGAGACGATGATCATTGATATATTGTCTTCTCCGCCCGCATTATTTGCCTCACTGATCATCGTCTCTGTTTTCTCTTGCAGTGAACGCCCGTTTCCCATTATCCGACCGATCGTCTCGTCCGACAGTTTGTTGGTCAGCCCGTCTGAACAGATCATGAGCAGGGCTCCGTCCGGCCAGGTCAGTGTCGACGTATCCAGTTCAATTGCCGGCTCGGTTCCGAGCGCGCGCATCAGTATATGTTTTTTCGGATGAACCTCGGCATCTTTCTTCGTGATCTGGCCGCTCTTAACAAGTTCATTGACGAGCGTGTGATCCTCGGTAATCTGCCGGATCGGTTCTCCCTGTTTCCATATGTAAATTCGGCTGTCGCCGACGGCGGAAACGACAACAAAATCCTTTCTGCAAAAAGCAGCGGCTATGGTTGTCCCCATTCCTCTGCACTCCTCATGTTCCGCCGCATAGTCGTACAAATGTACATTAATCGAGCGGACCAGCTGATTCAGCCATTGTACGGCTTCGCTTTCATTCAGTGTGCCGGAAACTTTTTCCCATTTCGACTGAATCACTTCAATGGCCATCCGGCTCGCGACATCACCCGCCGCGTGGCCGCCCATGCCGTCTGCGACAACCGCCAGAATCTGCCCGTCACCGTAAAAAACGCCGATGCTGTCTTCATTGTGATTCCTGATTTTCCCGCGATCCGTACCGTATACAGCCTTCACCTGTGTCACGCTCCCCGTGCGGCAACATTATATTCTTTTTTTTCTCAAACATCCGATAAAAAATCCGTCCGTTCCAAACTGAAACGGCATCAGCTGAAGCATCGATGCCTGCGGCGACAAACGGCAAGCCTGAATGGCCGACGGAAAACGTGAAAAAAAAGCAGGTTCCCAACTAAAATCGTGATGTTGCGATAAAAAACGGTTCAACAAGTCATCGTTTTCCGCACGATTAATGGTACACGTACTGTAGACCAGCCATCCGCCCGCTTTGACCAGGGGTGCGGACGCTTCAAGAAGCGAACGTTGAATCGATACAAGCCGCTCGGCGTCCGCACGTGTCTTCTCCCATTTAATTTCCGGTTTGCGGCGGATGACGCCGAAACCGGAACACGGAGCATCCAGAAGCACACGGTCAAAGGATGCTTCGCCATAGATTTTAAGGACATTTCTTGCGTCCATAGCCCGTGTTTCAATGATGGAAATTTCAAGGCGCGCGGCAGTCTTGTCAATCAGTTTCGTCCGATGCTCATGAAGATCGAGTGCGACAATCTTTCCTTTGTTTCCCATCCGCTCGGCAAGATGGGCGGTTTTCCCTCCCGGTCCCGCGCACGCATCAAGAACCGTCATCCCCGCCGCGGGGGCAAGGGCATCGGCGACAAGCATCGAACTCTGATCCTGAATTGTCATCAGTCCTGCTTTATAAGCCTCGGTTGCCGCCGGCTGGCCCTCCTCGACCCGCAGACAGTCGGGGGACAGACCGCCGGCCGATGTACGGACACCTTCTGCTGCCAGCTTTTCCGCCAGCGCCTTTCTGGAAATTTTCAATCGATTGACACGGACAAATGTGCAGGGAATCCTGTTCCCCGCTTCGGCAATCTTGAGCGACGTTTCCCGGCCCCACTGTTTCTCCCACATGTCCAGCAGCCATTCGGGCGTACTGTACTGGATAGACAGCCGCCGGCTTTCCGGAAGAACGGCCGAAAGATCGGGAGCCCCCTGCCGCAGAAACTGCCTCAATACAGCATTAACCAATCCTGCCGTTCCCCGATGTCCCCGCCGCTTGGCAATCGACACCGCTTCGTTGACAATTGCGTGATCGGGAATGCGGTCCAGATAGAGTTTCTGGTAAAAAGAGAGCTGCAGGAGCAGCCTGACCCATTGATCCAGTTTGCGATCGCTTCCGGTAAAAGCGGACAGAAAATAATCCAGCGTCAGCCTGCGCTGCAGCACGCCGTAGACAATTGTCGTCACCAGAGCTCTGTCTCTTACAGACAGGCCGCTCCCCGATAAGACATCATTGAGCGCCAGCTGGCTGTAGGCATGATTTTCTGTGATCGAGAGCAGCAAATCAAGAGCCGTCTCCCGTGCCGAATGACGGGTCATGCTTCTTTCCCCAGCAGCGCGCCGATTTCGAGTCCTTTTCCCCGCAGAAAATCGGCGGCACTCATCCGTTTTTTCCCGGCCGGCTGGCATTCGGCCACCTCAAGCACGCTCCCCGATCCGGCGGCAACCAGAAAGCCCTCTTCGCCCGTATCGATGACCGTGCCTGGTGCCGCAGCGGTTTTCTGTTTTGAAAGCCGTGCGGCATAAATTTTAAAGATCTTTCCGTCCAGCCGCGTAAAAGCGCCCGGATAAGGATTAAGGCCGCGTATCAAATTGCGGACGGTTTCCGCGGGTTCGTTCCAATCGATCGCCTCGTCCTCGTGCTTGATACTCGGAGCAAAAGTCGCTTTCGCTTCATCCTGCCGCACCGGCGTCAAACGCCCGGCCGCCAGTTCGGGCAGCGTCTTCATCAGCAGATCGCTACCGGCGGCACTCAGTTTGTCGTGAAGAATGCCGAACGTGTCGCTGTCGCCAATCGCTACGCGAACCTGGGTCAGAATGTCTCCGGCATCGAGTTTGCGGACCATGTACATAATTGTGACCCCGGATTCCTTCTTTCCATCGATGACCGCCTGCTGAATCGGTGCCGCGCCGCGGTATTCGGGGAGAAGGGAAGCATGTACGTTTATGCTCCCGAGCGGCGGCGCCTCAAGCAGGGATTGCGGAAGGATCTGGCCGTACGCCGCCGTAATCAATAAGTCCGGACTATAAGACAGAATTTCACGCACCGCTTCCGGATCGCGCACCTTTTCCGGCTGCAGCACCGGGATCCGATATTTTAGCGCTAAAAGTTTGACCGGGGGCGGTGTCAGCGTGTGCTTCCTTCCCTTCGGGCGATCCGGCTGGGTCACCACGCAGCGGATTTCATAATTTCTATCATCCAGCAGTCTTTGTAAAACAGGGACGGCAAAATCAGGCGTTCCCATAAAAATCACTTTCATTCAATCATCCTCTTTATTGTCCTCTGCCCGTTTCCGTTTTCACATTAAAACAACGGGATTCAGATCGATCGACAGTTGCAGACCGTCTTTTTCCGTATTCTGAAAATGCAGCGAGATCTTTTTCAGGATCGGGAAAAGTTCAGGCTCTCTTTTGTATTTTACCATGCACTGATAGCGATATCTATCTTTTATCCTGGCAATCGCGGGAACAACGGGTCCGTATATCCGTGCCGATTGCGACAGGTTGTTCTTCAGCATCGAGACAATGCGCTCTGCCGCATCCGCCGCCCGCGCCGGTTCCGGATGGGTCAGATTAATAAGTACGAGAAAGTAGAACGGAGGATAGCCGTGACGGCGCCGGAGCTGCATTTCCTCGTGATAAAAGCGCATATAATCGTGATGCGCCGCGTCGACTATGGCATAATGATCCGGCGTATAGCTTTGAATGACAACCTCTCCCGCAAGATCATGTCTGCCGGCCCTGCCGGAAACCTGCGTCAGAAGCTGAAAGGTTTTTTCGGATGCCCGGAAGTCGGGAAGATGGAGCATCGAATCCGCCGCCAGAACGCCGACCAGCGTCACTTTCGGAAAATCAAGGCCCTTGGCGATCATCTGGGTCCCAAGCAAAATATCCGCCTGATGCGCACCGAACCGGCGCAGCAGTTTTTCATGGCCGCCCTTCTGCCTTGTCGTATCGACATCCATCCTGATGACCCGTGCCTCGGGAAGCAGGCGATTCAGCTCGGCTTCTACCTTCTGCGTCCCCGTTCCGAAATAACGCATAGAATCGCTGCCGCACGACGGACAGGTGTTGGGCATCCGTTCTTCATAACCGCAGTAATGACACTTGAGCAGGCGGCCGGCATGATGGTATGTCAATGAAATGTCGCAGTGCGGGCATTTGATCACGGTTCCGCACGACCGGCACATGACAAAAGTCGAATACCCGCGCCGATTCAGAAACAGTAAGATCTGTTCTCTTTTTTCCAGCCGGTCCTTGATTTTAAAAAACAGAGCTCTTGAAAACATCGAATGGTTGCCCGCCCGCATTTCTTCGCGCAGATCGACAATCTCAACCGGCGGCATCGGATGATGGTTGAAACGGTCTTTCAGTGTGAGCAGCGTATAGACTTTCTTCTGAGCCCTGGCAAAAGACTCCAGAGACGGTGTCGCGCTGCCGAGCACGACGGGACAGCCGTGGCGGCGTCCGCGATAAATAGCTACATCCCGGGCATGGTAGCGGGGACTGTCGTCCTGCTTATAGCTTGTCTCGTGTTCTTCATCGATCACAATCAGGCCCAGCCGTTCGAAAGGAGCAAAAACGGCCGATCGTGCCCCGACAGCTACCTTGACAAGGCCCTTTCGGATTTTGCGCCACTCATCGTATTTTTCGCCCCGGCTCAGGCCGCTGTGCATGACGGCCACCTCATCGCCGAAACGTCCCTTGAAACGCTCCACCATCTGCGGGGTCAGCGAGATTTCCGGAACTAGCACGATCGCCTGCTTTCCGAGCGCAATCACTTTCTGGATGGCCTGAAGATAAATCTCGGTCTTGCCGCTGCCCGTCACCCCGTGACAAAGAAAAACACGGGGCTCGTCCTTTTCGATTGAACCAAGAATCGGAGCCAGTGCCTGATTCTGTTCCGCGGTCAGAGGAAGCGGACGGGTCGGCGGGCCCGGCCGACGATAAGGATTGCGGAACTGCTCAACCATTTCCCGTTTCAGCAAGCCTTTTTTTTCTAATCGCCCCAGGGCTTCTCTGCTCAGATGATATTTATGAATCAGTTCGTTCACCGGCAATCGAAGCGGCCGATCGATAAAAAAAGACAGCGCTTCTTTTTGCCGTTTCGACCGTCCGTCAAGCTCTCCCTCGGCCCGGAGCAGCTCCTCCCGCGGGACAGCCGCGGAAAACGCCAGGACTTTTCTGGCACGGGCCTGATTTCCGACAAGCCGGTTAAGGGAAATGATGTTTTCATCAAGCGCCTCGTTCACTTCTTTTAACAGTTCAGGATACTTTTTTTCAACCGTGTCCCATTCGATCGTCTTTTCAGAGAGAAAAATCCGGCTCAGCTGCGGAAAGCGCTGGCGCAGCCGGTCCGGATTTTCAACCGTCAGACCTTTATGATAGTCGGCTTTCATCACCGCCGGCAGCATCGCCAGAAAGGCGGAAACGGTCGGACAAAGCGTTGTATCGGCAAGCCAGCGGCCGAGATCCAGTAATTCACCGGTCAGCACCGGCAGATGGTCGACGAGGCGTTCAATGGTTTTTAATTTGCCGAAAGAGGATTCTTCTTTAAGCGATACGACGAACCCGAGCCGCCGGGTCCTTCCGAACGGTACGATCACCCGCATTCCCGGCCTGACAAAATCAGAAAGCGCTTCAGGAATCTGATAATCGAAAGGCTTGTCAACGGGGCTGGCCGCTATATCAACATAGACTTCGGCAATCAATGCAGAACGCTCGTTTCCAGGAGACCGGCAAGCGCCCGGCAAATCTCCTCGGCAACCTTCTGTTTTGACATTTGTTCGAGTGCCTGCCGCCGGCCGTCGGCAAAGAAAAAGGTGACCTTGTTCGTGTCCTTTCTGAATCCGTCCTCCACCCGGTTGGCGACAAGTAAATCAAGATGCTTTTCCTCCAGCTTCTGCCTTGCGTTTGTTTCCAGATCCTCCGTTTCGGCCGCAAAACCGACCAGCAGCTGATGGGTTTTCCGGCTGCCGATTTCCTTGAGAATATCAGGATTGCGGACCAGCGTTACGACCAGCGGCCCGTCGCCCTTTTTGATTTTGTGTTGGCTGACCGTCTCCGGCCGATAATCAGCCACTGCGGCCGCTTTAACAACAGCATCGACGGTTTCAAACCGTTTGACCACCGCTTCGTACATCTCACGAGCCGAATTCACTTTAATGACAGGAACATCCTGAGGCGCTTCCAGCTGGGTAGGACCGGCTATAAGCGTCACTTCGGCGCCCGCCCGTTTGGCGGCACAGGCAACGGCATAGCCCATTTTACCGCTTGAGTGATTGCTGAAATAGCGCACGGGATCGATCGCTTCCAATGTCGGGCCCGCAGTAACCAGAATCTTCTTTCCATTAAGCGCAGGCAGCAAATCGGCCGGCCCGGTGCCGGCAAAGTAGGCCTCGATTTCCGCGAACAGGGCTTTCGGTTCAACCAGCCGCCCCTTCCCGGTCCAGCCGCACGCCAGTCTCCCCTGATCGGGACCGATCAGCCGATAGCCGAACTCCTCAAGTGTCCGAAGATTTTTTTGAACAGCAGGATGAGCATACATGTTCACGTTCATGGCCGGAGCAATCCATACCGGAGCCTTGGACGCCAGAATCACTGTCGAAAGCATATCGTCGGCCAGGCCCGCCGCCAGTTTTCCAATCATATTTGCCGTCGCCGGAGCGACAAGCAGCAGATCCGCCGTATCGGCAAGATCAATATGGGCGATCTGCCCCTCTCTTTTTTCCGCGAACACACTTTCATAAACCGGCCGGCGTGTCAGTGCCTGAAAAGTCGCCTCGCCAATAAAACGCTTGGCAGCTTCGGTCATGACCACATCGACGATTGCTCCCGATTTCACAAGCAGGCTCGAAAGTTCGGCGGCTTTATATGCAGCTATGCCGCCGGTCAGGCCGAGCACAATTTTTTTCCCGGAAAGCGTCATTTTTTTCTCCCCTTTCCTCGCAACGCCGGATCTTTCTCTACGCGCTGACGATCGGTAAATCCCGTTTTTTAGTTTGAAAGCCCGTTACCCTGCGGTTGTACAAAAAACAACAACCTGCAGAAAGGTTGTTGCTGTATCCGATCAGAGCCCGGATGATCAGTTTTTGTAATACAGAAGGCCGGCGTTGATTTCTTCAAGGGCCTGGCCGATCGCTTTATCGGAACGCGGATGTTCGACCATCAAATGGCCCGTTCCGTCCTGAAGCTGGCGTGCACGTTTCGCTGAAAGCGTGACCAGCGTATAAGTTGAGTTGACCTTCTCCAATAAACTATCAATGGACGGATAAATCATCATAGTCCATCAGCTCCTTCATTTTTTTGATACTTTTCAATCAGCCGATCCACCCGGCAATGTTCCGCAAGCACAATTGCCTCAATCCGGTCGCAGGCTTTTTCCACCTGATCGTTCTCGACGACGTAGTCATAGTTCTGCATGAGTTCCATCTCCGATCTGGCGACGGTCATTCTGCTTTCTATCAGTTCGGCCGTTTCCGTGCCCCGTCCGATAATCCGTTTTTTCAATTCTTTCAGATCCGGCGGCGCAAGGAAAATAAAGAGGCCGTCCGGAAAGCGATGTTTGACTTGAAGAGCTCCCTGGACCTCAATTTCCAGAATGACGTCCTTCCCGTTATCGAGAGTGCTCTTCACGTAATCAACCGGAGTGCCGTAAAAATTACCGACATATTCGGCCCATTCCAACAGCTGCCCCTTTTTGATCATTTGCTGGAACTGTCCGCGGGTCCTGAAAAAATAGTGAACCCCGTCGATCTCGCCTTCTCTCGGTTTTCTGGTCGTCACAGAAATGGAATATTGAAGGGAACTTCCTCTCTCTCTTAATGCCTTGCAGACTGTTCCCTTTCCGACTCCGGACGGTCCCGAAAGAACAACCAGCAGCCCTTTCTCCTTAAAACTCATGCACAGACCTCCAACCTTTCATGCATCATCCGTCACATCGTCATGCTGAATCAATCTCTGGGAAACCGTCTCCGGCTGCACAGAAGAAAGGATGACGTGGTCACTATCCATGACAATAACCGCCCGGGTCCTTCGGCCGTATGTGGCATCGATCAGTTTATTATGATCCCGGGCGACTTTGATCAGCCGCTTGATCGGCTGCGATTCGGGACTGATAATCGAGACAATTCTGCCCGCGGACGCAATATTCCCGAATCCTATATTGATTAATCTGATCACAGCACAATCACTTCCCTGTTCGTGATAACGTCATTCAACATTCTGAACCTGCTCCCTTAGTTTTTCAACCTCGCCTTTAATGGATACAACCCTTCCGCTCACTTCGGCACTGTTTCCCTTCGAACCGATTGTATTCATTTCGCGGTTCATTTCCTGAATAAGAAAGTCAAGCCGGCGGCCGACCGGCAGGGGCTCGTCAAGTAAAGCCCGGAATTGGGAAAGATGGCTCTTCATCCGGATCAGCTCTTCATCAACCGCCGACTTATCTGCAAAAACGGCGATTTCATTCATCAGCCTCTCCTCATCGATCGCATAATGATTTCCCAGAAAGTCAGACACATCATGCCTGAGCCGCTGCTCATAAGCTTCATGCACGCGAGGTGCAAATCCCGCGAGCTCGGAAATCTGCTGTTCGACCCAATCAACCTTTTTTCGAAGATCCTCGCCGAGCCGGGCGCCTTCCCTCCGCCTCATCCCGACAAGCTGTTCGCAGGCCCGGCCGATCGTCTTCAGGACAAGCGGCTCCATTGCTCTCGCCGCCGACCCGTCTGCCTCCCGGACGGAAAAAACACCTGGTAAAAGCAGGATATTGCTGAAGTCCCATTCTTTTCCGCCGCAGCGCCGTTCCATTTCTCTGGCCGCGTCCAGATACTGATCGACGACCTGCCAATTCGTACCGACCTGCGGGGCAACGGCTTTACTGCCGTCGATCATTAAAAAAAGAGTCAGCGCACCTCTCTTAATATAGGAATGAACGGTCTTCCTGATTTTATCTTCCAGATAGAATAAAGGTCTGGGGATGTTGAGAGAAAGATCGAAAAAGCGATGATTCACTGATTTCAGCTCAACCCGGACAGTCGTCTCATCCTGTTTGAGCGATGCCGCGCCGAAACCGGTCATGCTGTTTATCATCCAATCACTTCCACCCTCTCATTTTAAACAAAACAGCACCTTTGAAGCAAGCAAACCCGCAAAATATGTCGACCTGTTTTTTGTCATTTTTGCGGCCGCTGCGGAGAACTTTACCCGCCCTGCCCCTCGGCTTCGGGTTTCTTCCTTAATTTCAGGACAAGCGATTCATCCGGGGTCACATAGAGTGTCCTCTGATCCGTATAGATGACGAATCCGGGTTTCGCGCCGCCCGGCTTTTTCACGAACTTTACTTTTGTATAGTCAACAGGGACGCCGCTTCCCAGCCGCGATTTGCTGAAAAAAGCGGCCAGCGCCGCCGCTTCGGCAAGCGTCCGTTCGCTCGGCTGTTCCGATCGGATCACGACATGCGAGCCCGGAATATTTTTTGTGTGCAGCCACACCTCTTCGCGCCCGCCTACTTTTGTCGTCAGATAATCATTCTGTTTGTTATTTTTGCCAACGAGGATCTCTGTTCCGTCCGACGCATAATAGCGGTCGATTTCGGGGCGCGTTTTCTTCTTTTTCCCGCGGGCGGGCCGTTTCTTTTTCAGATAGCCCCCCTCTTCAAGCTCCTCGCGGATCCCGGCGATGTCCTTGAGCGAAGCCGTTTCCACCTGCTGCATCAGATTATCAAAATAGACAATTTCCTCTTTTGTCCGGCCGATCTGATCGCGGACAACCCGTTTGGCGGTCTTCGCTTTGTTGTATTTTTTAAACCAAGCCTGGGCGTTTCCCGACGGTGTCCGGTTCGGATTCAGAGGAATCGTGACGGTCGCCTGATTGCCGTCATAGTAATTGACGGCCTCGACTGCGCGGTCCCCCCTTTTGAAACGGTGCATGTTCGCCGTCAGCAGCTCGCCGTACAGGCGGTAGGTATCGGCATTGTCCGCTTCCCGCACGGTCTTCTCAAGTTTCTTCAGTTTCGCTTTGTTTTTTTTCAGTTCCAGTGCGATAAAGTGGCTGAGATCGCCGGCTTTCTGCTTAACGGCATCCGTTTCCGCCTTTACCACATAAAAATGATCAAGCATTTCATTCACATCGGAGAATTCTTGCTTCTTGCCTTCCAGGTGAGTCAGGTCAAGCACATGGCACTCATCTCTGCCGCCTTTGCCATAGATAATATTCGGACGATAGTCATGATTGCGGATCGCGGCCTGCACGATCTCAAAAGCACGGGCAATCGCCTCCTGATAAGGCAGGCCGGCCCGATGGACAATTTCACTGCCGATCAGCGGCGAGAAACCGCTGACGGCACCGACGATCTGGCGGTCGATCCGCCCGCCATTCCATTCCAGCTGGCTGATCAGATCCTTCACCGGCATCTCCAGCGGATTCAGTTTTCCCTGATCGGGCGGAGCGACATAGGTTTCACCCGGCAGCACCGTCCGGTAACGGTTGACAGCGGACGTCAGATGCTTCACGCTGTCGATGATCCGGCCCGAATCTTTGTCGATCAGAATGACGTTGCTGTGCCGGCCCATTAATTCGATAATCAGCTGTTTCTCCGATAAGTCTCCGAGTTCATTGCGCGTTCGGAAATCGATGTGAACAATCCGCTCCAGTCCAACCTGTTCGATCCGCTCAATCACACTGCCTTCCAGATGCTTGCGCAGCAACATGCAGAACATCGGCGGCTCCTGCGGATTTCCTTCAGTCAGGCGGGTCAGATGCAACCGCGCAAACGCTGCATTGACGGAAATCAGCAACTTTCCGTGCGCACTCCTGGAACGCAGATGAAAAATCAGATCGGTTGCCGTCGGTTGATATATTTTTGCAACCCGTCCGCCGACGAAGTCCTGCAGACTCCGGACAACGGCGCGGGTGACAATGCCGTCAAAAGACATGATGGATCCCTCGCTTTCAAAAAAAGCGGGCATCGGCTGCTCGCTTTTCCAACACACTATAACACTATAATAGTTATCAGCTTTTATTGTCTCACCCCAGGGCGCCGTGCGTCAAGAATGATTCCGAATTCAATCCGGGATTTTCATTCACTGCGACTATTTTCATAAGCTAACAGAAAGAAGGAAGCCGCTTGTTTTCACATAATGGATGTGGATGATGAGGGCAGCAAATCGGCCAAAATGAAAACCGCTATATTCAAAATGAATACGATCAGGGTAGCAATCACGAGAATTTTTAAGGAAATGCCCGTTTCCCCCTGTCTTTTCCGAAGCCAGTTGATGATTGCCAGTATAATGAAAATGATCCCAAGAATATTCAATAAGATTCGTAATATCATCGCAACAATGATAACTATATAGCCTAAATCAAATGGACGATTCATTTCCAGGTCACCCTTTAACTGCGATATTAATGCCTCGCGTGTTATCGATTTTCCTTTGTTTTTGTCAGATTGGATGATCAGAGCAGAGCAGACTGTCGCATCCGCGGTTGAAAATGAGACTCCGGTGAGCGCCATCTTATTGTGGGGATAAAGCACAGCAATATCTTCACCGGGCATGAATACATCTGCTTAATAAAAAATGGGTCATTTTTTTAGTCCGTTAATCACAAAAGAAAAAGAAACAGGTTCATTCATTTCCCGCAAAAGATTGTTCTTGGAACAATCAAGTCGTAAAGTTCTATGCATGAGCTCAGGATCATGGACGATTCCTGGAGATTTATCGTACCGCCTGCTTGATCATGAATATTTCAATTATAAAGGAAAGGGGCACCATTTCTGCACTTTATGTGAGAAATGATGCCCTCGTAAATTTTTATGACTTTTCAGCGGCTTTATTTTTTCCTATGATTTTTTTCAGGATCGTGATTATGTGTTATTAACCGTTGTTGGATGATCTTATCTTTACTGCAGCTGCTTCCGTTTATTGAAAAAGTTCCTGTAAGAAAGATAGCAGGCGATAAAGGAAGATATTGCCGTTGTCGACAGTAGCATGAAAGTCACCATAATCTGATAGCGGATCGCTTGAAGAGGCGAAATCCCGGCGAGAATGAGCCCCGTCATCATGCCCGGCAGAGAAACGATTCCAAGTGTTTTGGCTGAATCAATCGTTGGAAGCATGCCCGTCCGGATCGAATCACGGATAATTTCAATGGAGGACGGCAGAATATCCGCTCCAAGCGAGAGCTTGGTTTCCACCTCATCCCGTCTGCTTTTAAAGTCGGCAGACAGCTGGCGGAAGCATAGCCCAAGCGCAACCATGGCATTGCTTATAATCATCCCGCCGACCGGAATGATCTGATTGGGCTGATATTTAATCGCACCTGAAAGGACCAGGACGGACAGGGTCATCCCGGCTCCAGCCGCAATTGATACGAAGGAGACGAGAAGCCCGTTTTTCATTCCCTTTCCTCTTTTGGATGCGTTATACGCGGCATTAAACGTCATAATCACAATCAGCAATGTCGTAAATAACGGATTGTTCAGGCCAAAAATATACTCAAGGATATAGCTGACCGCAATAAGCTGGATAATAGCTCTAATGACACTAATCAAGGTTTCTTTCTCTAGTCTGAGCTTCTGAAAATAGGAAAAAAGCAAAGAGACCATCACAAGAGAAGACGCAATAAGAAGGGAAGTGATACTGACATTGGCTTCGTTCATCTGAGTTTCTCCAATGATTTTATTTGACCGTCCTCTATGGTCAATAGCTTGCCGGCGTATTTTTTTCCTTGTTCAGGATTGTGTGTCACCCATAGAATGGTTATCCCCTCCTGATTCAGCGCCTCAATTGCCCTCTCCACGATGAGCGTGTTATCGGCATCAAGAGCCGAAGTCACTTCATCAAGCAGCAAAACATCAGGCCTGAAAAGCAAAGTCCGGATCAGGGCGATCCTTTGTTTCTCTCCGCCGGAAAGGCCCTCAATCTTATGATTCAGATAATCCCGGCTCATATTAAACCGGGAAAAGAGAAAATCCACCCTCTTCCAGTCTGCAGCACGTTTGCGGATGGAATAGACGAACGATAAATTATCCCTTACCGTTTCTCCAAAAAGCACAGGCGTCTGAAAACAGTAGCTGATTTTTTCTCTTATTTGAATGGGATCCTGCCGCATAAGATCTTCATTGTTAAACAAAATCCTGCCCCCGGTCGGGCTGATCAGGTGGCAGCAAAGTTTTAAGAACGTACTTTTTCCACTGCCAGAAGGCCCCATGATAGAAATATAATCGCCCGGCTCAACATTCATTGAAATGTCTTTAAGTATGGATTTTTTTTCATGGCGGTAAGAGACGTTCTGGAATTCTATCTGAGCCAATACAAACCCTCCCTTTTATCCACCCTCATGAAACAGATTTTCTCTGCTCACGTTGATGAGCAGTTCATCCAAAAGGCTCAAAAGCTGCTGGCGCTGCTCAGGCGGAAGAGTATTGAACAGATTCCGGGCGAAGAGCCTGTCTTCACATATATGTCTCTGCAAAACGGCATCGCCCTCGTCTGAAGCTACGAGCTCAATCGCCCGTCTGTCATTAGCCTTTCTGATACGCCGGATATACTTTTTACGCTCCAGCCTGTCCAATATTCCGGTAAGGGTGGACGGCGGAATACCGTAGTCTTTTGTGAGATCCCTGATCTGAACGGTTTTATGAAAATAGATTCTTTCAAGGACATACATATCCTGCGGTTTGATTCCAGAGCTCTTCTGCTGATAAATATCCTTGTACTGAACAAGGTCAATTAGTTTATGGACTATCATGTTTTCATCCATCCGTCTGCCTCTCTTCTAATCTATCTATATAATACGATATACGTAAATTTCGAGTCTCGTAATACATGCTACATAATGTCACAGCGCGCCCTGAAAGTCAAACGGAAAGGGTGATCCTATTCAACTTATCTTTAAGCAGCCGTCGGCACCATTTCAATTTTAATCTGATTGACAGCCGTTGCATTGTATTTTTTGTTTCTGCGGGATATGGACTCATACAATATTTTCAGGAAAACTAATCATAAAATTTGTCAGACAAATATTCAAGCTTCACCGTGTAAATCTCGAGACAAAATCTCGTATTCAAATACGAGTATCCCTTTAGCTTATTGTCTGTTGTGCCGTCAACTGATGATCGACTCTTCCTGAAATCATCGTTCTCTTGAAAGACGGAGAACGTTTCCGCAATGAACAAACTTCTGCAGCAGTCGACAAACTTCCTGTCGCGGTTGATGAACCGGGTGTACCTGCAAAGACCGATTAAACGCCGGCGTCGACCGAAAAACAGCGTCGGATTGTGGTCGGATTCGGTGTGACCGCTCTTGTTTGGTGCGTCTATAGCTCGTTTCGGTGCGACTCCTGCCGGATTCGGTGCGACCTCTCTTGTTTGGTGCGTCTTCCCGGCTTTTCGGTGCGACTCCTGCCGGATTCGGTGCAACTATTCTGCATTTCGGTGCGTCTGGAGCCGGATTCGGTGCGACGGCTCTTGTTTGGTGCGTCTATAGCTCGATTCGGTGCGACTTTCTCCCGTTTCGGTGCGTCTGAAACCGGATTCGGTGCGACCTCTCTTGTTTGGTGCGTCTTCCTGACATTTCGGTGCGACTCCTGCCGGATTCGGTGCAACTATTCTGCGTTTCGGTGCGTCTGTAGCCGGATTCGGTGCGACCTCTCTTGTTTGGTGCGTCTTCCCGGCTTTTCGGTGCGTCTATAGCTCGATTCGGTGCGACTTTCTCCCGTTTCGGTGCGTCTGAAACCGGATTCGGTGCGGCGGCTGATAAACTGTTAAACTGCCTGCCGCGGTTGATTCAGTCAATCGGGTACAACTTGCTGTTCCGATCATTCGCACTTATTAATTGCAGTCCGTCTGATTTTCTGCCGGTTAATATTTTGCACTTTACCAAAGGTAAGCGGCGATTTATCGATGATACACCCTCGTTCCCCGATGATTTACAAGAATACGCGAAAAAAACGGGTGTTTCCGCCATGTAACACCTGTCCGCGCAGGATGTCCCTCTTTTTTCAGCGGAATCCATCGCCGTTCGCATGAACATTCAGAACACCAGACTGCCGCTCGCGCAAACCGATTGTTTTTCGGAAAAATCGACGGCGCTTTCATGCTGCGGCCCGGCGGGATACATGAATTGAGGGGGATACTCATTTCAAAATTTTTGATGATGGACTTCTTACAACAAATCAGAAGATCAATAAATCAATTAAGAGGCGGCGGGTGCAGCGGATAACAGGTTTGCTCAATGACATCAGGCTTCATCCGTTCATACTAAGGTGCGAAAGCCGGATCATAACAATCATTCAAAAATTTTTTCATCTAAAGATCCTTTAAATGTAAACGGTTTCACATAAATTGCAAAAAGAAGCAGCAATTCTTCCAATGAAGGACTCCTGCCTATTTTTCTCTTATTTTTTCGGGATAACCAAACGGCCGAACGGGGTATGGACAATTTCTCCGTTCTTCATGACGGTTTCGCCGCGAACAACGGTTTCGATCGGCAATCCCTTGATCGGCCGGCCGTCAAAAGCGGTCACCTTGCTTTTGCTGTGCAGATTTTCGGCTTTGATTACTGTTTCCTGATCCATGTCGACAATCGTCAGATCGGCATCGGTTCCGACCTCAAGCGATCCTTTCTGCGGATATATGCCAAACCGTTTAGCCGGATTTTCCGACAGAAGGGCGGTCAGTTTCTGAAGCGAAAGGCGTCCCTCATTGACTGCGTTCAGCATCAGCGGCGCAAGTGTCTCCGTGCCGCACATGCCTGCGGGGATCGACCAGAGATCGCCGTCTTTTTCCTCCGCCGTGTGCGGCGCATGATCGGAAGATACAATCGTAATCGTGCCGTCGGCGATCCCTCTCCACAGGCGCTCTTGATCCTTCTTGTATTTAACGGGCGGATAGACTTTAAGGACCGGGCCGACTCGCGGATAATCTTCATTGCTCAGGAACAGATAATGCGGACACGTTTCGGCACTCACCGGATAGCCTTTCGCCTTCGCCTGCCGGACAAGTTCAGCCCCTTCTCCCGTGCTGACATGCAGCACATGCAGACGGGCACCCGATTCGCGGGCGAATGACAGGGCCATTTGAATGGTGATTTCCTCAGCCAGATTGGGACGCCCCTCCAGCAGGGCATCATAGTCTCTGCGTCCGGATTTTTCCACTTTTTCAGTCAGAGCCTGGATCAGGCTGCTGTCCTCGGCATGAATGGCGAGAACATTCCCAGTTTTAGCTACGGTCTGGAAAATCCCATACACTTCGCCGTCGGAAAAAGGCGGAATGACGTCATCCATACCCGGTTTGTAATTATACGTCAGCTGGAACGTCTTTTTGTTAATGGCATAACCCCAGAAGAATTTGAATCCGACGGCTCCCGCCTCATGGAGAGCGGGAATATCCGCATTGTTCAGATGCCCGAGGCAAAGCGCCCAGACAGCAAAATCAACATGTGCTTTGCCGGTCAGATTGGCAACCTGCCGATGAAAATTTTCCACATTGTTTGTCGGAGGGGTCGTATTCGGCATTTCAAAAACAGTGGTAATCCCGCCCGCAGCCGCCGCCTGAGTGGAATGAAAAAAATCTTCCTTGTAAGTCGGGCCCGGATCTCTGGAATGGACGTGAATGTCGATCAGCCCCGGCAAAACATATTTGCCGCTCGCATCCGTTTCTTTTTTTGCCGTACCCTCCAACAGCCGGTCGGAAATGGCTGCAATCCGGCCGTCCTTGATATAAATATTTGCTTGAAACGACTGATCGGGCGTGACAAGTTGACCATTTTTAACGACATAATCCCATATCATCCTTTTTCCCTCTCATCTAAATCGATTTTCCCAACAAGATCCGCAATTCGATCAATGTGATGTCTGATCATGTAGTCGGTCACTTCGTCAATAATGTCCAGCATCGCGGCCGGCCTAATAAAATTCGCGGTGCCGACCTGGACGGCCGATGCACCGGCCAGCATCATTTCAATCACATCCCGGCCCGTCATGACGCCGCCGCTTCCGATGATCGGAAGGGCTGTAACCTGATGAACCTGAAAAATCAGCCGGATGATCAGCGGCCTGACTGCCGGCCCGGAAAATCCGCCCATCAGGTTGCCGATCTTGGGCCGGCGTGTCTCAGTATCGATCGCCATCGCTAGAAACGTATTGGCAACCGTCAGCGCATCGGCCCCGCCTTTTTCCGCCGCACAGGCTATATCCTGTATATGCGTGACATTAGGCGACAATTTGACAATCAGCGGCCTGTCCGTTGCCTGCCGGACTGTCCCGACTAATTCTTCCGTTGTTTTCTCGTTCATGCCGAAAGCAATGCCGTCGTTGCGCAGGTTCGGACATGAGATATTCAGTTCAAGAGCCGCGACTTTTTCTATTTCGCTCAGGCGTTGCGCCAGAACGGCAAATTCATCGATCGTATCGCCTGATATGCTGGCAATAAGCGGGACATTGTACTTCGCGAAATCCGGGATGATCGAGTCAATATAATAATCGATACCCTTGCTCTGAATACCGATCGAATTGATCATGCCGCCCTCAGTTTCGCAAATACGCGGGCCCTTGTTTCCCGGCCGTTCGTTCAGCGTGATGCTTTTGGGAACGATCGCCCCCAACCGGTTAAAATCGATGAAAGGCGACATTTCCATGCCAAACGTGCCGGATGCCGGCATAATCGGATTTTTTAACATCAATCGACTGATTTTTATTGATAAATCCGGCCTCCGGGTCATGAAAGTACCGCCTGGCGAAGCGGAAAAACGGGACCTTCGCAGCAGATCCGCGCCATTTCAATTCCTCTTTCTCTGCGGACCGGGCACGCGCAGGCGTAACAGTCGCCCAGGCCGCAGGCCATACGGGCTTCCATAGCTATTTCGCCATACAGATTGCGGGAAACTGCCAGGTTCTGGATTAATTTCGCCAGCCTTCTCGATCCGCACGTATAAACTGCAGAAAAACCATCGTTTTCAATCAGCTTTTCCGCCAGTCTTTTAACCTGATCCACGGCACTTGTCCCATCTTCGTCCGTTACGGCGTATACCGCAGCGCCGGACTGTTTCAAATCATCGACGGCAAGCAGGTCTTCACGTCTTCGGGCACTGACAATAGCAACCGTCCTGCTGCCGTCCGCCGCTGCGGACCGGGCCAGCGCATGAAGCGTCGCTACTCCTACGCCTCGGGCCACGAGCAAAATCGGCGCATCTCCGGCGGGAAGCGTAAATGGCTTGCCGAGCGGTCCGATCATATCGAGCGTCTCCCCCGGCTTCCTTCCCGTTAATGCCTGTGTCCCCGGCCCCTTTACCAGATAAAGAAATTCCAGAATCCGCGTACGGCGATCAAAATGATAAATACTGAACGGCCGGCGCAGCAGATTTTTCCAGTTGTCGCTGCAGCGGATATGAAAAAACTGTCCGGGGCTGACAGGCTCTTCAAGTGCCGCAGCATCGACGGCCATTTTCCAGTAACGATCGTTCACCGGCCGATTGAAAAGAATCTTAGAGTGAAGATTTTTCATACGTTGTTCCTTCCCCGCTGTCGGCATCCGAAGGGGATTCCGCCCACTGAAGCACCGTTTCCTCCAGGATCTCAATCCCTTTGACGATTTGAGACAGGTCGGTATGTTCATCCGGATGATGGCTGATACCCCCGACAGACGGAATAAAAATCATGCCGGCGGGACAGAGCGCAGCCATGTTCATCGTATCGTGGCCGGCGCCGCTCGGCATCTTTACATAGCTGGCTTTCAATTTCTTGCAGGCCTTCTCAAAAGAAGCGATAACCTGCCCATCCAAACGGACGGGTTCCTCGTCACTGATCATCGTCCGTTCGATTCTCAAGTGACGCGTCTGTTCGAGCCGGTCAATCGTTTCATACAGATGCTGAACAACCCTGTTTTTCGAAGGCCTGGAAATACTGCGGATGTCTACCTTCAGATTTGTCTCACCCGGTACAACGTTCATAGCTCCGGGTTCAATTTCAATGTCGCCGACCGTCGCCACGGTCCCGTATGCCATCTCCCGTCTTGCCGCCTTTTCCAGTTCGAGCGCTATCTCGGCGGCTCCGATTAACGCATCATGGCGCTGATTCATTGGCGTTGATCCGGAATGGGCGGCGTGTCCTTTGACACATATGGAAAACCGGGTCGGCGCGGCGATGCCGGTCACCACACCGATTTCCCTGTTTTGCGCCTCGAGAATCGGTCCCTGTTCAATGTGCAATTCCAGAAAAGCAGCCAGTGAATGCGGCGATCGTCCGGCCTCTTCAACTTTATCAAAATCTAAACCGCGGCGAGTAAAAATCGACTGAATGGTTTCGCCTTGTTTGTCCGTTAATTTTGCAATATCTTCTTTTTTGATCAGGCCGGCCATCAGTTTACTCCCGATCATCGAAAATCCAAAACGAGAAGATTCTTCACAGGCAAAGGAGAAAATATCAATCGGCCGCCTCGTCCGGATCTTGCGGTCATTTAAGTCACGGACAATTTCAAGAGCAGCCAGTGTCCCGACAACCCCGTCGTATTGGCCGCCTTCATATACGGTATCCAGATGCGAGCCGAGTCCGACGGCCGGCAAATCGGGATCCTCTCCCGGACGTCTCGCGATCACATTTCCGGCCGGGTCAAATGTGACAGCTAATCCCGATGCCCGGCAGCAGGCGATGAAATAATCCGTCACCCCCTGCTCTTCTTTACTGTAAGCTAGCCGAGTCATTCCATTATCTGTTTTTCCGAACTGATTCATGCGATCAAAAGTCTGTTTCCATCGATTGATCTTCACCATTTCTATCGCCATCCTCGCTTAATTCACTGACCCGCTGATTCTCTCTTATTGAAATGCAGCCAATCCCTTCTCTGATTGAGATCTTTGTCCCAAAAGGTTCCGACAGCTTTTTCAAGCGTCCGATGATCCGTGTGCCGTCGGAAGAAGAAGCCAGGGATGGGCGGCCCTTGCCTGATCGCGGCTTATCAAATCCCATTGTGATGGGCGTCAGCCGGATTTCTTCAACCCGGCCATTCTGTAAGATCATCGATCCAATAACCGATTCAAAGACTTTCGGATTCGCAGCAAGGCCCCTGTTTCCATGATCGCTGCGGGCATCAAAACCATCCGCCGGTGTACTGTCCGAGTCAAGGTGATAAAGATCATAAAACTCAGCCGGCTGCCTTTCAACGGTATCATTTTGAAAAATAAAATCGCCCAGGCTGTAAAAAATCGGACATCCTTTATAAAGTTCGATTCCGCGAAGCACATGGGGCCCATGTCCGATCAGCGCCTGTGCTCCCTGATCAATACAGAATCTCGCAAACTGTCTGATAAATTCCGCCGGTTGTTCTTTATCCATCCCTCTCATTTCATGGGAATGGATGCTGATGAGCACAACGTCTGCCTGACGCGAAGCTTCGCGGATAGAACGGCCGATTCTTTCAGCGTCCCCGCGGTCCATCAAGGTTGACGTCCCCGGTTTCCCCAAACGGAATTCTGCTCCTCCAACGCAAAAACTGCCGCCGTTGCCGGATTTAAAACCTTCTATTATGTCAAGATTGGCTTTCGCATCAATGTCCGTCTGCTGATCGATCTGTTTCAGCACCTGCATCCAGCGGTCGGGAACGTAATGAATCGCATGATGTCCGAGCGGATTGATCCCCAAGCCTGCCGATCACGTCAGGACGCTGCTCGCCTGCCCGATGCCAGTTCTCAAATGTCGCAGTGACGGAAATTAAGGCAACCCGGCCATTTTTTGTATCCAGATAGCACGGCCGGCCTGCTTCAGCCAGATTGCTGCCGATGCCGGCAAATGTCCAGTCTTCTTGACTGAGATAATGAATCGTCTGCAGCAAACCATTGTGCGACCAATCGAGAGAATGATTGTTTGCGCAGGCGAGCAAGTTAAAATTCAGCCAGCGCAAGTCTTTCAGAACACTCGGCCGCGAAGCCGCCCACGTTCCGCCGCTTGCTGCAGACGGGTAGGCATCAAAGTTATGCACCGTCGTTTCAAGATTGGTGAACCGCACGTCCGCATCCATCAGCAGTTTCCGGATCGCCTGCAGAGACGCATCATCTCTCGGCAAACGCTGAGTAATAAACGAATCACCCGTCATCGCCATCCGAATTTCATGGGTCCTCTTCATCACTATTCCTCCTTCCCGGAAAAAATCAGATGACCGAGCTTAGAGCATTCATCGACATCAAATGATCGCTGGCTTCCAGTGACGCCGCGTGCAGGTCCTGAATCAATGTTTCCTTTCGCGATTCAATGTGATAGTGCTCGCCAACCAGGCTGATGCTCAGGGCCGTCTGATCGGCGTTATGAAAAATCGGAACAGACAACGCTGCAACGCCCAGTTCCAGCTCCTGCCTGCAGAAAGCAATCCGGTTCTGACGGGCTTCCCGGATTTCTTTGCATATTTCTGATTTATCAGTCATTGTAAAATCTGTATAACGTTTTAATGATTCTTTTTCGAGTAATTGATGAATGATATCGGGCGATTGATAGGCTAAAATAATCTTGGCTGCCGCCGAACAGTGCAGCGGCATGCGCTGGCCCACGTGAACAAAAAAACTGTTGCGCACCTCGGACGGCTGATGCGTATAGGTGCAGAAAATCTCGTCCCCCTGGAATCGGCAGATAAAAGCATACAATTTTGTCTTTTCCCCGATATCATTGCAATACTTTGACAGCAGGCCCAGCGGATCCTGCATCTTCAAAAAAGCACTTCCCCATTTCATCGACTTGGGGCCGAGCAAATATTTTTTTGTCTCAGGATTCTGTACAACCAGTTTGTGGGCAAGCATGTCCTGCAGCATCCGATGAATCGTTCCCTTGCTGAGCAAGGTCCGCCGGGAAATTTCCGCGATGCCGATGCCCGGGGACGGACAGTCGCTGATCACATCCATCAGTTTAACAAAACGATCCATCCATTCGATAAGAAACATCCCCCTCCGATACACTCATTATATCAATTGCCGGTCAGCTCAGACCAGTTCCTTTCCCTTCGTTTCCGGTACAAGAAAAAGCATCGACGCCGCGGCCAGGACATATATGAGGGAGAGAAATCCAAGTACGGCGCTCAGGGAACTGTTCAGGGCAAAAATGCCGATCAGTAATGGGGCAAATCCGCCTACGAACCGTCCTGTGTTAAAAATAATATTTTCAGCCGTCGATCTTGCCTCCGTACGGTAATGTTCGGCAAGCAGTGCACCGTATCCGCCCATCATTCCGTTGACAAAAAAGCCGAGCACCGAGCCCAGAATAACAAGCAGCGTCGGGTTTGAAATCTGGAAGTAAATCCAAATGATTAATGCGGCGCATATCTGAAAAGTAATGTACGCCGGTTTTCGTCCCCAGCGGTCGGCGAGCCAGCCGAAGAAAACGATGCCGACGACCATGCCGACAATTGTTGAAAGCGTCCAGTAGGTTGTGCCGCTGATTGTATAATGATGCTGTTTTGCCAGCATTGTCGGCATCCAGGACATAATGCCGTAATAGCCGAAATTCTGTACACTGCAAACAACAATCAGACCCAGTGTCGTTCCGGTTATCTTTGAAGAATGAAAAAGTTCGGAGATGGAAACTCTGTTCTTTTTCTCTTTTTTGATATTTTTCCACATTTCCGGTTCGTCGAGATGTCTCCTCGTCCACCAGGCTAAAATGGCCGGAATGACGCCGACGAGGAATACGCCTCTCCAGCCGAAATGCGGTGCAATCAGTGCAGCAGTTAACGTTGCCAAAACCGTCCCGGCCTGATACCCGACCGCCACATATGAAGTCGCACGTGTCCGGTATTTTTTCGGCCAGGATTCGGTAACGAGTGTCATGCCGATTCCGAATTCTCCGCCGAGGCCGAGCCCGGAAAAGAACCTAAATACATTAAATGTTGAAAAATTAGGTGCGAAAGCACACAAACCGGTAAACAATGAAAATATTAAAATCGTCCAGGTAAAGACCCGGACACGTCCATATACGTCAGCCATCACGCCGAATAGGTAGCCGCCAAGAACGACGCCCAGCAGCGTGATCGTAGAAATGCTCCCTGCCTGAGCCGAATTAATTCCGAAATAAGCAATAATCAGAGGCAATACAAACGAAAGCATCATCATGTCCAGTCCATCCATTGCATAGCCGATTGAAGCAGCCCAAACCGTCTGATGTTGATATTTGCCGATTTTTTCATTTTCCTGGCCCACGTTAATCTTTGCCTTTGCACCCAATTCCGACACCTGCTCATCTTCCCTCTCTTTTAATTTTTAATGTTTCGTTCAGTGGAACATCGTTCCAATTTTTGAATGGAGAATCATCCCTTTCACTTTTAATAGATTCATTATAGACCGTAACTTTTTAGGTCTGCATCATTTATGTTAGATTATCTGACATGCTTTTTTGCCGGAATTATCTCACATTTTAGTGGAAAGGATGCGCTGAGCACCCTTTTATTCTTATAATTTGAGTGTTTTCCAGTTGTCCGAAGCCGGATCCGCATACCATTTCTTTAACTGCCGGAGCTGGGCGCCACTGATGACTCCCTGAGCAACCGCAAGATGGATCAGCGTTTCAAAATCCGTTAATGTCTTCAGTTTCGTATTCGCTTCACTGAAATTCCTGTCTGCCTGCGGAAGCTGATATGTAAAAATAGCGGCCACGCCCTGTACATCGGCATCCGCTTTTTCCAGCGCGCGAACAGCCGTCAGCACGCTGCCGCCCGTCGAAATCAAATCATCGATCACGACCGCTTTCTGTCCGGGCCTGATCAGGCCTTCAATCTGCTTTTTCCGGCCGTGTGATTTTGCGGACGAGCGGACATAGGCCATCGGAAGATGCAGCGCTTCAGCAATCCAGGCGGCATGCGGAATTCCGGCAGTCGCCGTCCCGGCGATCACCTCCGTATCCGGAAACTCGGCTTTGATCAGACGGACGAAGGCTTTGACAACATCGGCCCGGATCGCCGGATAGGCCAGAATAAGCCGATTATCGCAGTAGACGGGCGACTGGATGCCCGATGCCCATGTAAACGGTGTGTCGGGATTGAGAACAACCGCGTTAATTTTTAATAGATGACCGGCAATCAATTGTTTATAATCCATTCTTTATTCCTCCATTCGTCTAATATCCTGTTAAAAGCCGCGGCCGGATCGACAGCACTCGTAATGCTGCGGCCGACAACGATATAGTCGCTGCCGAGTCTTCGCGCCTGCGCCGGCGATGCCACTCGTTTCTGGTCGCCGGCCGCATCCGATTCAAGACGTATTCCGGGTGTAACGGCAAGAAAAGAAGGGGATGTGCAGGCTTTTATTTGTCCGGCTTCCCATGCCGAACAGACAACACCGTCCAGGCCGGACCGGAAGGCCAGTTCGCCGTAATGTTTGATCACGTCGATCATCGGATACCCGATCATCAGCTCATCTTCAAGCATGCTCTGGTCCGTGCTGGTCAGCTGCGTCACCGCAAGACAGATCGGACGTTTCTTTAATGCGCCGTCTCCAAGTCCGTCGACTGCCGCTCTCATCATTTCCGATCCTCCGGCTGCATGGACGTTCACCATGTCCGCACCGACGCGCGCCAGGCCTTTCATCGCTTTGTTCACAGTATGGGGAATATCGTGCAATTTCAAATCAAGGAAGACGGAATAGCCGCGGTCTTTCAGTTCCCGGACGACATCCGCACCTTCCTGAAGATAAAGCTCCATTCCGACCTTAACGTAGCAGCCCGGCTGATTGATCCGTTTCAGAATGCGGAACATCTCGTCTTTCGTTGATAAATCTAGCGCAATGATGATGCGTTCTTCTTCGCGCAAGGCTTCCAGCTCCTCCCGACCAGTTCGTTAATATTCGTTACATGCAGTGCTTCAAGTTTCTTCGGAAGCTGCCCGATAATTTTCGGGCAGACAAACGGATCGATGAAATTCGCCGTTCCGACAGCGACTGCGCTTGCTCCGGCCAAAAAGTATTCAATCACGTCATCTGCATCCTGAATGCCGCCCATGCCGATGATCGGGATCCCGACCTTCCGGCTGACTTCATAAATCATTCGGATCGCCACCGGTTTAATCGCCGGGCCGCTCAGCCCGCCTGTTTGGTTGGTCAGAACCGGTTTCTGTGTTTTAAGGTCGATCCGCATGCCGAGCAGCGTGTTGATCATCGACAGGCCGTCCGCTCCGGCAGCTTCGACAGCCTGAGCCATGGCAACAATATCCGTTACATTGGGCGACAATTTGACGTAGACAGGTTTTTGCGAGACCGCTTTGACTTTGGCCGTCAGCTCGGCCGCTACTTCAGGAACCGTGCCGAACATCATGCCGCCGCGTTTCACATTGGGGCAGGATATGTTGAGCTCCAGTGCTTTGACGACGGGAACCTTTGATATTTTTTCTGCCGTCGCCACATAATCGGACATTTCGCTTCCGGCAATATTGGCGATGACCGGCACATTGAGCCCGGCAAGTCTCGGCAATTCATCACGGATGATCCGATCGACGCCGGGATTCTGCAGGCCGATCGCGTTCAGCATGCCGCCCGGTGTCTCGGCAACGCGCGGCGCCGGATTGCCGAAACGCGGTTCAAGCGTCGCCGCTTTGATAATGACGGCCCCAAGCTTATTTAAGTCGTAAAGCCGTCCGTATTCGGCACCGAAAGCAAAACAGCCGGAGGCCGGCATCACCGGATTTTTCAAGTCGAGACCTGGCAGATGGACTTCTAGCATAATTCAACCTCCCCCGCTCTGAAAACCGGACCGTCGCAGCAGACACGCCGGTAGCCTTTCGCATCATTTTTGTCTGAGACGCGGACGGCGCAGGCCAGACAGGCTCCGATGCCGCAGGCCATCCGCTGTTCCAGCGAAAGATACAGCGGCTTGTCGGGGATCAGGCTCTTAATCGCCTTCAGCATCGGCAGCGGGCCGCAGGCAAAAGCAGCTGTAAAATCTATACCATCGAGCACATCGGTGACGCGGCCTTTGCGGCCGCCTGTTCCGTCTTCTGTCAGCAGAACGGTTCGCCCCAGCCCGGAAAACCGATCTTCATAGAAGACATCTTTTGCCGAGCGGAAACCGAGCACATGAGTAATCCGGACGCCCTTCCCGGCGAGTTCCCGCGACAGTCCGTAGAGCGGCGGAATGCCGACGCCGCCGCCGACGATCAGGACCTTTGCGGCAGCTTCCGCCTGCTGCAGCGGGAATCCATGCCCGAGCGGTCCGAGCACATCAATCCGCCCGCCTTTGCCCGCATGAGACAACAGATCTGTGCCCAGCCCGCTGCGACGGTATATCAGCGTCATTTCCTTCTCTTTCTTATCAACTGAACAGATGCTGATCGGCCTGCGAAGCAGCGGATTGATCGAATCCGATCCGTTCACACGGATATGGACAAATTGTCCGGGCTGCGAAACGGCGGCCGTCATTTCTCCATGCAGTTTTATCTCAAAAATGTTATCCGCTATCTTGCGCTGGGCGGTAACCAGCATATTTTCCTGCATCATCGAACCACACCCGCCTTGTCTGCGGCAGAATGCGAATCTTCGACGGCATCCGTGCGGAGATCGTCCATTGGCGGCATGCATTCCGTGCGAAAGGCCAGCGACTCAAGCACGGTCAGCAGTGCTTCCGTTGTATCGAGCGAGGTCAGGCAGACGACGCCGTTCTCGACGGATTCTCTGCGGATCCGGAAGCCGTCTCTTGCCGGGCGCTGCCCTTTTGTCAGTGTGTTGACCACGAACTGAGCCCCTCCGTGCCTGATCACGTTCAGAAGATTCGGCGCCTCTCCTCCGATCTTATTGACGACGGTCACCGGCAGATGCTGAGCCGCGATCATTTTAGCCGTGCCCTCAGTGGCAAGAATGTTATAGCCGATATTATAAAAACGCCTGACGAGTGCCAGAGCTTCTTCCTTATCCTTGTCGGCGATCGTAAACAGAACCGAGCCGTGGGAGGGAATCGCCATCCCCGCCGCCAGAAGCCCTTTATATAAAGCTTTTTCCAGTGTTTCGTCCTGCCCCATGACTTCGCCGGTCGATTTCATCTCCGGTCCGAGCGTCACGTCAACCCGGCGCAGTTTAGCGAAGGAAAAGACCGGCACCTTGACAAAAACGGCTTTCTCCGGCTCCGGATGGATGCCCGTCTCATAACCGAGCCCGTTCAACGTTGCGCCGAGAATCAGCCGGGCGGCCGCGTTGGCCATCGGAACACCTGTGATTTTGCTCAGAAAGGGCACGGTCCGGCTTGCCCGCGGATTGACCTCGATGACATACACGCGATCGCGATGAATGACAAACTGGATATTAAGCAGGCCGACCACACCGAGCCCTCTCGCTATTTTAATCGCCGTATCGACAATCTGCTTTTTGATTTTTTCACTCAGAGTCTGTGTCGGGTAGACGGCAATCGAATCGCCGGAGTGAACGCCGGCCCGCTCGATATGTTCCATAATCCCCGGGATGTAAACATCCGTTCCGTCGGACAGTGCATCCAGTTCGATTTCAGTCCCGACCAGATATCTGTCAATCAGAACCGGATGCTGCGGATTGATACGCACCGCATTTTTCATATAATGGATCAGATCTTTTTCGTGATAGACAATTTCCATCGCGCGTCCGCCAAGGACATAGGACGGGCGGACGAGAACAGGATAGCCCAGTTTCGCCGCTATCTTTAAGGCTTCTTCCGTTGAGAAGGCGGTATCTCCTTCCGGCCGGTCGACATCCAGCCTCAGGAGCAGCTGTTCAAAACGGTCGCGGTCTTCCGCCTGATCCATCGCATCCAGCGATGTTCCGAGTATCCGCACTCCGTTTGCCGCCAAACCGGCGGCAAGATTGATTGCCGTCTGCCCGCCGAACTGAACGACGACGCCTTTCGGTTTTTCCAGTTCGATCACGTGCAGGACGTCTTCCAGAGTCAGCGGCTCGACATACAGTTTATCAGCAACACTGAAGTCGGTGGATACGGTCTCCGGATTGTTGTTGATCATAATCGCTTCATAGCCTTGCCGTTTAATGGCCCATACAGCATGAACGGTCGCATAGTCGAATTCGACACCCTGCCCGATCCGTATCGGACCCGAACCAAGCACAACGACGCTCTGCCGGTCCGAAACCGCGGATTCATTTTCTTCCTCGTAGGTACTGTAATAATAGGGTGTCTTTGATTCGAATTCGCCGGCACACGTATCGACCATTTTATAGACGGGACGGATCCCCCGCGATTTGCGCCATGCCGCAACGGCAGACTCCGTCATCTTCCAGCAGCCGGCAATTTTCGCATCGGAAAAGCCGGATCTCTTTGCTTCACAAAGAGCGGATGGATCGCGGGGGTGCTTCTTCAGAAGATCTTCGATTGCCACGATACGGGCAATCTTTTCCAGAAAAAAGCGGTTGATCTTCGTCATTTGGCACAGCCTGTCCAGAGGCGCCCCCCGCCTCAGCGCTTCGGCAATGAAGAACAGCCTTCGATCATCCGTTTTCCGGATGTTCTCATAGAGATCGTCCGGCGTCATCTCCGCCGCTTCGTTCAGTTCCAGATGCAGGCTTCCGGTTTCAAGCGAACGGACGGCTTTCAGGAGCGACTCTTCAAATGTTCTGCCAATGGCCATGACCTCGCCTGTTGCCTTCATCTGAGTACCCAGTGTCCGTTTGGCGTCATCGAACTTGTCAAACGGCCAGCGCGGAATCTTCGTCACCACATAGTCAAGGGCCGGCTCAAAGCTTGCGTAAGTCGTGCCGGTGACCGCGTTTTTGATTTCGTCCAGATGATAGCCGGCGGCAATTTTTGCAGCTACTTTGGCAATCGGGTAGCCTGTCGCTTTTGAAGCAAGTGCCGAAGAGCGGCTGACACGCGGATTGACTTCGATAACATAATAGCGGTCGCTGACCGGATCGAGCGCCAGCTGTACGTTGCAGCCGCCCTCGATTTTAAGGGCGCGGACGATTCTAAGGGATACGCTGCGCAGGCGCTGAAGATCGCGGTCGCTCAGCGTCTGACAGGGAGCGGTAACAATGGAGTCACCGGTATGGATGCCGACCGGATCGACATTCTCCATATGGCAGACAGAAATGGCACCGTCGTTGGCATCCCGCATCACCTCGAATTCAATTTCTTTGAACCCGGCGATACTTTTCTCAATCAGCACCTGATGAGCCGGGCTCAGCTTCAGCCCGTTTTCCGTAATCGTCTCGAATTCCTCTTCGGTCGCTGCGATGCCCCCGCCGGTACCGCCCAATGTAAATGCCGGACGGATGATCGCCGGCAGATCTATTTCCCGGACAAAGTCACGTGCCTCATCGAGATTGGTCACCGTTTTACTCGCAGGCACCGGTTCGCCGAGTGCAATCATCAGTTCCCTGAATTTTTCACGGTCCTCCGCTTTCTCAATGCTTTCAAGGCTCGTTCCGAGGAAGCGGACATTGAGTTCATCGAGAATACCGGACTGATGGAGCCGGACGGCGAGATTGAGCCCGGTCTGTCCACCCAGGGTAGCGAGCAGGCCGTCGGGACGTTCCTTGCGGATAATCCTGCTGACAAACTCCACGTTCAGCGGTTCAATATAGACCCGGTCGGCAATATCCGTATCCGTCATGATCGTCGCCGGATTGGAATTGACAAGCACGACCTCGAATCCTTCTTCTCTGAGCGACTGGCAGGCCTGTGTACCCGAATAATCAAATTCAGCTGCCTGGCCGATAATGATCGGTCCGGAACCGATCACGAGGATTTTGTGAATATCCGTCCGCTTAGGCAAACCGGACACCTTCTTTCTTAAAGTTATTGACCATTTTCAGAAAGTCATCGAAAAGACCCTGACTGTCGTCCGGTCCCGGCGAGGCTTCGGGGTGAAACTGAACGCTGAACGCGGGATAGCGCTTATGCCTCAGCCCCTCGACCGTCCCGTCGTTAATCGCCAGATGGGTCACCTCAAGCTCCGTATCCCGCAGAGATCCTTTTTCGACCGTGAACCCGTGATTCTGCGACGTAATCATAAATCTGCCGGTGCGCAGGTCGCGGACAGGATGATTGACTCCGCGGTGGCCGAACCGCATTTTTACTGTATTGGCACCCGATGCCAGCGCGAATAATTGATGGCCGAGGCACACGCCGAAAAGCGGAATTTTACCCAATATTTCTCCGACCATTTGGACGGCTTCGGGAACGTCCTTCGGATTTCCCGGGCCGTTGCTGAGCAGAATGCCGTCGGGATGAAGCTTAAGAATCTCACGCGCAGGCGTCCGGTAGGGAACGATGACGACGTCGCAGCCGCGCTTGATGCATTCACGCAGAATGCCCTGCTTTGCTCCGAAATCGACAAGAACGATACGCGGGCCGGGACCGGGGGTCTCGTAGACAGAATGTGTCGAGACATGGCTGATCTGATCGGTCGGCAGCGGCCGGTTTCTGAGTGCTTCGGCTACCATTGCCGCATCGGCCTCCGCCGATACAATCCTCCCTCTCAATGTTCCGTGTTCTCTGATGATTCGGGTCAGCCTTCTTGTATCGATCCCTTCGATCGCCGGAACGCCGTACTCGGCCAGCCAGTCGCTCATCGTTTTGTCCTTCTGCCAGTGTGCAGGCGTTCTCGACACTTCTTTGACAATCAGTCCGGAAATTCTCGGACGTACCGATTCGTTGTCCGAACGGTTAATGCCGTAATTTCCGATCAGCGGATAAGTCAAGGTTACAATCTGCCCATAGTAGGAAGGATCGGTCAGAACTTCCTGATACCCTGTCATCCCCGTATTAAAAACGACTTCCCCGCTTATCTCCGTGCTGCCGCCGAATCCTTCTCCGCTAAAACTTTCCCCATTTTCTAGCACAAGCTGTCTCTTCAACCTGCAGTCACTCCTTTTTCGCAGACCATTGCTCCGACACCCGCGGCCGGCTCCGGCAATTCCCTGCCGTTTAACGGTGCGCCTTTCCCTTTTGGTGCGGATTTATTCACGCCGGCCGCTTCTTCTTTTCGCGGATTATTCATACTCAGATCTTCCCGGAGCGGAGCAGCCGGGAAGGCCTTACCATTTCTCGGCAACCCGATCATTTTCCTCGGCCTCCTTTTCTATACGAAGCGCCCATTCGAGACTTGCCATGCGGACAGCCACCCCATTGCCGATCTGTTTGAAATAACGTGAGCGGCCGGATTCGACCAGGTCGCCGTCCAGTTCCACTCCTCTGTTAATCGGGCCCGGATGCATGATGATGCTGCCCGGCTTCATAACAGCAGCCCGTTCGCGCGTCAGGCCGTAACGGCGATGATACGCTTCTTTCGTCATTTCCATCGCCTGTTCATGCCGTTCATGCTGAATTCTGAGCATGATGACGGCGTCGGCGGCACGGACGGCCTCGTCGACTGCTGCATAATCGCCGGGAAGGCTGTCATTCTTCCATGCTTCCGGGCCGGACAGAAGGATCCGGCATCCGAGCCGGGACAGCACATTTGCGTCGGAGCGGGCGACGCGGCTGTACCTGAGATCGCCGATGATTGCCACAGTCAGCCCTTTGAAGAGCAGGAATTCCTGCCGGATGGTCAGTAAATCGAGCAGAGCCTGGGTCGGGTGATCCCCGGCGCCGTCTCCGGCATTCAGGACGGGAATGCCGATGCCGCGCATCAGTTCGCGGTAGTAGCCTTCTCTTCGATGGCGGACGACCACCGCCTGCGCGCCGATGGCCTGCATCGTCCTAACCGTATCGTACAGCGACTCTCCCTTCTGCGTACTGGATGCTTTGCTGCTGAAATTGAGGACGTGAAAGCCAAGCCTTTTTTCCGCTGTTTCAAAACTGAATCGTGTTCTCGTACTCGGTTCAAAGAAAAGATTGGCGACCAGCGTCTGTTTCGGAGCAAACCAGCCGCGTTCCTTCATATCCAGAATTTGTTGCGCACGATTCAGAATGCCGTTAATTTCATCCAGGCTTAGATCGCTTAAACTGAGCAGATTGACCATGTCGTGATTCCTCCCCATTTTTTAATATGTGTTTCACCGTGCGGCAGGCCGTCTTTAAAACGGTTCCGGGTCCTTCAAAATCAAGAAAAAACCTCTCTGCCGGAGATCCGACAAAGAGGTTAATGTGCAAAATACCGCTGTTCCGCGCTAACGCTGCTCTTTATCAGTCTCTCGGGACTGCCCTTAAAAGATGCTTAACGAACGCTATTCAATTATTTGTTCCGTGTCCGAATAACGACCCGGTCGGCTCCGTCCACCTCTTTGAGCTGAACGGCAATGATTTCTTCTTTCGATGTCGGTACATTTTTTCCGATATAGTCCGGACGAATCGGAAGTTCACGGTGCCCGCGGTCAATCAGCACCGCCAGCTGGATCCGCTGCGGCCGCCCGATATCCATCAGCGCATCCATTGCCGCCCTCGCCGTCCGTCCCGTGTACAGCACGTCATCGACCAGAATCACGGTTTTCCCTTCGATCGATACCGGAATCCTGCTGCCGCTGAATTCCGGGTCCGCCGTCTTCTGTTTTAAATCATCACGATAGAGGGTGATGTCGAGCTCACCGACCGATACTTTGCTGTTCTCAATTCCGGCGATCCTTTCAGCAAGCCGATCGGCCAGATAAATGCCTCTTGTCCTGATGCCGATCAGCACGACTGAAGAGATGCCTTCGTTGCGCTCGATCACCTCGTGGGCCAGTCGTGTCAGCGCCCTGGCAATCGCTTTCTCATCCATGATTTCTTTTTCTTCCAAAACAAAACTCACCCGCTGCCCTTATTCAGCTATAAAAAAAACTTGCCTGTTTAGAAGCAAGAGACTGTACTGCCGACAAAATATACTGTCAACGTCTATCACCCTTTTCAGCCTCTCGGGACTTATTTAAAAGGAATTCATTCAACTGCATTCAGTATGACAAAATTCTGTCCGATTGTCAATTCAAAATGAACCGGTATCCGCACTCCGGCTGATCGGTTTTGCGAAGAATCATGTTTTTGAACGAGAACCGGTATATTTTTGGAGGAGGATAAGTCCGGACACGATGGCACGTTTTCACAGACGGCGAGCGTTTCTGCGATGAACAAACTTTTGCAGCAGTTGATAAACTTCCTGTCGCGGTTGATAAACCGGATGTATCCTCGAAGACCGATTAAGCACCGGCGCCGACCGAAAAACAGCACCTAACTGCAGCCGGATTCGGGGCAACCTCTCTTGTTTGGTGCGGCTTCCCGACGATTTGGTGCAAGTTTGGCCCGATTCGGTGCGCTTTTTCGGCATTTCGGTGCGGCTTCTCCGCATTTCGGGTGCGTCTATAGCCGGATTCGGGGCGACCTCTCTTGTTTGGTGCGACTTCTTTCTATTTCGGTGCGGCTTTAACACGATTCGGTGCGTCGACCGATAAACGGCCAAAATTCCCGGCCGCGGGTTGATTTAATCAATCGGGTACAAATTGCTGTTCCGATCATTCGCACCTATTGATTCCGGTCCGTTTACTGCCGATTACTGTTAATATTTTGCACTTTACTGCTTTACGGCGATTAACTGATGCGTTTTTCGGCGCACACCGATTTACGGGGGTACGCAGCAGGCCGAAGAAGAAGATCAGGTGTTTCCGCCATGTAACGTCTGTCCATACAAGGTATCTCCCTTTTCAGCAGAATAGATCGCCGTTCGCACAAACATTCGGGGCACCGGACGGCCGCTCGTGAAAACCGATCGTTTTTCGGAAAAATCGACGGCGCTTCCACGATGCGCCCCGACGGGATACATGAGTTGAGGGGGATACTCATTATCGTTTTTCTTAAAGCGCAGCGGATTATCCTCTTTGTATAAATTTGAGAGACAGCACTGGATTTTACCTTAAAACCGACCGGCGCAGTTCTTTCAGCAGGTTCTGGAAATCGGCCGGCGGTTCCGCTTTGAAAAGCATAAACCGACGCGACTTCGGATGGGTAAAGCCAAGCTCGGCGGCGTGCAGCGCCTGTCCGCCGATAGCCAATGTCTTTCTCGGCCCGTATTTCGGATCGCCGGCAAGCGGATGCCCGATATAAGCCATGTGTACACGGATCTGATGCGTCCGTCCCGTCTCCAGGCGGCAGGCGACATACGTGTAGCCGGTAAAACGCTCAAGCACCTTGAAATGCGTAACGGCCCTTTTGCCGTTGCGAGCGGTTACCGCCATCTTTTTCCGATCTTTTTCGTCGCGGCCGATCGGGGCATCGATCGTCCCGGACGGATCGGATAATTCGCCGTGGACAATGGCCAGATAGAGACGCCGCGTCGTCTTGTCTTTTAGCTGTTTTGCCAGACAACGGTGGGCATCGTCTGTTTTCGCCGCCATCAGCAGGCCCGAGGTATCCTTATCGATCCGGTGGACGATGCCCGGGCGCAGCACGCCGTTAATCCCCGACAGATCCTTGCAGTGATAGAGCAAGGCATTGACAAGTGTGCCGGTCAGATGGCCGGGGGCCGGATGGACCACCATCCCTCTCGGTTTATTGACGACAATTACCTGATCGTCTTCATAGACAATATCAAGCGGAATAGCTTCCGCGGGGATATCCACCGGCTCGGGATCAGGCAGAAGAATCGTGACCCGGTCGCCTTCCTTCAAGCGATAATTGGCCTTGACGCCCTGATCATTAACCCGGACATATCCATCTTTAATCAACTGCTGCAGGCGGTTTCGCGACTCGGAGCCGAGCAGTCCGGCAGCCCACTTGTCGATTCGTTTTCCTTCATCGCGCTGAAGCGCAACTTTCTCCAGATCCGTCATTACCTAATTCTTTCTCCTCCCGTCCACGACAAGATAAATAATCAGCAAAACGACACCGATGAAAAGCGAGGAATCGGCAATATTGAACACGGGGTAGCTGTAATGAATAATATAGATGTGGATAAAATCGACGACTTCGCCCCTGAAAAGCCGATCCGCAAAATTTCCGAGCGTTCCGCCGATAATCAGAGCAAGAGCCGTTCCGAGCAGCGGCTGCTTTCTTCCCGCCTTCTGCATATAATAAATCACGATTCCAAGCACAACGGCTGTTATGATAAAAAAGAAGACAAACTGTCCCTCCAGTATATTCCAGGCGGCTCCCGTGTTGCGAAGCGAAGTCAGGTAGAACACATGCGGGATGACCGGAATATCCTCTCCGACGCTCATATTCTGAACGACCAGCCATTTGGATAACTGATCGAGCGCCAGAATGATCAGTGCAATTATGTAGAAGATCACTTAAATTCCTCCAAGCTTTTCTCTCTTTAAAAAGACAATTGCATCCTTTCTGCATTTTAGCACACTTGGCCCCGGCCGGGCATCCCTCAGCCCTAAAAACCGCTTCCTTCGCGTCCGGATCCCGGAATAGATTATGTACGGCGGCGGACCGTGCCGTCCGCCGCCATTTTCAGTGCTCGGCCGGGTCGCTTTCGTCGATCCCGTCCATCCACTGATCGTAGTACTGATTTCTTAAGAAGCGGACCCTTTCGTCGCCCGAATAGCCGTCAATGTCCGTGGCCGCTATCGCTTCCACAACTTCGACAAAACCGATCCCTTCTTCATCATCGCTATAAGGAGTGTCTTCATAAATCATCTCCTGATCATTGTATTCGGAGACCAGATCAAAGGCGTTCTGTTCGTCGAAACCACTTTGATTCAAAGCCGAGAACCCCGTTCGGCCGGGATCGGCGATCAGCGATTCTTCAACCGGGCGTTCTTTCCGGCTATGTTTCGGCGGTGCGTTTTCAACCGCGGTTCTGGCTGTCGGAAGCGCTTTCAGGCGTGCAATCGGAATCTTTTTGCCCGTTATTTCATCAATGCCGTACGTCCCTTTTTCCATTTTTGCCAGAGCGTCATTGATATCGTTCCATTCATCATGCATGCGTTTGCTGAAAGCCAGATCCTTCTCCCGTTCATAAAGCTGTGTGGCGGATTCTGCCGGATGGTTATCATAAGCGGACAGCTCTCCCGATGCAATGTCGGAAACCGACCCCAGTTCCGCGGCGGTCTCCATGTCGCTTTTCATTTTTTTTTCGAGCATTTCTTTGCGTTTAAGCAGTTGTTTCTTTATCCTGCGGTAGCTGAACAAATTAAATCCCCCTTTCCGCACACATGTTTAGTGTGCAGTAAAGGGGGCATTTTAAGACGGCGAAAAAATTACGTCTTAAGGAAAAATTTTTCTTCTGTCACAGGCCGCCGGGCCGGTCAGTCGTCGAGACTGACACCCGCATAGTCATGTTTGACCGTTTCACAGCATGAGGCGCACAGAGTCGGATGCTCCGGATCCTGTCCGACTGTCGGCAGGATCGCCCAGCAGCGTTCGCATTTTTCCCCTTCGGCGCGGCCGACGTTCACGGCTTCCGGAGAATAGCGGTCCGCCGTTTCAGGAGCGGAGTCCGGACCGTCGGAACAGTCGACATGGGAGACGATAAACAGTTTGTCCAGAGCGGGCTGTTCTTTTAACCATTTCATATTCTCGGGCAGATACAAAGCAACCGACGCTTCAAGCGATTTGCCGATCAGTTTGGCATCCCGGGCCTTTTCCAGCGACTTCAGCACGTCGTCGCGAACCGCAAGAATCTTTTCCCATTTCTCTTCAAGCGCCTTCGCATCCGGCACATGAACCGGTTCCGGCATGTCGGTCAGCTGAACGTAAGCGGAAACCCGAGCGGCACCCGGGATGAACTGCCAGATTTCTTCGGCCGTATGCGGGATGATCGGCGACAGCAATTTAGTCAGGGCCACTGCAGTCCTGTAGAGCACCGTCTGTGCGGCACGGCGGACAAGGCTTGCTCTCGGCTGAACATAAAGCGCGTCTTTCACAATGTCCATGTAAAAAGCACTCAGATCCGTCGTACAGTAGTTTTGAACGGCCTTATAAACATTCAGGAACTGGTAGTCGTTGTAGCTCTTCAGGCATGTATCCACCAATCCGTTCAACTTAACCGTCATGAATTGTTCCAGTTCCGGCATATCCTCAACGGCCACTGCATTTTTCGGATCGAAATCATTCAGATTGCCGAGCATAAAACGAATCGTATTGCGGATTTTACGATAAACTTCCGCCACCTGCGCGAGAATGTCATTCGAGACCCTGGCGTCCGCCTGATAGTCGACGGATGCGACCCAGAGCCGGATAATGTCGGCTCCGAACTGTTTCATCACTTTCATCGGGTCAATGACGTTGCCGACGGACTTGCTCATTTTCAGCCCCCGGCCGTCAAGTGTGAATCCGTGACTGAGCACTTGCCTGTACGGCGCATGTCCCGTAACCGCCACCGCCGTCGCCAGCGAAGAATTGAACCAGCCGCGGTATTGGTCGGAACCTTCGAGATACATATCCGCCGGCCGGCGCAGTTCCGGGCGGGTCGTCAGCACTCCCTGATGCGTCGATCCGGAATCAAACCAGACATCCATAATGTCCGTCTCTTTTTTGAACGTTCCGTTCGGACTGTGCACAGAAGCAAAACCCTCGGGAAGCAGATCTTTCGCGTCCCATTGGAACCAGATATTCGATCCGTGTTTGCGGAACAATTCGGCAACGCGGCGGATCGTTTCATCGGTGATGATCGGCTCGCCGTCTTCTCCGTAAAAGACCGGGATCGGGACGCCCCAGGCACGCTGGCGTGAAATGCACCAGTCTTCGCGATCCTTAATCATGTTCGTCATACGGACGTCGCCCCATGAAGGGATCCATCTCACTTCATGAATCGCCTTTAGAATATCCTGACGAAATGCTTTGATGGAAGCAAACCACTGCTTCGTTGCCCGAAAGATGACCGGTTTTTTCGTCCGCCAGTCATGCGGATACGAATGAGTAAAGGTGCCGACTTTCAACAGTGCATGAACTGCTTTCAGTTTGTCAAGGACCGGTTCATTGATTTTCTCATAAAACATGCCTTCAAAACCCGGTGCTTCGTCCGTCATACAGCCGCGATCATCGACGGGGCAAAGAATATCGAGGCCGTATTTTTTGCCGACATTAAAATCATCTGCGCCAAAGCCCGGCGCCGTATGGACACAGCCGGTTCCGGCGTCAAGCGTGACGTGGTCGCCGAGAATCAGCGGCGAATTGCGATTATAGAACGGATGGCGGCAGACCACGCCTTCAAGTGCTTTTCCGCTAAAAGTCCGAAGCACTTCAGGATTCTCCCAGGCCAGCGTCTTTGTGAGCGATGCAACCAGATCCGACGCCACGACAAATTTTCGCTCTCCGACCCGAACTACACTGTAATCGAATTTCGGATTGACCGCGATGGCAAGATTGGCCGGCATCGTCCAGGGTGTGGTCGTCCAGATTACCACTTCTTCGTCTTTTTGCAGAACATCCTTGCCGTCCGTGACATGAAAGGCGACATAGATCGAATAAGATTGGACATCCTTATATTCAATCTCGGCTTCGGCAAGCGCAGATTCTGAGGACGGAGACCAATAAACAGTTTTTTTATCTTTATAGATATACCCCTTTTTCGCCATGGTGCCGAAGACTTCGATCTGTTCCGCCTCAAATTCCTTTTTAAGGGTCAGGTAAGGATGATCCCAGTCGCCGCGGACGCCCAAGCGTTTGAACTGCTTCTTCTGACGCTCTACCTGGCCGAGCGCATAGTCTTTGCATTTCTCGCGCAGTTCGGCAACAGACATTTTTTTGCGGTCGATACCCTGTTTGGCCAGCTGCTGTTCGATCGGCAGCCCGTGCGTATCCCATCCGGGTACATAAGGGGTCTGGTAGCCGGACATCGATTTAAAGCGATTAATGATATCTTTCAGCACTTTATTCTCGGCATGGCCGATATGAATATCGCCGTTGGCATAGGGAGGACCGTCATGCAGGATAAACTTCGGTTTGCCCTCGTTGCGTTTTAAAGACTGCTCGTAGATGTGATCGTCATCCCACTTTTGCTGCATCACCGGCTCTTTGTTCGGCAGATTGCCGCGCATTTTAAAAGCCGTCTTCGGCATCAGCAAGGTTTTTTTATAATCCAATGTTTTGCGCCTCCATCTTTCTCAAAGTCAGTCACAAAAAATTTATATCAAAAAAGCCCCCCCATCCCAAAGGGACGGAAGGACCGCGGTACCACCCTATTGACAGATCTGCTCTGCCGCTCGAATCATTCCATAACGTGAATGAAGCGTCTTCCCTACTCGGAGCGGAGCTGTCCGCCCGTTCAGATCCGAACTCAGGAGTGATTTTCTTCAGTGCTTGAAACACCGGGCTTGCACCGCCTCCCGGCTCGCTTGCTTTCGCCGCACTGATTACTCTCTCCGTCATCGCCTGCTGAATATTAAAAATCTTCATATAAAGCCAGTATATGCATTTGCCGGCATGGTGTCAAGCTCGCGTCTGTATGACACTGCCGTCCTGATCCGCCGGTTCGTCCTCATCGCCCGAACCGGCGGCAAGATTCTTCCAGTCGTCGCTTTTCAGGAGCTCAAGCTGTGCTTCAATCAGCATCTGAAAACGGGTGCGGTAGACATTGGCTTCTTTTTTCAGTTCTTCAATATTGACTGTCACTTTGCGCGATTTTTCAAGTGCTTCGTTGATGATCCGGTCGGCATTTTTCTTTGCCTCCATCACGATCAGCTTGCCTTCTTTATTAGCGTTTTGTTTCACTTCTTCCGCTGTTTCCTGAGCGACCAGAATGCTTTTATTCAATGTTGTTTCAATGTTTGAAAAGTGGCTGAGCTTTTCTTCTGAATTTTTAACCTGCAGTTCCAGATCTTTCTTCTCTCTGATCAAGGCTTCATAGTCTTTAATGATCTGATCAAGAAAATCGTTGACCTCGTCCTCATCGTAACCGCGAAAACCACGAGAAAATTCTTTATTATGAATATCCAACGGTGTTAATGGCAATCCGGTTCACCTCCCAGTCAATGTATAGTCACGTATAGAATTACTTATTTCAGTTTACCATATCGCAAACGAATTTTGTTCTTTTTTGTAAGGCCGGCGATCACGATTATTTTGCTTCGTCCGTAGCCGCGTAAAGACAGTGTGTCACCCTCTTCGATATAAAAATCTTTTCTGTCCACAATCTGCCAGTTCACTTTGGCCATTCCCCGCGCAACCAGCTCGGAGACTTTAGAGCGGGACAAATGATAAATTTCCGCCATGACCGCATCCAGTCTGAGGGAAGCGACCGTTCCCTCAGACTCCAGCCAGCTCTCTTCGCTATGTATCAGTGACGCCCGGTCAATCTTCCGGCAGGTCACCGCTGTTTTTCCGACAGACGTCAGATTCATCAGCAAAAATTTTTCAACTTCCGTTGCGGCAATGAACTGAACCCGCCCGTCCGAAACAATCAGATCGCCCAGTTTGCTTCTGACAAGGCCGGTCCCGAGCAGCGCACCGAGCAGCTGCGCATGCGACAGATCCGCAAACCGCGAAGGATAATCCACCTCAATATATGAAAGCCCGAAATCCTGTTCCCGAGCTTCGCGGTACGGCGGAAGAATCAGCGCCCGCTTGCGTTCCGCCTCCGCATGGCCTCCCGACAGAGCAAACGTGATCTCCTCGCCGCCGATCACCGAATGTAAAATTTTTTGCCGGCGCGGGTCGAGAAAATCGGTCAGTTTTGGCGCATAGTATTTCGAAACCTGATCCTTTAAATCCAGAAAATGATCGATAATCGGCCGCTCTTCGCGGCGGAAATGTTCATAAACGGACATATTGAATCACCCGAACATCAGGGCGATCTGGTAAATGCCTCTCGTCGCCAGCTGAAGCACAAGAAATGCGACAATCGGAGAAAGATCAAGGACGCCGCCGATCGGCGGAATGATCCTCCGAAATGGGGAAAGGAAAGGTTCGCACACTCTTGCAAACAGGCGGCCGATCCGGGAACTTTGGACGCTCGGCAGCCACGACATTAAAATATAGATGACTAAAATCCATGAATAAATACTGATTAGCTGTGCCAGCACATCTGCAATCAGATACAATGCATTCACCTCGCTTCATCCGGTCAATAAGATTGTCCGTCTTCTTTCCAGTCGTTAATGATTCCTGTGATATCGACAAAATCCGGTGCAAATAAGAATGTATCCCTTCCTATTTTTCGAATCTGTCCGTCCAGGGCAAAAACGGTCCCGCCCATAAAATCGAGGATCCGCTGCCCCTCCGCTTTCGTCACACTCTGCAGGTTGCAGATGACCGTGCGTTTGTTCTTCAGATGTCCGACCACGCCTTCCACCTCTTCAAACGATTTCGGTTCGACAAGAACAACCTTGTCCCGCTGGCGGACGTTCTGAATAGCAACGATTCTCCCGCCCTTTTCAATCGTTCGTTTCTCGGCGGGTATCTGAACAGCATCCTTATTTTTGTAAAAAGCACTTTCGTCCGAAGGTTCCACAGTTTCTTCGAGATCAAAAAACCGCCTGAATGTCGTTTTGAGCCCCATCTTTTTCAGCTCCCCTTCCATTCATTTCCAACCAGCGAGGTCCCTATTCTGACGAATGTTGCACCCTCTTCAACGGCAATTTGGAAATCATGGGACATTCCCATTGAAAGCTCCGTGCACGGTGCATAGTCGAGGCGGCGGTCTCTGATCCGGTCGCGGCACTGGCGAAGGCCGCGGAATACTTTGCGGATCAGTGCCGTGTCTTCTGTATTCGGCGCCATCGTCATCAGGCCGATCACCTGAATATGTTCAAAAGCCCCGAGCTCTTCAATAAAAGAATCCAGTTCTTCTTCAGCGATTCCGTGCTTCGATGCTTCTCCGGAAAGATTCATTTCGATAAAACATTTCAGTTTGCCGGCCTTCATCCGTTTATTGATTTCGGCCGCCAGCTTTAAGCGATCAAGCGCATGAAAATAGTCGATCCGGCCGACAACGTCTTTTACTTTTCTTGTCTGAAGCGTCCCGATAAGATGCCAGACAACGCGGCCGTCATGGATGGCGCTCTGTTTCTCGAGCAGCCCTTCTTTCCGGTTTTCGGCCAGATTGAAGAGTCCGCAATCGACGGCTTCCTGCGCCCGTTCGTTTCCGACATACTTTGTGACCGCAATCACGGTCACCTCTTCCGGACGGCGGCCCGATTTCCTGCAGGCCTCCTCAATTTTTTCATCAATGATACGAAGATTTTCCGCAACTGTCAACTTGTACCTTCCCCTTTGTTCTTCATGCCGATAAATCCCATCATACGCCCGGTGCGCCCATGATCTTTCCGATATGAATAAAAAAGTTCCGGGAAGACGCTCGTCTTATAGCCGGTTACCTGAATCTGTTCTTGAGGGACGCCTGCCCTGATCAGGACAGCCCGGTTCAGCGCCTGAAGATCAAGCAGATAATGCTCGTCTCCGTGCAGCGTGACTGCACCGTTCCGGATCCCGCGGCCAAGCTTTGATACTTCATCGATAACCGTCTGATCTACTTCATAGTCCGCACCGGCAATCGCCGGACCGATGACCGCATAAATATCCTCCGGCACGAGATCAAGCGTCCTGCACATAGTTTCAACCATTCTGACGGCACCGAGCCGAACGGTGCCGCGCCAGCCGCAGTGCATCAGCCCGACGGCAGCGGGCTGTTTACTGTAAAAGTACACGGGAACACAATCTGCAAAACAGAGCGCGAGCAGCAGATCCGGTTCTGTTGTAAACAGGCCGTCGACATTTTTAACAGCGGTGTCGGGACTTGTCGCTCCGGCGCCGGCACATTCACCCGTCACACGGGCGATGTTTGTACCGTGCACTTGTTGCGCGCAAACCCAGCGCTCTAAAGAAAAGCCGATCTCTTCGGCAGCCTTTCTGCGGTTTGCCACAACATTTTCCCGATCGTCGCCGACGTGAAGGCCCAGATTCAGCGAGGCAAAAGGCGCCCGACTCGTCCCTCCCGTCCGCAGCGAAATGCCGGACAGGATCATTCTATGCCCTGCAGCAGCCGGTTCCGTCATCAGAGTCAGCTTATTCTTAATGGAGAAAGGTTCCGCCATCACGTTCATCCCTTCTTCGCGGATTCAAGGGCACGATTATTTTCCTTTATTCTACCATATCCGCCGGAACAGCGCTTTAATTTATGATTCTTTTTCGCCCGGAGCCGGATCCCGATCATTGTAAAAGCGGACAAGGATGACATCGGCTCCAATGCGTACAATATTGTTCCATGGTACAACCACATCGTTTTCTCTTCCGAACAGGCCCATGACGCGGCCGGCACCGGGGATGATCAGATTCTCAATTTTTCCCGTAGACAGATTCACGTCAAGGTCTCCTATATGACCCAGCCTTTTACCGTTCTCAACATTGACAACCTCTTTTGTCTGGAAATCGGAAATTCTTGGCACGGCTTCTCCCCCTCTCACTATCTTAATATATGGGGGCGCGTGCGGGTTGAGAAGTGAAAAATGGAGACGGGATCGGCAGCAGGCGGCAGGAGCGGTATCTGCAGAGATCTTATCACGGCGGACATAAAAAAGGCGCCTGCCTGCAGCAAGCGCCGGATTGTTGTTTTCCATCAGGCATCCGTCACGGCCCGATATCCTGATTCATTTCCTTGATTGCCATTTTCTCGAGGCGGGAAACCTGCGCCTGTGAAATACCGATTTCCTGAGCCACTTCCATCTGGGTTTTCCCATAAAAAAAGCGCATGGCAACGATTTTCTTTTCGCGATCATGCAACTTGCCCATCGCTTCTTTAAGGGCTATCTTGTCCACCCATTCTCTGTCTCTGTGCTTTTCATCACTGATCTGGTCCATGATGAAAATCGGATCGCCGCCGTCGCTGTAGATCGGCTCAAAAAGAGAAACGGGATCCTGGATGGCATCCATGGCAAAAACGACATCCTCGACAGGAAGATCAAGCATTTTTGCCAGTTCGGAGGCGGAGGGCTCCTTGGAGTGTTTAGCAATATAGCGTTCTTTGGCCTGCAGCGCCTTATAGGCCATGTCGCGCAAAGAACGCGATACGCGGATCGGATTGTTGTCTCTCAAATAGCGGCGGATTTCGCCGATGATCATCGGGACGGCATAGGTCGAAAAACGGACATTCTGACTTAGATCAAAGTTATCAATCGATTTCATCAGTCCAATACAGCCGACCTGAAACAAATCGTCCACAGACTCGCCGCGGTGATTAAAACGCTGAATCACACTGAGTACAAGGCGAAGGTTGCCGTTTACAAGTTTCTCTCTCGCCTCGATCGTACCCGACTGAAGTTCTGTAAATAACTTACGCATTTCTACGTTCGTCAGGACAGGAAGCTTTGCTGTGTCCACCCCGCAGATTTCTACTTTGTGCCGTGCCATAAAGGATGACCTCCCCACATAATCGGAGCTTTCTATAACGTCAAGTATCTCCTGCGGATGTCATTTTATGCACGGCAATTCCCTCCTGTTTTCCGTCGCGGGCGGACTAGGCCATTTTACTGAATTCCTTCTTCAGCCGTTTGATAATCCGTTTTTCAAGCCTTGAAATATACGACTGCGAGATGCCGAGCTGATCGGCAACATCCTTCTGCGTCTTCTCCTTTCCGCCTGCCAGCCCGAAACGCAGCGTCATAATTTCTTTTTCCCGGTCGCTCAGCATCAGCATCGCCCGCTGCAGAAGCGAACGATCCACTTTCCGCTCCATGCCTTTTGTCGTTATGTCGACCGCCGTGCCGAGCACGTCCGACAGCAGCAATTCGTTGCCGTCCCAGTCCACATTCAGCGGTTCATCCAGCGAAACCTCTGTACGTGTCCGGTTATTTCTGCGCAGATACATCAGAATTTCATTTTCAATGCAGCGCGATGCATAGGTCGCCAGTTTGATCTTCTTTTCGGGATTAAAGGTATTGACGGCTTTAATTAATCCAATGGTTCCGATACTGATCAGATCTTCAATATTGATCCGCGTATTGTCGAACTTGCGCGCGATATAGACCACGAGCCTCAGATTGCGCTCAATCAGCGTGGCGCGCACTTTCTGATCGCCGGAAGGCAGCTTTTTCATCAGCTCCGCCTCTTCATCTTTCGAAAGCGGAGAAGGGAGTCCGTCGCTTCCCCCGATATAGTAAATTTCTTCAGGTTTTATATGGAGCTTAACAAGAATCCGAAACCACATTTTCCGAAAAAAGGTTTTCATTCGCTTATTCCTCCTTGATTGCAGTCGCAGGTCAGGATGCCGGTTCAATCACCTTGCCGTGAAGCAGCATGTCCGGGTGAAGAAGACTGTCAAAATCACCCGCTGCGCTGAGAGCGTGTTCCGTCAGTGCCACATAGACTTTTCGGCACTCAATCAGTTTCCCTTCGTGTATGATCAGAACGCGATCCGGCCTGACGGCGGTCGCAAAGCGGCGGCTGCCGTCAACCGCCGTGTACGGAATCAGTGCGAGACGGTTTTTCCATTCGGCCGCCAGGCTCTCCCGGCCCAGCATGCCTTCCTCTCCGGAAAAAGCCCGGAAGAGTTCGGCGGGAAGCGCATCCTTGCAAGCCTCCCGGCTCAGAAACATGACCGGAAACCGGGTCAGCGGTTCATACAGTTTATTGCCGCTGTCGATGAAGGCTTTCGCTTTAATCGTCAGATCAGCCATCTGAATGATCGCTTCGGCGCCCGCAGAACTTTGCCATTTTCTGACTACCGTATGATCGATCCTTTTTTTCGAGAAGAACCAAAGAAACGGAAAACCGGCGACGATTACAATCCAGCTGACCGGATCCCCGTAATTCAGTGTCGTCAGGAAACGGCTGTTCGCATAGAACGCATCATTCTGAAAAAAATAATGCAGGGCAAAAAGTCCTCCCCCGATCGCAAATGCCAGAAAGTAGAAAGCTGCAAGATTCTGTACAAAAACGGATAGCCGGCGGAATCCAAAGGTGACGTATATGATCAGCACGGAAAAAAGAAATTTGCCTAAGGGATGGGCGACCAGAAAAGCAAGAGGCGTGAAAAGGATCAGAACGACGGACGATGCCGTGAGTGCGCCGAGCCAGAAGCGCAGCCGATTTGTCCGCCGCTTGAGCATCAGCGCCGTCAATTGCAGCAAACTGGCATCGATCAGCAGATTAAGAAGCCATACGGCATCCAGGTAAAGAACCAAGCTCCCACCTCCTTTGCATGTTTAGGAATAGTATACGGGCCTTTATCCATGAAAGTCTGTCATTCCTTGGCAGGATTTTCCCTGTTATTTTGGCTCTTTTTGTCGCTCGCAGAACAAAAATAAAGCTCCGGAAACGGATGATTGCAAGAATCATCGTTCCGGAGCCTGTCACTATTCATTGTGCGTTGCGTGGAACAATCATTGAGAGAATCTGTCTGATCCGGCGGATGCAGCCTGATCCGGCTGCACGGCCGCTTATTGATTTTTGCTTCTCCGATTGCGCAGGAAAGTCGGAATGTCCAACGTCTCCTCGTCCTCCACAAGGCTATGCGGCCTGCGGAGCGGCTGTTTCGGAAGACCCGGCCCTTCATCGCGGCGGACTTCATGTTTCAAGCCGCCCGGCTTTTTTTCCGTATCGGAAGCCGCACTCGCCGCCTGACGGCGGCCAAGGTGAGGCTCCTGTTCCGGTTTGATCTGCTGATGCTCCTGCGCTTCTTCCTGAAAACCGGTCGCGATCACAGTGACAACGATTTCGTCTTCCAGTTCTTCACTGATGACCGAGCCGAAAATCATGTTAACTTCTTCGTCCGCTGCCGTAGCCACAATATCCGCTGCTTCATTAACTTCGTACAGGCTGAGATTGCTCCCGCCCGTGATGTTCATCAGCACACCTCTCGCGCCGTCAATCGATTTCTCCAGAAGCGGACTGGCAATCGCTTTCTTCGCTGCTTCGGCCGCTCTGTTTTCTCCCGAAGCAATGCCGATCGCCATCAGTGCCGAACCGCCCTCGGTCATGATCGTTTTCACATCGGCGAAATCAAGATTGATCAGGCCGGGAACAGCGATCAGGTCGGATATGCCCTGAACGCCCTGGCGCAGAACATTGTCTGCCTCTCTGAACGCGTCAAGCATCGGTGTGTTTTTATCGACGATTTCCAGCAGGCGGTCATTCGGAATCACGATCAATGTATCTACTTTTTCCTTGAGTGTAGCGATTCCGTTCGAAGCCTGCTTGGCCCGTTTTCTTCCTTCAAAGGTAAACGGCCGGGTAACTACCCCGACAGTCAGCGCGCCGACTTCTTTTGCGACTTCGGCAATAACCGGTGCGGCACCCGTTCCGGTTCCGCCGCCCATGCCGGCCGTGATAAATACCATATCGGCACCCTTCAGAATTTCTTCGACCTGATCCCGGCTTTCTTCAGCGGCCTTTTTACCGATGTCGGGGTTCGCGCCTGCGCCGAGTCCGCGGGTCAGCTTTTCGCCGAGCTGAAGCTGGACTCTCGCCCTCGACAGCTTGAGCGCCTGCGCATCCGTATTAGCGCATACAAAATCAACCCCCTGAATGCCGCTTTCGATCATTCGGTTGACCGCATTATTTCCGCCGCCACCCACGCCGATGACTTTTATTTTCGCGAGACGTTCCTCCATCTCCACATCGTTCTCATACATTGTTCATTTCCTCCCATATAATGATTCCGCCACCCGATTAATCGAAGAATAAATTGAACCAGTTCTTCACTTTGGCCGTTACGCCTTCATGTTCATTTCGATCCAGATTTATCTTCTTTTTTTGCTTTCGTTGTTTCGGCTCAGCTTCATAGCGTTCGGGAGCAACGGCAGCCGCAACTTCTTTGCCCTGAATCTTGACATTGTGATAGGCGAACTGGATGAGACCGATGCAGGCCGTATACTTTGGTTCGCGAACGCCGATATAATCCGGTGCCGCAATGCGGACGTTGGAAGCCAGTTTATTGACCGCAAGATCCAGCACGCCGGGCATAGCCGTCACGCCGCCGGTCAGCACAAAGCCGCCCGGAAGATCGTAAATTCCGATTCTTTCCAGTTCTTCGCGGACAATATCGAAAATTTCCGCCATCCTTGCTTCAATGATCTCCGCAAGCTCTTCCTGATTGAGCATCTGTTTTTTGGCGCTGCCGATCTGCGAAGCCGTAAAAGTATCCTCCTCGGATGCGATTCCGACAAAGGCCGCGCCATGCTTGACCTTCAGCTGTTCCGCTTCATCCGTGGGAATTCGCTGAATAATCGATATGTCTTTTGTAATATGATTTCCTCCGATGGGCAGCTCGAATGTGGAAAGCAGAGATCCTTGATCAAAAACGGCAACACTCGTCGCTCCCCCGCCTATATCGATCAGGGCGACACCGAGATTCTTCTCGTCTTTGGACAGGGCAACCGAACTGAGCGCAAGTGTCTGCAGGCAGACATCCGAAATCTGCAATCCCGCCTTCTCCACGCAACGCAGCAAATTATGGAGAACAGTTTTGGATCCTGTGATCAGCGTTCCTTCCATCTCAAGCCTGACCCCGATCATTCCTCTCGGGTCGTGAATTTCATCCACTCCGTCAACGATGAACTGTTCCGGCACAACGTCGATGATCTCCCGCTCGGGAGGAATGGACATGACCTGGGCGGCATCTATGACTCTTGCGATATCGACATCGCCAATCTCATGATTCTCATTGGAGACAGCTACAATACCATGACAGTGCCTTAGCTGGATATGGTTTCCGGAAACACCGACGATCACGCTTTTAATATTCAGACCCACCATTCTTTCAGCCTGTTCCACGGCATTCTGAATGGACCGGACCGTTTCATCGATATCAACAATAGAACCTTTCCTGATCCCATATGATACAGATTCGCCAACACCAATGACGTTAAGGGATTCGCCGGCCATTTCTCCGATGACAACCTTAATACTGGACGTACCGATGTCTAGGCTAACAAATACATCCTCGCTGTTCATTCTGTGGCACCCCCTTTACCTGAGCATCCGTTGTTCCTCTATTCGGGATGTTTGGATCGAGTGATAAATGGCTGGACTTCTGAAAGACAAAGGAAGGCTCATTTTATTTTCAACCCAACGCTTTCTGCTCCTCATTATAGAAACACACCTTAATCTTTGTATTCTACAAAACAGAACATATCCCTTTATTTTAATCGATAAAACAAAAAATCATCCCGTTCTACATGTTTTCATCGGCATTCTTGAGAATAAAATGAAGAGAATCCCTTACTTTTTCATTCCCAAATTAAAAGAGCAAACGATGAAACTAGAACTAAATTCTAGTCTACACCAACTTGGTAGACTAGAAAAGGCATAATCACGATTAGTAATCCATTTGAAAACTTCTTTTAATCCGGTTAAAGACATAAAATTCAGAAGATTAATCCATCCGAATTTTTTCGCAGGACGGTTCTTCCCGTGCTGTTCGTCTGTCTCCGGTCAGTTTCCGGCGCTGCCTTGCGTGCTGTCGGGGACAAAATAACTGCCGACACTGAGATGAATCGTCCCGTGCGCTCCCTTGGGCAAACTGGCGGCAATTTCAGGATAAAGCTGTATGTTCCTAGCAAAAGTATTCGTACTGGCAACTACGCGGTTGCCGTCATTCATATAAAGCATCAGGTTGTCATTGTCCGTCGGAGCGGATATGTAATGGATATCGGAAATGCTATGAATCACCTGCTGAGGAATCTTCGCCAATCCCTCGGTAACCGCCCTTAAATCGGCCTGACGGCTGAAACCGTATAACACCGGCGCATCAACAGGCAGCCTGCTGCCGGAAATTTTGGCAAGCAGCGCGCCGTTCTGAAGAATCGGATAGTATCCGCCGTTCTTTTCCAGATAAGCTTTCCGTTCGTATTCCTGTATCCGAATCGTTACGCGGTTTGGAAATTCGGCCCGGACGGAAGCGGTCCGGACGGTCGGAAGCTTTTCAATCTGTTTTTCAGCGGCTGCGGGCCGGACATCCCAGATATGTGTCCGGTCGGAAATGCCGCTGGCCTGAACGACCTGGCTGTAGCTGACCAGCTGCTCGCCCGATACGGAAAGCTGGCTGACTTTGCTGAACGGAGACTGAAAATAGACCACAACCAATAGCAGAAGGAAAAAGAAGGATGCGTAAAGAACAAAACGGTGGTTTGCCTTTTGTTTCCGTTCTTTTTTTAATTGCGGAAGCCGGTCTTCCAGCGGCACGACTTTTTTCCTGTCCACGGCTCTCCCCCTCTCTCATCTATCGGATAATACGGTGCTTCGGGAAGAAGGGTTTTAAACGCTGTCGCTTTCTTCTCCGTTAATTCTATTTTATTTTCTTTTGATTAAAACAGCAAACCCGTTATGCAGACCGACCGCATAAAACAGAGTTTGCTGTTCACATTGTCTATTGCCGGGCGGACATGCTGATGTTCAGCAGTATGCCGATCGACACAAGCATCAGAGTCAGCGATGATCCGCCGTAACTCAGGAAAGGCAGCGTGATTCCGGTCACCGGGATCAGGCCTGTGACGACAGCGATATTGATCATCACCTGGATGGCGATCATGCCCGTAATTCCGACGGCCAGCAATGTTCCGAACAAGTCGTCCGCTTTCATCGCGATCAGCAGGCCGCGCCAGAGCAGCATGCAGAAGAGAAGCAGTACAGCCGCGGCCCCGATGAGCCCCAGTTCTTCCGATATAATCGAGAAAATGAAGTCGGTCTGCGGCTCCGGAAGATATTGATATTTCTGTCTGCTCTGGCCCAGCCCGAATCCGAGCAGCCCCCCCGGCCCGATAGCCAGCAGCGACTGGATAATCTGGAATCCGCTTCCGAGCGGATCCTGCCATGGATTAACAAACGAAGTCAGCCGCTTAACCCGATAAGGCGCCGACAGGATCAGTGCAGCCGCTCCGGCCGCTCCGACCGCTCCCATAACGGCAAAGTGGCGGATACGGGCTCCGGCGACAAATATCATGGTAATGCAGGTCAGAACAAGCACCGTCCCCGTTCCGAGATCGGGCTGAAGCATGATCAGCCCGAAAGCGAGAAAAACAGGAAGAAGGGCCGGCAGCAGGCCCTTTCTGAAATAGCGAAGCGCCGGCTGATGCTCGGAAAGATGTCTGGACAAATAAATGATCAAGGCAACTTTCATGAATTCAGAAGGCTGGATCGAGAAAGCTCCCACTCCGAGCCAGCTGCTCGCCCCCCCGCGCACAAGGCCGACTCCCGGGATCACCACGAGAATCAGCAGCAGAAAGCAGACAGCCATGCCGACTTTCGCCCACGAACGCCAGATCCGATAATCAATCCTCATCACCATAAACATAAGCACGGTTCCGATCGCAGCGAAAAGAAGCTGTCTTTTAAAAAAGTAGAACGAATCTCCTCCGAACTTGTAGGAAGCCCAGACTTCGCTTGCACTATATACCATGATCAGCCCCACAGCCAAAAGGGCGAAAGCAACGACAAGCAGCAAACGGTCCGGTGACGATCGATGTTCGGGCATGCACAACACTCCGTTCAGATCAGGCCCTCGAGTCGCCTGCTGAACTGCCGCAGACCGACCTGTCCTTATCTAAACTTATTCACTTCGCTAATAAAGATGTCACCCCGTTGTTCGAATGAGTCATATTGATCCCAGCTGGCACAGGCCGGCGACAGGAGAACGACGTCGCCCGGCCCGGAAAGGCGGAAAGCTTCCGGAACGGCCTGCTCGACATTTTCAACATTTTCAACCCGCGCAATGCCGGCTCTTTCGCAGGCATCACGCAGTTTGTCTTTTGTCTCGCCGAAAAGAAGCGCCGCTTTGATATCGGCCTTTTTTAAATAAGGGATCAGCGCATCGAACGTATTGCCGCGGTCCAGTCCGCCTGCCAGCAGCACGATCGATTTTCCGGGAAAAGAAGTCAGCGCTTTCGACGTTGCCAGTATGTTCGTCGCCTTTGAATCGTTGTAGACCGTCCTGCCCCGTGTGACATTGACATATTGGAGGCGATGACGGACGCCCGTGAATGTTTTCAATATCCGGACAATTTGCGCCGTCGGTACGCCGGATATTTTTGCCGCCGCAACGGCGGCAAGCGCGTTCTGAAGATTGTGGGTGCCCGGCAGCCCCATTTCGCTGCATTCAAGAATCCGCTCCGTCCGAAAATAAATGGCTCCGTCTTCGATATAAGCGCCGTCCTCCGTTCTGCCGGTCATCGAAAAAGGGACCTTCCGCGCCTTTGTTTTTCCGGCAATAAAAGAGACAACCCGTTCACTGTCGGCGTTATAGACGAGTACGTCGTCCGCTGTCTGGTTAACCGTAATGCGTGCCTTGGCACGCGCATAATTTTCAACGGTTCCGTGATAGTCCAGATGGTGATCGAAAATGTTCAGTACAACAGCGATTTTCGGACGGAACTGTTCCGTTCCAAGCAGCTGAAAACTCGACAACTCGGCGACAATCACATTTTTATCCGTTGCTTCCCCAACGATTCCGGTCAGCGCGGTCCCGATATTTCCGGCAACAATCGGCACGGCGGCCGAGCCCTTCATCATTTCCCCGAGAAGCATTGTTGTCGTCGTTTTCCCGTTGGATCCGGTAATGCCGATAAACGGAGCATCGGACAGTTCGTACGCTATTTCGACTTCGGTGATGATCCGTATGCCCAGCTGCCGGGCTTTCTGAACAAGCGGATTGCTGTAGGGAATCCCCGGATTTTTAATCAGGACCGCCAGTTCCTTATCAACAAGATCGGGCGGGTGCCCGCCGCCGACCACACGGATGCCGATTTTTTTCAGCTCGGCCGCGTGAGGGTTCCCTTCAAGATTCCCGCGGTCGTTCACCGTGACGTCCGCCCCGAGACTTTTCATTAATTTGGCTGCAGCATAGCCGCTTCTGCCCAGTCCAAGCACAAGCACTCGTTTATCCAGGTATTTATCTGATTTTTTCAACCGCTCAGCCCCACTTTCAAATAGATTCCAATGACGGCAAGCACCAGCCCGACAAGCCAGAAAACCGTCACAACTTTCCATTCCGACCATCCTGAAAGCTCAAAATGGTGGTGAATCGGACTCATTCTGAATACACGCCGTCCCGTCGTCTTAAATGAGACGACCTGAATGATGACCGACAGCGTTTCAATCGCGAAAACGCCGCCGATCACGGCCAGCAGAATTTCCGTTTTTGTCAGAATCGCGATCCCCGCAAGCGCCCCGCCGATTGCCAAAGATCCCGTATCGCCCATAAATACCCTGGCCGGATGGGCATTGAAAATCAGAAAGCCGAGCAGAGCGCCGAGCATGGCGGCCGAGAAAACGGCAACGCCCAGATTCATCGAAAAATAAGCAATAATCGCATAAGCTGCGAAGGCAATGGATGCGAGTCCGGAAAGCAGTCCGTCCATGCCGTCCGTCAGATTGGTGGCGTTCGGGACGCCGATCAGCAGGAATAGGGCAAAGAGAGGATACAGCCAGTGCAGATCAATCATCCAGGCCGTTCCCGGAATGGAAAGATACGTCGAATAGTTAAATCGCGCAACAATTACCCAGAAAACAAGTGCAACGATAAACTGTGCGAGCATTTTCTGCTTCGACGTCAGACCCATATTGCGTTTCATAACGACTTTGATGAAATCGTCGACAAAACCGATCAAACCGAATCCAAGCGTGACAAACAGCAGCATATAGGTTTCTTCCGTTGCCATGTGGTATTTCAATGCCATGATCAGCAGGCTGCCGATCAGCCCGATCAGAAAAATGACGCCGCCCATTGTCGGGGTCCCCGCCTTTTTCATGTGGCTTTTCGGCCCTTCCTCCCTGATGTACTGCCCGAAGTGCATCTTCCTTAGTATGGGTATAAAAAAGGGGGCAAAAACAAGCGTGATAAGAAATGATATCGCTAAACCAAACAACAAAACCAGTGTCATGAATCGTTTCGCTCCTTTAGGTGCGTGATCAGTGAATGCCGAAGGAGAGAGCGGCCGGTTTTTCGGAAAAAAGACATTTCTCCGCCTGCGGGCGCCAAGGTGTCGGAGTCCGCAAAATCTGCATCCGAAGCCGGCCGGCTGTCCGGGCACAGAACTGATTAAAAAGCTTTCTGAATTCCGGCGTGTTTCAGGGCAATAATAGCCGATGTCCGGCCCCGGATCAATCGCTGGATAATTTCTGCGGCAACGGGCTGCCGCTCAATACTTTGACCAGTTCCTCAAGCTGAAGCAGTCTGGAGGCTTTAAACAGCATGACCGTCCGATCATCGAGCAGCATTTTCAAATACGGCAGGGCATCTTCCTTTGCCGAAAAGGAGCGGACGCTCAGCGCCCGATCTTTTTCACTTGTCTGCAAGGGTTCAACGATCCAGGCGCCCTTTTTCCCAATGGTAACGACATGCGTCAGAGGAGGAGTCAGCACCCTGGCCACGCTATTGTGAAGCCGCTCCTCATCCCTTCCGAGCTCATACATGTCGCCGACAACGGCCACGCGCTTTTCAAAGCCGCCAAGCGTTTTGAGCGTTTCCAGGGAGGCTCTCATCGAGGTCGGACTCGCATTGTAGCAGTCATTGATTAACAGGCTGCCGTTGAGACCTCTGACTTTTTCAAAACGCATCTGTGTCAGACTTAAATGGCTCAGGCCTTCTTCAATTGACGGACGGCTGACATTGAGAATTCGCGCCGCAGCTAAACTATAGACCGCATTTTTCACATTATGCCGGCCGAGCACCGGGACCGTGTAAACATTTTCTCCATGATTGAGAGAGAAACGGTAACCGTCCGCACGCTCCTTCACCTCCGTGATTTCCCAGTCGCAGTCATCGCTGTAGCCGCATGAAACAATGCGAAAAGCTTTCGTGTGAATATTGGACAGAAGCGGTTCATCTCCGTCGATAATTAAAGTTCCTCCCCGCCTGAGCCCGTTCGTAATCTCCAGTTTGGCTCTGGCAATTCCCTGTCTGCTGCCCAGAAATTCAATATGCGATTCACCGATATTCGTGATAATCGCGATGTCGGGTTTTGCCAGCTGGCTGAGAAAAGTCAATTCCCCAAAATGGTTCATCCCCATTTCGAGCACCAGCACTTCCGTGTCTTCAGGCATCGAAAGAATCGTCAGCGGCATGCCGATGTGGTTGTTCAGATTGCCCCGTGTTTTATATGTCCTGAATGTTTTACGCAAAATACCGTAAACCATATCTTTGGTTGTTGTTTTTCCATTGGACCCTGTAATAGCAACGACTTTCGGCCGACAGCGGTATAAATAGCTTTTCGCTATGCCCTGAAGGGCTTCCAAAGTATCACCCACGAAAAACAGCGGGAAATCCGCAGGAATATCCGTCGGCCGCGGCTCTCTTTCCATCCACAGGGAAGCCGCGGCCCCGTTCTCAATCGCCTGCTTAAGATAACGGTGTCCGTTGAAATGTTCGCCGACCAGGGGGACAAAAAGGCCGTTCATCACCGGTTTGCGGCTGTCCGTCATGACCGTAAAACGGCTCAGCCTCCCCGTATCGCCCGCCGTTTGAATGGCCTGCCCCATGATTAAATCCACACCAATACCCATTCGGAAATCTCCTTTTATAAAAAAGTTATGAATGCCGTCTTGCGGTCGGCAACGGATCATTCGGCAGATGGAGTCTCGTTCATCCGATCAATGATCGCTTCTTTCGCTGTCTCCCGGTCGTCAAAGTGATGTTTGACTGTCCCGATGATCTGATACGTCTCATGCCCTTTTCCGGCAATTAATATGATATCACCTTCCGCAGCCTGGCGCACCGCAAATCTGATCGCTTCACGGCGGTCCGTCATTTTTTTATAGGGCCGCCCGGTGACGCCCGCCTCCATTTCACGAATAATCGCTGCCGGATCCTCCGTGCGCGGGTTATCCGAAGTGAGAACGGCAAGATTGCTGTTGTCCACGGCAATTTTCGCCATGATCGGACGCTTGCCCCGTTCCCTGTCTCCGCCGCATCCGACAACGGTGATCACGCGCTTTTCAGCGAATTCCTTAATCGTCGACAGGGCATTTTGCAAACTATCCGGTGTGTGGGAATAGTCGACAATGACGGTAAAATTCTGGCCGGCGTTGACGGTTTCAAAGCGGCCTGGTACTCCTTTGATCTGTTCCACGGTTCGAATCATCCCCGCGATGTCCAGCCCCTTCAGCGAACAGGCGGCAAACGCGGCGAGTACATTATAAACGCTGAACTTTCCGATTAACCGCATCGCCACCGGATAATTTTCACCCTTAGCCGAAAGAGTAAACGACGTTCCCGATGGTTTAATCTGTATCGAAGAGGCCCGAAAATCGGCCTCGTGATCGATGGCATAAGTCATTACATGAGCCGCCGTCATATGCTTATAGACTTCGGATGCCCTGTCATCGGCGTTGAGCACGGCGGCCTTCAGCTCCCTTGGATTCCCGTAGCGATTGCCGAGCTGTGAGAAGAGCAGGCTTTTGGCATACATATAATCTTTCATCGACCCGTGAAGATCGAGATGATCCTCGGTCAGATTGGTAAAGATAGCGATATTAAAATCGCAGCCTCGGACCCTGCCGTCATAGAGCGCATTTGATGAAGTTTCCATAACGACGGAATCCGCCCCTTCTTTTTTCATCAATGCGAGATTTTCATGAATGAGGTGAGTCTCGGGTGTTGTATTGTCGACAGGAACAAAATGATCTTTATAGCGCATCCCCATTGTCCCGATCAGTCCGGTTCTGATCCCTTCCGCTTCCTGAATGGCCTGAATCAGATAAGTAATCGTCGTTTTCCCGTTTGTTCCCGTAACGCCGATTAAATGAAGGCTGTGGCTTGGATGGCCGTAGTAGTGATCAGCGATCATCGCCAAAGCACGATGCGTATCGTTAACATAAATAACGGGAACATCTGAGGCGATTGTCTCCTCGGCAACAATTGCCGCCGCTCCCCTTTTCTCAGCCTGTTCGGCAAAGCGGTGACCGTCTGCCTGATGGCCCCTGATACAAAAAAACAAACAACCCGGCTTTATTTTCCGGGAGTCAACAGTCACTCCGGTTATGTCCGGATTTCCTTCTCCATCTTGCCTGAAGTCAGTCAGCGCTTCTAGGCAATCTGCCAATTTCATCGAAAACACGTCCTTAACTATACTTGGATAAATTGGACGACATACAGGACCGATCCGCGCCCGGCGCGGATTTTCCCCTATGTATATCAGAGAGCCCGGCACGAGGCGCGCCCGGCTCTCTGTCCATTGCTTATTGTAATCTCACGGTTTCTTTTTGTCACCTAAGTATATCATTATTGTTGAACCTTGTTTGACCTTAGTGCCCGGTTTCGGCGACTGCAGCGTCACGACATCGCCCTTTCCTAATTCTTCCAGCCTCAGACCGGTCACCGAATTCATCAGTTCCTCCTTTCTCATGCCGACAAAATTGGGTACCTTAATCAACGGCTGATCCGGCCATTTGACCTGTTTCTCTATGCCGCCGCCCGTTTTTTTAATGCCGAGCGCGCTCAGGCTGTCGCCGATGATCTTTCCGGCAATCGGCGCCGAGACGGTTCCGCCGAATTGAATCGTTCCTTTCGGATTGTCGATCGCCACATAGACGACGATCTGAGGATCATTTGCCGGAGCGAATCCCATGAATGAAACGATATAATTATTGGCCATGTAGCCTCCGCCGTTCGGATTGACTTTCTGAGCCGTTCCCGTTTTTCCGCCGACGCGATAGCCTTCCACATAAGCGTTGCGCCCGGTTCCCTGCGCCACGACGCTTTCCAGGGTGTCCCGGACCTTTTTCGACGTTGCCGAAGAGATAACCTGTCTCTTCATGACAGGCTGGATCCGATCGATCATTTGTCCCGTTTTCGGATCAAGCCACGCTTTGGCCAGATGCGGTTCGTAAAGGTATCCGCCGTTAATGGCCGCGGAAACCGCCGCGATCTGCTGAATCGGCGTAACCGAGACGCCCTGGCCGAATGCCGTTGTCGCCAGTTCCAGGGGACCGACTTTATTTTTATTAAAAAGGATGCCCTTCCCCTCGCCCGGTAAATCAATGCCCGTCTTTTCGCCGAATCCGAATTTATTTATATAGGAAAACAGCCGGTCTTTACCCAGCCTTTGCCCGAGAGCGACGAAGCCCGGGTTGCATGAATTTTGCACGACCTGCAGGAAAGTTTCCGATCCGTGCCCGCCCTTCTTCCAGCAATGCAGCTGCGTGCCGCCGACGCTGATTGCTCCGGAGTCGTAAAAGCGATCTTTATTCAGATCGACGACGTTTTCCTGCAAAGCCGCAGCCAGTGTAATGACCTTGAAAGTCGATCCGGGTTCATAGGTTTTCCAGATCGGCAGATTGTGATTATACACCGAAGCAGAAACGTTTTTATAGTTTGCCGGATTAAAATCCGGTTTCGACGACATGCCAAGGATATCGCCGTTATTCGGATCCATCGCAATGGCGAGCGCACTGTCGGGGTGATACGTGGCCATCGCGTTATTTAGTTCACGTTCAATAATCGACTGAACGCGCGAATCAATCGTCAGCATCAGATTGGACCCGCTTTTCGGGGGAATGTATTGATCTTTCAGGCTCGACATCCGGTTCCCCTGAGCATCCGAGTAGAAAGAGACATGTCCGTTCTGTCCCTTCAATCCATCGTTATAATAGGACTCCAGCCCGGTAAGCCCTTGATTGTCAATTCCGGTAAATCCGAGCACATGGGCCAGATAGTTGCCGTTCGGATAGTTCCGCTTGAAGTCTTCGGCGATGAAGACGCCCGGAAGCCCCAGTACTTTAAGCGCCGTTGCTTTGTCATTCGTTATTTTCCTGCCTTCGGGTGTAATACGGACAATCGACTGCTTTTTTGTAATGTCCGCTAAAGCTGTCTGTTTGGACATGCCCAGGGCGCTTGCCAGTTTCTCGGCGGTCAGCGACGGGTTGCGCACTTGCTTCGGCACGACCAGAACAGAAGGGCTGCTCACATTGGCTGCCAGTACTTTGCCCTGACTGTCGAGAATTTCTCCGCGCTCCGCTTCGTAAGGAATCTCGCGGCTCCACGAATCCAGTGCTTTTCCTGTCAGCCAGCCGTTCTGGAAAATCTGCACATAAGCGAGACGCCCGATAAAGACCGCAAACACGACAAGACCCAGTATCAGTATCAGCAGCAGCCGTTTTCTTACCTTCGCATTCGATAAACGCAAAACGAGCCCCTCCCATCTCTCCTTGTCCTACCCATATGTGCAGGACCGGAAAAATAGAACGGGCTCTTCCTGCTTCACGGACGTTCGCCCGTGAAGGCCGGCGGCAGCTGTTTAGCGCTGTTGCCGGAATTGATTTTATTGAGGTTTTAACTCAACAGCCAGTGTATCGCCTGCCTTGATAATCGAACCGGGAGCCGGTTTCTGAGAAGCGACAAATCCGTCTCCCTTAGCAGTCAGTTTCATACCGGCGGCGTTCGCCAGTTTCATGCTGTCTGCAAGAGACCATCCGGTCAGATCCGGCATCTTCCCTGTCCCGCTCCCTAAGAGAATCACTTTGCTGCCTTTAATGAGCTGTTCTCCCGGATAGGGCATCTGGCCGACAACCTGACCCGTACCGACAGCGACCGGATCGAACCCTTTGGCCTTCAATGACTGGACGGCCTGGTCGATCGGACTCCCGATAAATTGATTAAGAATGGAGGAGCTATTGTTTTGCTGATTGACGGTTGCGGTCGTTTTTTTCTGAACCTGCATATACTCAAGCGTACTGCTCATGACCGGTTTTACGACGTTCACCACAGGTTCTTCTCCGGTATCGGTCGGCTTCAGGTGCGGCTGTTTGACGGCAACGTAGACGATGACTTTCGGGTCGTTTTGCGGCGCCATGCCGAGAAAAGAATAAACATAATTGTTTTTCCCGGTCAAATACTGGCCGTTTTCCGCAATCTGCGCGGTGCCGGTCTTTCCAATCACATCATAGCCCGGCAGATCGTAAAGTGTTCCGGTCGCTCCGTATCCGTTAACGACATTCTTATTGCTGACGACCTGGCGCATCAGCGCCCGTGTCTGTTCCGCCGCCTGTGCCGATATCGGGCGGCCGGCTACCGTCGGATGGTTTGCCAGAACCGTTTTGTGCGTATCCGGATTGACAATTTTATCGACCACGTACGGCCGCATCATCGTTCCGTTGTCGGCGATCGCCGTCGCCGCCTGGACAATCTGCATCGCTGTGAACGCGGATGACTGGCCGAACGACGTTTCCAATTTATCAATTTTCGATCCCCAATTGACGAGACTGGAACTTTCGCCGGGAAGATCTATACCCGTTTTCTGCATGAATCCGAATTTTTTTAAATAAGCGCCGAGCTTGTCCGGCCCCAGATATTGATCGGTCAGAACGGACATGCCGACATTGGATGACAGTTCAAACGCCTGATCGAAGTCTATCATTCCCCAGCCGGAATAATTCCAGTCGTGTATCGTTCCGCCTGCGGTCGTATAGCTTCCCGACTTGTACGTCGCCGTGCCGTGGAATGAGCCGGAATCAATCGCCGACGCAACAGTAAAAATTTTCATGACCGATCCCGGTTCATAGGGCGATGAAATGGCAATATTGTTAAATTGTGTAATATTGTGCAGATTGGGATTAAAATCGGGGAGAGTGGAAAGGGCAAGAATTTTCCCCGTTTTCGGATCGGCTACGATGCCGATCATGCTTGACGGCTTATACGTATTATAAACGCCGGTCATTGCCTGATCGAGCACAGTCTGTATCTGAGTATTTAAAGTCAGATGGACATCGTTGCCGGGCGATGCCTGGGTGATCTGCCGGCTCTCATCCGGAATCGGAACGCCGCCCAGGCTTCGGTAATAACGGACCATTCCGTCCTTTTCTGTTAAATAGCGATTCAGTGACTGCTCAATGCCCAGCACACCGGTCTGCTGGCTGCCGTCGGCGCTCGGCCGTGTGAATCCGATCGTGTAGGCGGCACCGGACTGTTCGGGATAAAAACGTTCCGATTCGGTCGTGAAACCGATTCCCGGAAGTTTGAGACGATCGATCTGACTTTTTTTGGCCTCGCTCAGCATTTTCCCGTTCGATCCAAACTCGACCTGATAAGCCTTCTTATTTAAAATAGCCAGCACAGCCGATTCCTTCATGTTCAGAATCGGGGCGAGCTCGCTTGCTGTTTTCACCTTATCTTTGACATATGAATCGGCTTTGGAGCTGACTACGGCATAAAGTGTGTAGGCGGGGACATCTTCGGCAAGGACCCGGCCGTCGCCTGAATAAATGGTTCCCCGCTTTTCATTAACAACTTCGTAATCCGACCATTGATTTTTTCCGACCTGGATCAAATTATGGCCGTCGATTTCTTTCCCCTGGGCAATAAATACAAAACGGCCGATAAGGATAAAAAAAGCCAGCATAAAAATCCCGCCGACTGCTGCTGCCCAAAAACTCATTGATTTTCTTTTTCTCTGAATCATCCGACTGAACCACCTTATGGAAGCACTTTGATATTTTTTATATCCAGTTTCAGGCCCAGTTGTTTCTCTGCGAAGCTGACGATGCGTTCCGGAGAACTCAGGCTGTCCGCGTCGGCCTGCAGCTGCTGTGTGGTTTTCGACTGACTGTCCAGCCTGGATTGCAGAATGGCGGTATCTTTCGAGGCCATGAAAATTCGGGTCTGATTAATGACCATCATCAGAGCAAGAAAGAAGACGACAACGCCGGCCGATGCCCAAAGCCATTTTTCCCCTTTGCTGATGTGGCGGGTCACAGTGACCGGCTCGGCAGCGGCCCGTCTTTTTGTCTCAGCCTGTCCCTGTCCTAATAAAGGTGCGTGTTGCGTCTGACTCATCACACGGTCTCCTCCTTAATCGCTCTTATTTTTTCTGCCACTCTTAATTTTGCCGAATGTGCACGGTGATTTTCTTTCAGTTCTTCCTCCGATGGAAGGACCGGCTTCCTGCCGATTCTTTTCAAAACAGGAAGAGCGTTCAGCGGAAGCACCGGAAGACCCGGCGGCAACTCAGGCGGTTCACTGTATTTTTTAAAAAATTGTTTGCAAAGTCTGTCTTCGAGCGACTGAAACGTGATGACGGAAATTCTTCCGCCTATATTTATCAGTTCCAGCGACTGATAAAGAGCCTCTTCAAGACTGCCGAGTTCATCGTTGACAGCGATGCGCAGTGCCTGGAAAACGCGTTTCGCGGGATGGCCGCCCGTCCGTCTCGCAGGAGCAGGTATGGCTTCTTTCACAATTTTGGCCAGTTCTCCGGTCGTTTTAATCCGGCTTTCTGCACGGCGCTTCTCAATCATTTTCGCGATCTGCCGGGAGAAACGTTCCTCACCGTACATGAAAAAAATGTGAGTCAGTTTTTCATAAGGCCAGTCATTGACGACCGTCTCGGCACTCAGATCCTGATCCCTGTCCATCCGCATATCCAAAGGCCCGTCATGCTGATAGCTGAATCCCCTTTCGGCATGATCGAACTGAGGAGAGGAGACGCCGAGATCGAAAAGAATTCCGTCGACGTGCCGGACGTCTCTTTCCGCCAGTTCACTCTTCATCTTTCGAAAATTAGATTTAATAAACGTTATTTGGGAACGGTAGTCTTTCAGGCGCTGTTCCGCGGCATCCAGAGCCTCCTGGTCCTGATCGAATGCATAAAGGCGGCCGTTCCGCAATCTTTTGACGATTTCTTCACTGTGGCCGCCGCCGCCCAGTGTACAGTCCAGGTACACCCCGTCCGGTTTAACAGCCAGTCCGTCAACTGCTTCATGTTTTAATACTGTGATATGTTCAAACATACTACCCGGCTCCTGTCCGACAGATAAACCGATCCTTTTTCAAAATTACAGATCCAAATCAAGCAGGCTTTCCGAAATATCGCTGAAAGATTCTTCCGACTGTTCATAATAATGTTTCCAGGTACTTTCATCCCAAATTTCCAACCGGCTCGATACCCCGATGATCACGCAGTCTTTTTCCAGTTTGGCATAATCGCGAAGCACACTGCCGATCGAGGCGCGGCCCTGCCTGTCCAATGCGCATTCGCACGCTCCCGAGAAAAAAAAGCGTGTGAATGCCCGTGCGTCTTTCTTGGTGAACGGAAGAGCTTTCAGTTTTTCTTCAATTCGATGCCATTCCTCCATCGGATAAACAAAAAGGCACTGGTCGAGACCGCGTGTCATCACAAATGTTTCCCCCAGCTCCTCACGAAACTTCGAGGGAATAATAAGGCGTCCTTTGATGTCTATGCTGTGATTGAACGATCCCATAAACATCGGGATCCGCCTCCTCTTTGTCTTACTGTACCACAATCCCCCACTTTGCACCACTCTATTTTAATTATTCGTTTTGATTTTAAGGATTTCCTCCCCGGGAAACTGAAAATGATCGAATATACCGGACGGTGCCTGATCCGGGCAAGCAGATTCCTCCTAGAACTCCGCTGCACACAAAAAAAGATCAAATGGCTGAGACTTTCGTCTGCTGCATTTCATCTTTTCGGAGTCTTGCGGGTGCGCCTGTTTCGTGCGGTCCGTTTCAACGGGCTTGATCTTTTATTTCTGCTCTTTCTTCGCCCCTCGGCATCTTCGCTCTTGCCTGATCAACAATTTCCAGAACATTCAGGAGTGATTCATAGTTTTTCTTCAGTCCGGAATATTCCTTTTCAAGTCTTCTGTATGCCTCATCGAGCACTCTGTTTTCGCTTTTGAGCCGTTCCAGCTGAATTTTCACATCGTGCGGAAGGCTCGCGCCCGAATCCGTTTTCAGCCGGTTCAGAAAGCGGATCGTCTGATCAATGAAAGGTTCGGCAACAGCCGGTTCGGGGGACGCGGACTCTGAAACAATTTCCGCCTGCTCCGGGATTTTCGCCGCCTTCTTTCTTTTTTTATAGGCACGGCGTCTCTCTTTTGCTTCTTTCATTTCTTTCTCGAATTGTCTGCGCACGGCTGAATTCCAGCGAAACCCGCAGGCTGCGGGGGTTCGCGAGAGAAGGCTGCCCGCCTCCTTGAATGCAGCCAGTTGTGTACTTCCTTCACCGATATGCCGAAGAATGGTTTCCGCAAGTCTCACATCTTCAGTGTGCGACCAAGCATCCTGTCGAATGGACGGCATTGATTTCCCCTCTTTTCTCTCAGATCGGAAGCATGAGAATTGCTCCTTTTCCATCAATATGCGGATGATAGGATCGGTAGAAGAGAAGGCCGGATTTTTCTCTAAGTTTTCAGCCCCTGAAATGGAAGATTGAACGGTTGAGAAGAAAAGTTTTAAAAAAAACGAGGCTGTCACAAAAGGGGCGACCGCCGATGCAGTTAAGATTCGAAATATGGGGGCCCGGCGATGCTCAAAAAAGACCGCCCCATCGCCCGGGCAAGCAATTGATGGGGCAGGCAATGTTCAAGCAATATTAATAGCTTTTTCTGCGGTGAAACATGCGCCGCACGCCTCCGGACGGCCCCGGTAAAGAGAGAGCAGACGGACTTTCCTTTCCCCGCTCATTGGCCCCGAAAAAAAACATTGTAAAAAAAAATGAAGAGCCGACGCTCTTCATTCGAATGGCCTATTATTTTTCAACGACTTCTTCGCCCCTGTATGAGCCACAATTCGGGCATACACGATGAGCCAGCTTATATTCTCCGCAATTGTCGCATTTTACCATGCCCGGAACGGCCAGCTTAAAATGCGTGCGGCGTTTATTTTTGCGAGTCGTAGATGTTCTTCTTTTAGGTACTGCCACGGTTCACACCCCCTCAAACAATTATTCATCAAAAAACTTCTTCAGTTTTTCAAACCTCGGATCTATTTGCCGTTTCGATTGGCCGCCCTTAACAAACGTCCAGCCTTCTCCCGTTATATGCAGATCGGCTTTCGCTTTTTCACTGACGACACGCATCGGTTTTTCAACCATAATCGCTTCCACCAAATAAGGCACGAGGTCGATACGCTCTTCTTCAATACTGTGAACAAATTCGCCTTTTACCGCCGGATCTTCTGCGGCTCCGGCAAGCAAAAACGTCTCAGACGAATTGATTTTAAAGGGGTAATCGACATCTTCCAGAGTCACAGCACACGGCAACACCATCTTGCCCCTGATCTGCAGGTGAAAAGTGAGTGACCGTCTTGAAAATTCAACAACGCCCTTTACGTCAATAGGCGACATTCTCCGTATTTCAGGATCTGCGCGAAACAATTCCAGAGGCAATACAACTTCTTCGTGAAAACTCAATCCCTCTTGCTTGTGCTGAAGCAAATCGGGTACTGACCATGATAAAGACATACTGAACCACCTCTAGACAACAAATGTAATTATAATCTCCGCCCTGCGGAATGTCAATCCACGCATTCCGCCTGAATTTAGATTATCACAGCCTCTCTGCCGGCGCCAATTTCTTGTCGGGGAAAAAATATGGTAAAATGATTTTTGCCGGCCGTTCAACTAAAAGCGGCGGAAAGGAAGATGCATATGCACATCGCCGGAATCATTGCCGAATACAATCCGTTTCACAACGGACATCTCTATCAGCTGAATACGCTTCGGCAGACGCTCCGCCCCGATCTTATCCTGTCGGTGATGAGCGGAGACTTTCTGCAGCGCGGGGAACCGGCGCTCGTCTCTAAATGGGAGCGGACCCGTATGGCCCTTCAGGCCGGCATCGATCTGGTCATTGAGCTCCCTTATGTTTTTGCAGTCGGGAAGGCCGATGTCTTTGCTCGCGGTGCCGTTTCCATACTGGATCGGCTGGGCGCGACTCATCTGGCCTTCGGAAGCGAAATCGGCCGGATCGAGCCTTTTTTTCAGACCCTTTCCTTGATTGAAAACAACAAAGCCCGTTACGATCAAACGCTCAAAGAGGCGCTCCACGAAGGCATAAGCTATCCGAATGCCCACGCTGCCGCCTATCGGCTGCTCTCATCGGCGGCGGCAGGAGAATTTGTCGACCTGACACAGCCGAACAACAGCCTCGGATTCCATTACATTGAAGCAATTCACGATCGAAAAAGCAGCATGATCCCGCTGACCATTCGCCGGCAGGAAAGCGGACACAGCGACAGAACGTTTGCAAACGATGCCCCGATCGCCAGCGCGAGAAGCATCCGAAGCTATCTTCTCGGCGGCCGATCCCCCGCCAATCTTCAAAATAAACTTCCGCCCTATGTCTATTCTTCTCTGGAGAGGAGAAACAGATTCGGCGGATTGACGGAATGGGAAACCTTTTTCCCATTCCTTAAATACAAATTGCTGTCATCGACCGCAGAGCAGCTTTCCCTCATTTACGAAATGGAAGAAGGCATCGAACATCGGCTGCTGTCCCGCATCGGCAGCGCAGACAGCTTTAACGGCTTTATCGCGGCCGTGAAAACAAAACGCTACACCTGGGCAAGGCTGCAGCGCCTCTCGGTTCACGTCCTGACCAATACCCTCAAGAGCGAAGCCCGGCAGCCGGCAGCCGCCGGAGAAGCTCCGTATCTGCGCCTGCTCGGCATGAGCCGAAAAGGGCAGAACTATCTCGCAGCGATCCGCAAGGACCTTCAAGTGCCGCTGATTGCCAAAATCAGAAAGCACCGCGATCCTCTTCTCGATCTCGATATCAGAGCGGCAAAGCTCTACGACTTCCTTTCCGGTAACGGACAGCCGCCGCTTTCCTATTCTTCGGAAACAAGCCATGCGCCCATCCGCTATGACGAAAAAAACGGGCGCTTCATCGGCGCCGGCGGCTGACGCGCGGAACCACAGCCCGTTTCCAATCATTTTGTGCGCTGCAGATAGTTCACGGCATCCGCAAAGGTTTTTACGGGAACGATTTTCATCTGCGATCCGATTTCTTTCGCCGTTCGTTTTGCCGTTTCAAATTCATGATCCGCAGTCGGAGCAAAGAAAACGCCGGCACCGGATTTGGCAGCGCCGACCACCTTATCCTCGATCCCGCCGATCGGTCCGACAGCGCCGCTCATTTCAATGGTTCCCGTTCCGGCAATATCCCGTCCCCTGGCCAGATCTGCACGCGTCAGCTGATCGTAAATTTCAAGAGTCATCATCAGTCCGGCGGAAGGGCCCCCGATATTTTGGATCGTAAATTGAACCGGCGGATCGACGCTTACCTTTATCTGATCGCTCTGAACGATTCCTATCCCGCTGCTTTTTCCGCTGCCGATCAGATCTTTAGGAAATTTTGCAATCTGCACCGCAACCTGTTTTGTTTGCTTATTTCTGGAAATCGTCAGCTTAAATCGGTCACCCAATTTTTTCTTTTTAAGGAGGGCCTCCAGATCGCCGGTTGAAGAAATCTTTCTGCCTTCCATACCGATGATCAGATCGCCCGGCTTCAGTACTTTTGCGGCGGGCATCCCCGGCATAACGTCCAGAATCAAAATTCCTTCCCTGATCAGCTTCGGTTTTTTCCCCGCCGCCTTATAAGCCATATAAGTCGCGCTCTGCTGCGCGGATGTCATATAGTTTTCCTGGCGAAGATTATAAGCGGCATCGCTCTCGTTCGGAATTTTTACCTGATTTTCACTAACAAGTGTGACGTACTTGTTTCCGCCGTATTTCGTCCATAAGTACTGGTAAATATTCGCCTGGCCGAGGTATATGTACACGAGCCTGTATTCCCCGTTTACCCGATGTCCGCCGGCTACCTTCACCGTCTTCGCCATCGATTGGGCGTTACCCGGGCTCTGAACGTAATATGGGAGCCTGACAAAATTCAGCGCAAGTAAAACCAGAACGACTATCAGGATTGTCCAACGTAAAATTCTTTTTTTGCGCTGTGAAATATTCGCCATCCCCGTTTCGTGAATGATTGCTTTCATTTAAAATGGACGGCAACGCTCCGGAAAAACAGGTCCATGAAGACCGGCACCGTTTCCGTATCATCCATATGAACGGAATCATTGGTTTATTTATTCAATCAACTAGATGGTCTAACTGTGCCCGCTTTTCAGTATAGTGATGAATGGACAGGTTGCTGTTTCCCATATAAATGGGTGTTCGAAAAGTCCGGGAAAAAAGTAAAAAGGAGCTTCTGTTAATAACGCACACGTCCTGTGCACCGCAGAAGTCACCACATCCTGTGGAAGTTCCGCGTCAGCTTGCTTCTCCGCTCCTCACGTATTTAACAGGGAAACTTCGACTAAGAACGCGTACGTCCTGTACAAAACGTTGAAGCTATCACATCCTGTGAAAGCACGCGCAGGCAGCCTGAAGCTGCGCTTTCCCGACCTTCGACGCCCGGGACCGGGCCAGTAGTCAGGCATGCCGCAGGACATGGCGCTTTGCCTGACCTCGGCCCCCTTTGTCCTCCTTTTCGAACAAACTCGTATACAAACAAAAAAAGGAGGGGAGACAATGAACCGTTCAAGGAGCGTTACCTATTTCCTCGCGGCGGGTTCTGCGGGGCTGGCTTTTCTGATGGTTAAATATCCGACCGTAGCGGTCAACGCCTCGCTCCAGGGACTGCAGTTATGGTGGGACAAAGTATTCCCGGCGCTGTTCCCCTTCTTCGTTCTCTCCGAACTCATGATCGGATTCGGCGTTGTCACCTTTGCCGGCGTCCTGATGGAACCGATCATGCGGCCGATCTTTAAAGTGCCCGGAATCGGAGGATTCGTCTTTATGATGGGGCTCGTCTCCGGTTTCCCGGCCGGCGCACGGATGACCGCGCGGCTGTACGAAGAGAAGAAACTGACCAAAATCGAGGCGGAGCGGCTGTCCAGCTTCACAAACTTCAGCAATCCGCTCTTTCTATTCAGCGTCACCGCCATCGGATTTTTTCATCAGGCCGTACTCGGCTTTGTCTTTGCACTGGCTCACTACATCGGAAACATCGGCGTCGGGCTGATCATGCGCTGCTACAAACCCGGAAAAGACAAAGCGGCCGACGAGCGCCTTCACCATTCAGTGTTTTCAAAAGCGCTGCGCAGTATGCACCAGGAGCGGCTGAAACGATATCAGCCATTCGGAAAAGCACTCGGCGACGCCGTTACTTCTTCAGTCGGCATCCTGCTTACGATCGGCGGATTTATTGCTCTTTTTTCCATGATCAATCAGCTGATGATCCAGATCGGCGTTTCGGCACTGCTTGCGAAAACATTCGGTTTTCTTCTCGGCATTGCCGGATTCAAACCGGATCTCGGCACTGCCGCCGTTCCCGGTATTTTCGAACTGACCATCGGCGTCCGCCAGATAGGGGGGTGGCCGGCTCCGCTGATCGAACGGGTCGTGCTGGCAAGTGCGCTGCTCGGTTTCTGCGGTTTTTCCATACAGGCCCAGGCCGTCAGTATCCTTTCGCAGGCCGGACTCAGCGCCAAACCCTTTCTCATCGGACGGCTCTTCCACGCCTTCTTTTCCGGCGCTGCCGCCCTCTTTCTGTACGGATTTCTTCATATAGACGAAAAACTGAAAAACGAAACGGCACTGGCCTTCAGTCCGCGATCCGATGTTCTTTCAGGCAGTGCTTCTGCCCTCGGCCCCTGGGTCACCGTGAGCGTGCTGCTGATCTTTATCATGATCCTTCTGAAAAGGACGATCGGATCGCCGCACCAGAAATAGCCGCTGCAGAGAGGTCCCGAAAAAAGCTCTTCCACTGGGGAGGGATGGCTCCGAAGCAGGACTCCGAACAGGCGCGTCACTCCCGTCCGCACCGCGGAAACACGTGCTGCACGCAGTATGAAGACATCCCGTTCCTGTGGAAATGAAAGCGTAGGCGCAGCGGCCGTTCCCGCCCGACAGCATTCCGATAGATGCCGGCGGCAGGAAGGCAAGGCGCAGCGCCCGGCTCCGCTTCAGCCTTTTTCTCCCTTTCGCAGGACTCTTATTTCTTATACAAACTTTTTTTTCAATGCTTTTTCGACAGCATGGGGAACCAATTCATGCACAGGTCCGCCGTACTTCGCGACTTCTTTAACCATACTGGAACTCAGAAAAGAATATTTGTTGCTTGTCATCATAAAACACGTCTCAATGTCCGGGCACAGGCTTTTATTAATTGAAGCGATTTGCAGCTCGTATTCGAAATCGGAAATTGCCCGCAGGCCGCGAAGAACGATGTGGACATTCTTCTCCCGAACATAGTCCATCAGCAGGCCGTCAAACGAATCCACCGTGACGCCGGGAAGGCCGGCCGTTGCCTGTCTCAGCAGGTCGGCACGCTCATCTACCGTAAACAGCGGATTCTTCCGCGGATTGTTCAGGATGGCAACGATAATTTTATCGAAAACGGTCATACCGCGGTGGATAATATCCAGATGGCCGAATGTGATCGGGTCAAAACTGCCGGGATAAACGGCAACTCTTTCACTCAACGGATTCACTTCCCCGGTCTTCAGGCTGAAAAATATAAATCGAAACGGCTGTTTTTCCCTGATACGTCCGATATTTCCAGCGAATCAGATTCGGTTCGAAACGTTCGGGAAGCAATACCGTGTTTTCATGCTCAACGACAATAACGGCTCCGCGGGACAGCAGATCTGTTTCAAGCATCCTGGCAATATCCTTTGAGAGGTGCTGTTTCGCATAGGGAGGGTCGAGAAAAACATAATCAAAGCGCTTTCCCTCACCCGCCAGCCGCTCAAGCGCCCTGGCGGCATCAAGCTGTAAAACGGCCGAACGGTTATCATAGCGGCAATTTTTAATATTTTCATGAATAACACGGCAGGCGGGACCGGCTTTGTCGACAAAAACGGCAACGTCCGCCCCCCGGCTTAAAGCCTCGAGTCCGAGAGCGCCGCTGCCGCCGTAAAGATCAAGGGCTCTTCCGCCCGTAAAAAAAGGTCCGATCATGTTAAAAATAGTTTCCTTAACTTTGTCCGTAGTCGGACGGGTAAGACGGCCGCCAACCGGCTTGAGCGTCCTCCCTTTGTTTTCTCCGGCAATGACTCTCACTGATTTTCCTCCCGTGCCTGTCCCGAAAAATCGCTGCTTACGATGTATAGAATCCATGGGACGAGTGAATAATAGGAGCTGGCAGCATCCTTTAAGATGTTGACCCAACCGCGGATGCTTACGTTTCCCCATAAGTTTTCCGCCGGTTTCTCCTCTCCCATTGTCTTGCATCAATCGATGCGTTAAGACAGCCCGCAGATTTCTGCGGGTTTCTTTTTGTTCAAGCGGCTTTTCTCCCGAATTGCCTGTACCGGATTCTCCGGCCGGGAAGTACGGCCCTTCTGCCGCTGCCGTTCACTGCATTTTTTAGCAATTGTAAATCTGATCTCTTTCTTCTCTTTTTGTTTTTCCGTTTTCATAAGTCGTCCGCAATTCCTGCAGTTGTGAATGTTCGATACTCTTAACAAATTTCATTCTGGACAGCTGGCTGATAACAGAATCGGCCGTTTCGCTATTGCAATACAAGATCGCATATTTCATCTTTTTCGATACATAGTGGACATAACCGTAGCGTCTCAGAACGCGCAAATATTTTAGATTATGAAGCCAGATAACGAGTCCGTCTCTTTTCTGAAAAGGCATTGCCGCAACCACCCCTGTTGAATCAGCTTATCTATTTTTCTTTGTCTGTTTTCATTTCGGGTTCACAGCCCGCCCGGCCTTCAAATACGGCACCCGCATTTGCCGCCGGAACCGCATCCCGTCCCGCAGGACCGATCAAAGAACGGATCGCCTGTCGGGACTTTGATGGAATCTGAAACAGCACGGGCAAGCAGCAAACTGACCTGTCCAAGCAAATCTTCCATCTTTTTCTCTGCTCTCCGGTATTCGGAGACGAGCGGGTTCAGGTCGACGGCACGTTTCGCTTCCATCATCTGCCGGATCACTGTTTTATAGTCCGGATGGTAGCGCCCGAATCGCTGAACCTCATCATATTTTTCCCTGATCCGGATAAAATGCCGGATCAGCGCCTGCGCCGTCTCGTCCTGCTCCATTTTCGCCCTTGAATCGGCGTAATGGGCATATGGCTCCGAATGAACAAACATTTGAGCCAGACCGTCCGTCTCGTCGAGGAGAGACGTATTCTCTATCGTCGCAATCATTTCTGTCACCTCCGGCTTAATTAAAATATACAACAAATGGAGGGAAACTTCCATTCAGGCTTATATCCTGTTAGTACCCGTGCCGCGGAAAGCTCATGCCGGATCAGCCGCTTCACTTCCTCCGCCCGGCCCGGCCTTTTTCTCATTTTCCGCGCCCATCGCCTGGGCGACGCTCATCATCAGCAAAAGCATATTTGCCTGGCTGTTCAGTCTGTCGAGCCTCTGGCCGAATGTTCGTCCGAAAAAAAAATCGGCCTCCCGCTTCAGCCCGGCCAGATCCTGAGGGGACCGGCTGAGCTTGCGGTACCATTCAGGATGCAGGCGCACGAACAGTCTCTCCTCGGGCCTCTCGTCCAGGTAGCGTTGTACTTCGCGCCTCAATTGCCTCAATCCCTTCGAAAGAAAAATGGTCTTTGCTCTCCGCCTGTCCCGCCGGAAGGCCGGGAAGGCGAAGTGCTTCCGGAAACATTTTGTCCGCCGTCCTGCCCCGCGCGGCCGCTCTGTCCGCCGTCCTGCGTAAACTGTCCGATAAACGTCTGAATGCCCGTCAGCGCCCCGCTTATTGTATCCAGCCTTTCCTGCCACTGTTTGGTATCTATTTTATCAACGGCATTCAGTACTTTATTCCAGTTAAATGCAGGCTTCGTTTCCTTTTTTTTCTTCTCGATATCTACGCCGTATGTTTTCCAGATTCCATGCGATTCGCCGAAAATCACCCAATCATCGAAAACATCGCTCCATTTTTTCCCTTTGCTTCGGACATGATTGACGATTTCCGGATGAGCGCGCAGAAACAATTTAAACCGCTTGATTGCTTCATTCGTTTTCTGCTCAGCCATTTGTCCGCACACTCCTTTCTGCAGCCCTTCTACGATCATCATAATCGTCTGTCGGAAAAGATGTGCGCCCAAAATTCAAAAAATATCGGCGGCCGGCCGTTCCGGATTTTCCCGCGGCACGTTTTCATTTACGGATTCATCGGCTTCACAAAATCCTGTGTGTAATAATTTTGATAGGATCCGACACCCAATTCGGTAAAAGCGCCGTTCAATAGATTTTTTCGATGATCGATGCTGTTCAGCCATCCAAGCGTGACCGCAATGGCATCCGGATACCCGGCCGCTATATTTTCGCCTGCCAGCTGAAACAGAATGTTTTCCTTTTCAAGACGTGTCTTTAGATCTCCCGACCACTTTGACTCATGGGAAAAATAATTTTTCTGCTTCATTTCCTCGCTGTGCTGATAAGCCGCCAGGTAAGCGGCATCGCTCCATTTCAGCGGCTGTTCTTTGAAACGCAGCCGCAGAAGATTGCTGATATCAAAAATTTCCCGGTCTTCCGCCTGATCGACAGCCTGCCAATCCCGGCCGGAAAGAACGGGGTCCGCAGGCAGACGGCCAAGATAGCTCATGGAATACGGATGCTGCCTGACCAGGACATCGGCAGACATGTAGCGCACGCCGGCCAGACTGTTCGTCACATGATCATGAGTCAGCTGGACCCAGATGCCGCCGAACTTGATCAGCGGACGGGTCGTCATGTCTGCTTCACTTAAATTAAAATCAATGTCCGTTCCCTTGTAGGCCAGAGAAATGTTATTTTGAAGCGGGACATTGTTATAACTTGTCCTAGACTGCCCCCCGATCACAAACGGCGCTGTCGGCAGTTTTTTCCCGAGCGCATAGATGGTGGTCACACGGTGCGTCGTCTGATCAATGCCGATCTGGCAGTAGCTTTCACTTCCTGTTCCATAAATGAACCATTGATAACCGTACTTGGTATCGTCAATGCGCTCCGGTTTTCCTAACGTTTTCAGTATATCGGACTGGCTCTTCCCCATGAATGTTTGTATTCCGCTCTTCGGAACGGTTGGGCCGGAACGGCTGTCAGAGGCAATGGCCGATGTCCGATGACTGTTTATCTGAATGTTTCGTCCGGATGCGGGATCGTTCCCGGAATTCATTAAAAATGATCCGGCAAAAACAATAACGGCTATGGAAAAAATGATCAGATTGATTTTCCGGAACATCATTTCCTCCTTCTGAAACATAAATACTTTTTTTCATTATATCAACTTTTGCGTTTGGCAGGGAAAAGAGTTGTTTCAGTACGGAATTTTTCCATGAACGCCTTCCGATTTTTATCTATTTGGGTATCCCTTCAGCTCTTTGTCCCGCTGTACCGTCAATGGATGATCGACTCTTCCTGAAATCATCTATCTTTTGAAAGACGGAGCGTGTTTCCGCGATTAATAAACTTCGGCAACAGTCGATAGACTGCCGCGGTTGATAACCGGGTGTACCGGCTGAAGATCGATCAAGCGCCGGCGGCGGCCGATAAACGGCCTGCCGCGGTCGACAGGTCGTCATTTATGACGTCCGTGCAGAATATTCCCCTTTTCTGAGGAATAAATTGCCGTCCGCTTGAACATTCAGAGCCATAGACTGCTGCTCATGCAAACCGATCGTTTTTCGGAAAAATCGACGGCGCTTTCATGCCGCGGCCCAACAGAATACGTGAGGGGAGAGGAATACTCATTTTTATCTATTCGGACAGAAGAACCACCCAAACCTGTCCTTTTTTCCCGGTCGCGTAGCCGGTTCCGATTCTTTTTAACGTCTTTTTCTTGATGAGCCGCTCCTCATGGTCGGCCAGACGCTCTGCTGCCGGAGAAAAGTGTGCGTTAAGGGACGCGCGGAATACCAATGCCACGACTTGACCGCCGCCGCGGCCGAAAAGGCGGGTCAGCTTCGCCACATCGACTTTTTCGCTCCGTCCCGCAGCCAGATCTTCGGCAGACGAACGTGCGAACCGGAACAGATCCCAGTCAGCTTTGAGTGCGGGCAGTGCGGCCCTCTTCCTTTCTCCGTTAATCCGATTGGCCAGCAACCGTTCCGGGGAATTGACAGGAGAAAAATGATCCCCGTTTTGAGAAGACGATGTCGATGGTTCTTCCGCCGTCTGAACAGTACTCGCATGCGTAATGAAAGTGCAGGCGGCAGTCAGGGCAAAAGCAGCGAAAAAAAAACTAAGATACCTGAAAAAGGCCGATCTTTTCATCAAGCTTCCTCCTTCGTCATCCAGCATCATTTTCGCCAAAACCCGCTGCCGCTAAACACCACCGCCAGACGATCATTGGAGAAGCTTGGCCATATAAAATTCATCCACGCGTTTCCCGTCCAGAACAACCGCCGCTTTGCGTGTCCCCTCCACTTGATAGCCGGCCGTCCCATACAGCAGCATGCCCGGACGGTTGACCGACATAACGGTCAGTTCCAGTCGGAAAATATCATTTTCTTTTGCCCAGCTTTCGGCTTTTTCAAGCAGAAGCCTGCCGTAGCCCAACCGCCTCCACGCCTGAAGGACGGCTGTCACCGTCCGCGCCCGGTGACGGATCTGTTCCCTTCCGTCGCCCAATACAGCCGTAAAACCGATCAATTGTCCGTCATGTTCGGCTGCAAACCATGCGCTGTGCACCGATTTTTCTGTTTCTTTCAGACGTTTATGCATTGGCGCAGCAGCGTTTGGGCACTCATTCCCTGCAAAAGGCATATATTTCGCCTCGTCGCCCAATATGCGGTTGAAGCGCAGAAATGCCTCGGTATCCGCTGCCGTCATTTTTCTGATAACCGCCATTTGTTTCCACTCTCCTTCCCGAACATTCACTTACTAGTCTATTGTCCCGGAAAAGAAATTAGAAAGCACGGCTTCGCCGGATCCCCGGCACAGATGGGCGGGTCCCGCAGCACGCGGCGTTTCTGTCCAGCCGTACAATTCGGTACAACAAAAAAAGGACGCCGGCCGGCGCCCCTCTCTTCGTATTTTGTTATCTTCGGCTGCCGGCAATTATAAAAACGTTGAAACGATCATCGCCAGGAACAGAAGCGTCATGTAGTTCAGCGAGGCGACAAACATGATTCTCGACCATTTTACCGTGTCTTTCGTATATAGTCCGTACACAGAAAGAGCCAGCCAGCCAAAGCCCAGAATCACCGCGGCCGCTGTATAAACGGCACCGAGCGAATAAAGAAGCAGAGAAACCGGAACAAGGACGGCAACGTAGATAATCATCTGACGCTTCGTTATCCCGAATCCGGCCACGACCGGCAGCATCGGAATGCCCGCACGCCGGTATTCTTCGACACGCTTAATCGCCAGGGCAAGAAAATGGGGAGGCTGCCAGAGAAACATGATCATGAACAGCAGCCAGGGAACGGGCGAATTAAGCGAAGGATCAATGGCCGCCCAGCCGATAATCGGCGGCACAGCCCCGGCAATGCTCCCGACAATTGTATTGATCGAATGCGTCCGTTTCAGCCACAGGGTATAAATAATAACATAAACGATCAAGCCGATCAGGCCGAACAAGGCAGACGTCTGGGAAGCTGCGAAAAGCGCCGCAAGCCCGGCAAACGATAGAATGATTCCCATCGTCAAGACTTTCTTTCCTTCAAACCTGCCTGTCGCCGAGGGGCGCTCCTGCGTTCTTTCCATTAATTGATCAATATCACGGTCAATATAATTGTTCAAAGAACATCCGCCCGCGATAATCAGCCCGGTTCCGACAAGAACAAAAAGAACCGGGAAAATAAAAGAGGAGATAGGCTGCTGAGTGAAATAGAGCGCAAGCCAGACACCCGTAAAAACGGTAATCAGGTTTGAATTGACAATTCCCATTTTTACCGTTGTCAAAACATCTTTAAACGTCATGCCGACGGCGTCGGCAGACTCAAGCGTCTCTTTCTTTTCAAATGTTTGTCCGGATACAATCGTTTTATTCATTTTCAGACCTTCCTTCCAAGAAATAGCCGGCACTTCATCCGGTCCCTATCCGGTACGGCAATTGCCGCGTACCGGAGCTCCCGATTTCATATCGTTTAAATGTAAATGGAAACTTACCTTTTATCTGCAATCCGTTCTGAATAATTCACGCCCAGTTTTATTATAAATGAAGGCCGCCGCTTTGTCTTCAATAAAGTACAATGATATTAATCACTTATCCGTTGCGATGAGCCGACAATGCTCGTACAAAATAAAGGCCGACATTCTCGCAATTGATCCCGGATCTGTTAGAATATAACTGTAAAAAGCTTTATGAATCATGCCTTTATATGCTGCCGAAGCATAGGAAAACAGGAGGATACATATGAAAGACCGCTACTTGAGAATTATGAGCATCGCAGGTGTACTGTCCGTTTTAATTGTCATACTGATGGGCGCTCTCGTGACGAATACCGGATCGGCTTACGGGTGCGGAAACAACTGGCCGCTCTGCAACGGACAGGTGATTCCGACCGCGGATAAACAGCAGACGTGGATTGAGTTCAGCCACCGGATCGTCTCCGGAATAGCATCAATTTTAACTGTCGTTCAGGCCGTCTGGATCTGGATCCGGCTGAAACATGTGAGAGAAACAAAGTTTCTGGCGATCGCCTCCGTCTTCTTTATTTTTCTTCAGGCATTTCTCGGGGCGGCCGCAGTCGTCTGGGGACAATCCGGTCCCGTCCTGGCTCTCCATTTCGGCATCTCGCTGCTTTCGTTCGCCAGCATGCTGCTGATCGCTTTTATTGTTTTTGAGGGAACAGGGCCGCACGCCCGCCGGATCGCGCCGCCGATTCACCACGGCATGCGCTGGAACTTTATTCTGCTGAGCATTTATTCCTACATTCTGATCTACTCGGGCGCCTTCGTCCGCCATACGGGATCCACTCTCGGAAGCACGGACTTTCCGCTCATCAACGGGCGCTTGTTCCCGCAGCCGCTCGTCAGCAAAGCGGGTGTCCAGTATCTGCACCGCGTTTTGGCGTTCATTATTCTGCTCTGGCTGATCGTTACGCTGGTTGTCTGCTTAAAACGCTATAAAAACGTTCCCAGCCTGTCCGTCACTCTGTTTCTATCGCTCATTTTCGTCCTTCTTCAGTCTGTTTCCGGAATCATCATTATTAAGTCGCATATGGCACTCTATTCTTTAATTCTGCATTCCCTGTTTGTCACCTGCTTCTTCGGATTACTGATGATTCTGCTGATGCTCAGTCTGAGGAAAACCGGCGGACCGGAACACCGATGACCCGCAGCAGCTGCTGCATTACTTTATGTTGAATGCCGAAAAAGGAGAGGAGCGTACGCTCCTCTCCTTTTTTAATTATTCAGCGCTTCTTGCCGCTTTAATCCGTCAGCTCGATCATCAGGTCGCCCGTCTCAATAACATCATTTTCACCCACATAAAGCTTCTTAATGATACCGTCGCTCGGTGCCTGAACGGTCGTTTCCATTTTCATCGCTTCAGTGACCAGCAAATGATCGCCCTTCTTTACACGTTCGCCGGAAGAAACGAGCACCTTGATGACCGTGCCGGGCATCGAAGCCCCGATCTGCATCGGATTATTTTTATCGGCTTTCGAATGAACGACTTCCGTCGACTGGATGTTCATGTCTTTAATCGAGACTTCGCGGGGCTGGCCGTTGAGTTCAAAATAAATGGTTCGCGTTCCGTCCTTATGCGGCTGGCCGACCGAGATCAATTTCACGATCAGCGTCTTTCCCTCTTCGATTTCGACAGCAACCTCTTCGCCGAGGCGGAGCCCGTAGAAGAACGTCGGCGTGCTGAGGACGGCAAGCCGGCCGTAAGTCTCACAGAAATGCAGATAATCAATATATACCTTCGGATAGAGCGCGTACGACAGCACTTCACTTTTATTAAAGTCGCGCTCAAACTTTTCTTCAAGCATTGTCCGGATATCATTAAAATCTACCGGTTCCAGATGCTTGCCCGGACGGTCGTTCAACGGTTTTCTGCCTTTCAGGATAATACTCTGCAACTCTTTCGGAAAACCCTGATAGGGCTGGCCGATTTCGCCCATAAAAAAGTTAACGACCGAATCGGGAAAATCCAGCGTCTCGCCTTTTTCAAAAATATCGTCCTCAGTCAGATCATTTTGCACCATATAAAGAGTCATGTCTCCGACCACTTTTGAAGAAGGGGTCACTTTCACGATGTCTCCGAATAAAAGGTTGACCCGGCGATACATATCTTTAACTTCTTCAAAGCGTGTGCCGAGCCCGACGGCGATCGCCTGCTGACGAAGATTGCTGTACTGGCCCCCCGGCATCTCCAGCCTGTATATCTCGGCATTAGATGTCTTCATGCCGCTTTCAAACGGAAAATAGTAACGGCGCACTTTCTCCCAGTAGTGGCTGAGCGACTCCAGAGCGCCGATATCAACCTGCGGACGCCGCTCGCTTTCGCCGATGGCATAATAAAGCGCATTGACGCTCGGCTGCGACGTAGTGCCCGCCACGGCCTCAACCGCGACGTCGATAATATCGACACCTGCTTCCACCGCGCGGGCGTACGTATAAACGCCGTTTCCGCTTGTGTCGTGCGTGTGAAGATGAACGGGAATCGTCAGCGTATCTTTCAGCGTCGAGATGAGCCGGTAGGCGGCTTCGGGCTTCAGCAGGCCGGCCATATCTTTAATGCCGAGAATATGTGCTCCGGCATTTTCCATTTCCTTCGCCAGTTTTTTATAATAATCCAGATTATATTTTGTTCGCGAACCATCGAGAATGTCCCCTGTGTAACAGAGGGTAGCTTCGGCAATTTTCCCGCTTTCAATCACCGCATCCAGCGAAACCCGCATACCCTCCAGCCAGTTGAGACTGTCGAAGACACGGAAAACATCGACGCCTTCTGCAGCGGCCTCTTTGACAAATTCTCTAATCAGATTGTCCGGATAATTTTTATAGCCGACGGCATTGGACCCGCGGAGCAGCATCTGAAGAAGAATATTCGGCATTCTTCTGCGGATTTCGCGCAGCCTTGCCCATGGATCTTCTCTCAGAAATCTGTAGGCCGTATCGAACGTCGCGCCGCCCCACGCTTCTTCCGAAAACAGATGGGGCAGCAGATGCGCCGTTTGTGCCGCGATGCGGACAATATCCCTGCTTCTGACGCGCGTGGCGAGCAGGCTTTGATGCGCATCGCGGAATGTAGTGTCCGTAAGCAGGACATGCTGCTGCGCTTTAATCCATTCCGAAACGCCACGGGCTCCCTTTTCCTCAAGAATCTGCTTCGTTCCTCTCGGAAAGGCATCGGAAAGCTTTACATCTGGAAGAGGCGGAACGTCGAACACCGGTTTTTTATTTTTGGGAATCCCCGGATATCCATTAATCGTCACGTTGCCGATATAGGTCAGCATTTTCGTTCCGCGGTCGCGGCTTTTTTCAAATACGAACAGCTCGGGTGTCGTGTCAATAAACGTTGTCGTGACACGTCCGGAAAGAAAATCCGGATGCTGGACCACATTGACCAGAAAAGGAATGTTGGTCTTCAGGCCCCTGATGCGGAATTCCTTAAGGTTGCGCAGCATCTTGGCCGCGGCACTCTTAAACGTCCTTCCCGAAGTAGAGAGCTTGACCAGGAGAGAATCATAGTACGGCGTGATCACGGAACCGGTGAACGCATTTCCTGCATCGAGGCGCACGCCGAACCCTCCGCCGCTGCGGTAGGCAACGATTTTCCCCGTATCCGGCATAAAATTATTGCTTGGATCTTCCGTCGTCACTCGGCACTGAATGGCATAACCGTTTGTATGAATATCTTTCTGCTCGGGAATCAGGACCGGATCTTCGTGCAGGCCGTATCCCTCAGCAATCAGTATTTGCGATTGAACAATATCAATCCCCGTAATCAGCTCCGTTACCGTGTGTTCAACCTGAACGCGCGGATTGACTTCAATAAAATAAAATTTACCGGAAGGAACAATGAGAAATTCCACAGTCCCGGCATTCAGATAGTTCACGCTCTTCATCAGCCGGACTGCTGCCTCACAGATATCGTGGCGCAGTTTATCGCCCAGCCCCCGGCTCGGCGCAACTTCAACGACTTTCTGATGGCGCCGCTGAACGGAACAGTCTCTTTCGAAAAGATGCACCGTTTCTCCCGACTGATCGGCGATGACCTGAACCTCGACGTGACGGGGATCGTCGAGGTACTGTTCAACATAGACGTCCTCTTTGCCGAAAGTCTGTTTGGCCTCGGACTTGGCCCGCACAAACGCTTCCTCCAGGCTTTCATTACTGCGGACAATGCGCATGCCGCGTCCGCCGCCGCCGAGCACGGCCTTGATGATGATCGGAAAACCGTGCGCCGCGGCAAAACGCCTGACATCGTCTACGGAATTTACCGGCCCCCCGGTACCCGGGATCACCGTGATTCCTGCGCGCTCCGCCGCCGCCCGTGCCGTCGATTTGTTCCCGAAGGTCACCAGATGTTCAGGCTTCGGGCCGACAAAAAGAATCCCTTCCTCTTCGCATCGCCTGGCAAAGTCCGCATTTTCCGACAGAAAACCATAACCCGGATGGATGGCGTCAACGCCGTGAGCTTTGGCAATCTCGATAATGTTCTCGATATCAAGATAAGCTTCGGTCGGCTTTTTCCCCTCGCCGACCAGATAGGACTCGTCGGCTTTATAGCGATGATAGGAGCCGATATCTTCTTTCGAATAGATGGCGACCGTACGGATGCCGAGTTCAGTGCATGCTCTGCATACACGAATGGCAATTTCACCCCTGTTGGCAACAAGCAGCTTTTTAATAGAGCGTTGTGACATTCTCTTTCTCCCTTTCTGTTGTAACGCTTGATCTCCTCATATTGACAAAAGCAGATATGTTTATCAAAACACAGATTGAAAAAATCATAATCAGCAATGATGAGCCGCCGTAACTTATAAAGGGCAGCGTGACGCCGGTAATAGGAATGAGCCCTGTCGCAGCACCGAGATTAATAAATGTCTGGATCGCCAGCATGCTGGAAATACCGATCGCCAACAGGCTGCCGAAGACATCCTTGCAGCGGATCGCCGTCACAAATCCCTTAAAGACCAGATAGGCGATGCATAGTATAACAAAAAGGATACCGAGCAGCCCCAGTTCCTCGCCAATGATGGCAATGATAAAATCCGTTTGCGGTTCCGGTAAAAATCCCGTCTTTTCAATGCTGTTTCCTAATCCGCGGCCCGTCAGACCGCCGGCCGCAATGGCAACGTAGGAGTTGATCAGCTGGCGACCGGTTGTGCTCGCAACTGAAAACGGATCATAGGCGGCCTGAAATCTCTGGGTCTGATAATTAAACAGAAATTTAACAAACATCAGGCTGATAAACCCGCCCGTGGAAACAGCCAGAAAAAAGAGATGCCTGATTTTTAAGCCGGAACACAATACCATGACCGCGGAAATAAAAATAAGAATCAGAGCCGTCCCCAGATCCGGCTGCAAGGCAACCAGAATAAAGAATACCATGACAATAATAAGCGGGGGGAGCACGGATGTCTTAAAATCGGAAATGGATTTCTGCTTATTCGAGTAAACAGAAGCCAGATAAAAGATCAAAGTAATTTTCACGATTTCCGCCGGTTCAAAGCTTACCGTACCGACGCTGAACCACGACTGAGCGCTGTTTACGGTTTTACCGGCAAAATACAGCAGAACAAGCAAAACAAGCGAAACAATAATCAAAGGTTTCACGAAAGACCGATAAGCCTGATAAGGGAACAGCATACCGAAAATTCCTACCGGAACGGCTATCAGGCACCATACAAACTGTCTGACAAAAAAATAATCCGAAGGTTTCTTAAGGACAAGATCCGCCCACACACTGCCGGCGCTGTATACCATGATCAGCCCGAAACCGACAAGGAGGAGCATCACAACAAGCAAAGAATAATCGTAGTAGCGAAATAGTTTCTTAATCATGCAAGTCACCTGTTTAATTCATTTCTCCGCGGGGCACCGAGATCACCCTTTAAAACCGGAATCATGTCAATGCGCGGATAAGGCGTGAGCATTCAGGGCGATGCCGCAAACCGAATGGGAAGCCCAGACAGGACACGTCTGACGATCGGTCTTCCTTTCCGATCAAAAATAGGCTGCTAGTGCAAAAAAAGCCCAAACCAACCCCTTACAGAATGTAACGAGTACAAGTTTGAGCGATTAATTTATTTGTGTGTCGATGCCTCATGCAGAGCGGAAACCTGCTGCTCAAGAGAACCAAGCAGCTCTCTTCCTTCATCGGCACGAATGAGACCCAAACGAACCGCGAAATCAATTTCGCGTGATAAGCCGAACATTTGCGTATCCAGCACTTCTTCATAAAGCGGACACTGGGGCATTGTCAAATTCTCCATCTGCACCCCAATAAGCTGCAAAATTTTCTGCGCATCGGCTTTCAGCAGTTCATGGGCTTTTTCACGTTCACCTATGGCCATTCCGGTGGACAATCTGATCCCCCCTGTCTCATTCAACATCTATGTTTAATCTTACATTCCCTATCTTGAAATTGCAAGAATAATCACGGGATAGGGAAAATGCATTAAAAAGCAAAGGATACTCTTTCTATAAACGGTAAAATGAGACAAAACACCCTCTCCGGAGCCTCTTCCGTGCCCGAATGAGCGGCGCGGAAACACCATTAATTCTCCGAAAAGCGATCGTTTGGCACGGATGGCAGTCTATTTTTTTGAACGTTCATGCGGATGGAGCTTGATTCCGCTGAAAAAGAAGGCTATCCGGCACGGACAGGCGGTGCATGGGTCCGATCTTTTTCTCCGGCCCGCACGAATGCCTGTGAATCGTGATGAAAATTGCCGGAAAATGCCGGATATCAGTAAAACGCCACTCATCAACAGGAAAAATGCAAAATATCATTAGTAGATAGCAGAATATCGGCAGTAACGGTCAAAGCATCAATTGATGGATCCACCCACTGCCGCAGTCTATCGGTCATAGCCGGGCGGTTTTCGGTCGCTATGCACGGGGTTTCGGTCGGGGCGGGGCGGTTTTCGGTCGCTATGCACGGGGTTTCGGTCGGGGCGTCTTTCGCGATTTTCCGCGTCGTTACAGGGGTGGCTTGCGGCCGGCTTTCGCTTCTTTTCTCGCTCACAGCAGTTTATCGGTCGCCGCACCGGATTTATCGGTCGCCGCGCCCGATTCCGATTCTGTTGCACCTGATCTATCAAATTGTTAGGGAAGTTATTGATCGCGGAAACGCTCTCCTTCTTGCGAAAGATTGACGGCCTCAGGAAAAACCGTTCATCGGCTGACGGCCCAGCAGGAAAATGAGCTTAAGATACCCAATATAATGTAATGCTAAACAAAATGTCGTACAGTGCTACTTAAAATATATTCCTGGTTCAGATAAATTCAATTAGGATCAGCTTTCTAATCTGAAATATCGGAATTTGCGGTTATCCTACCAGCTAATTCTGGCAATGTTTCATGTGCATACCTTCGCCGATCAATAACAGCCAACATGTTTTAACAGGCAGTGAAATATGAATGCGGATACTCCCAGCAAAATAATGATCACAATATAGAGATAAGCGTTGGACATCTGTTTAGCGATAGCCCCTCCTATTACTGGTCCGATCGCTCTTCCGTCGGTGGATGATATAGTCACAAAGCTTTGATAGGATCCTTTTTGCCCCATTGGCGCCATTGAACGGATTATGGCCGGTATCGCCGGAAACGCAAACACTTCGCCAAAGGTCAGTAAAATAATTGCAATTAAGAAGCCCGCATACTGGCCACTGAATATGAGAACAACGAAAGATAAAAAAGTATGCCTATATTATGTTTTATAAGTTTGGGCCACTTTCTTAATCATCTGCGATATAAGAGACTTCCTCGCAACAATCAGCCAAGCATTCACTGTCCATAAGAAACTATACTGCTTCATTGAACTATTTAATTCAGGCAAAAGAGCTGCAGACTCGCCTGATGCAAGCGGAATCCGTTAAACAGAGGATCGGGCACGGTATCAGCACTGGGCAGATCGCCTGCTGAACCATCCGGTTACCCATTGTTATGATTAACTTATAGTAACAGTAAAGAACTTTTTTCCATGTCGCATTAATCCCTAAGCCCTGCGGACAGGGATGATCAGTCGGCCGGCCGGACCCTGCCTGCATCTTTCTCATAAAAAAGATGAAAACCTGCTATACTTGATAGGTAGGACAAAGGGGGTTGTGAGATATGCGGGTCAAATGCGTTTTGTGCGGAAAAATCTGCCAGCTCGATGATCAGTCGGCAGTCGCCAAACGTCTGAGAAACCGGCCTATTCATACTTTTATGTGCGAAGATTGTTCGAAACGAATCGGCGAACGGACAAGAGCACGCTGGGCGACAGGCAAATTCACCCTTCATTTGCCTGCAAAAGGGAAAAAAAGCAGCAAAGAACGGTAAAAATCCTTTCGCGGCGTGAGCGGCGGCGCGGATGACGGCCGGAAAAATGCCGATATGACTTTCTTTGAAATGCACGCTTTAACCATGAAAAAACGTCTGCAGAAAAACTGCAGACGTTTTTTCATAATCAATCGGCATCAGCCGTTAAATTTCGGAATCTTGCTGCCTCGTCTCTCAAAGCGCTCGCGCTCGCCTTTATTCAGGATTTTTTTACGCATCCTGACGCTCTTCGGCGTGATCTCGCAGTATTCATCCTCATTCAGATAAGACAGCGAATCCTCAAGAGACATTTTTCTTGCTTCTTTTAAGGTCACGGTCTGATCCTTGTTTGACGACCGGACATTCGAGGCATGCTTGGCTTTGGTCACGTTGACGGTCAGATCATCTTCACGGTTGTGCTCGCCGACAATCATCCCTTCATAGACACTGACGCCCGGCCCGACAAACATCTCGCCGCGGTCTTCAAGAGCCGCCAGAGAGTAAGCCGTCGTCTGTCCCTGGTCCATAGAAATCAGCACGCCGTTCCTGCGTCCGCCGATCTCCTCCTTAATAAACGGAGCAAAGTGATCGAAGGAATGATTCAGAATTCCGTAACCGCGCGTGTCGGCCATGAACTGCCGGTTATAGCCGATCAGTCCGCGGGAAGGGATCATAAATACCAGCCGTGTCTGTCCGGGCTGCTCCTGTCTCATGTCCTTGAGTTCAGCCTTCCGTGTCCCCATCGATTCAATGACAGCCCCGACGTATTCCTCAGGCACGTCGATCTGAACAGACTCATAAGGCTCGCAGAGTTTGCCGTCAACTTCCCGGGTGATGACGCTCGGCTTCGAAACGGAAAGCTCAAAGCCTTCACGGCGCATGGTTTCGATTAGGATCGAAAGGTGAAGTTCGCCGCGTCCCGAAACGATCCATGAATCATGCGAATCGGAATTAAGTTCCACTTTCAGACTGACGTCGCGTTCCATTTCCGCCATCAGACGATCTTCAATCTTTCTGCTTGTGACATAGTTGCCTTCCTGTCCGGCAAAGGGACTCGTGTTCGGAAGGAAAGTCATCTTCAGCGTCGGTTCATCAATTCTGAGCGGAGCAAGCGGTTCAATTTTATCAACATCATTAATCGTATCGCCGATATCAATATCGGAGACTCCCGTGATCGCGATGATGTCCCCGGAGGCAGCCTCTTTAATTTCGGTTCTTTTAAGCGCATGGAATCCGAAAAGCTTTGTAATCCGGAATTTTTCAACGCTTTTTCCGCCGTTTTTAACCAGCGCCGCTTCCTCGCCGACCTTGATTTTGCCGCGATAGATCCGCCCGATGCCGATGCGGCCAACGTAATCGTTATAATCGAGCATCGTTACCTGAAACTGCAGACCCTCGTCGCGATTGTCGACCGGAGCGGGTACATCCCGCAGAATCATATCAAGAACAACGCTCATATCCTGATCGACATGGTCGGGATCGGTGCCCGCAACGCCGTTAACTGCCGAAGTATAGACTACCGGGAATTCCAGCTGGCTTTCATCGGCACCCAGATCGATGAATAGATCGATCACTTCATCCACAACTTCGCGGGGCCTTGCCATCGGTTTGTCAATCTTATTCACAACAACGATCGGTTTCAGATGTTCCTCCAGAGCCTTTTTGAGAACGAATCTCGTCTGAGGCATACAGCCTTCGAAAGCGTCGACCAGCAGCAGCACGCCGTCGACCATTTTCATGATCCGCTCGACTTCTCCTCCGAAATCGGCATGACCCGGGGTATCGACAATATTTATCGTATGGTCCTTGTAAGTCAGACTCGTATTCTTCGCCAGTATTGTGATGCCGCGTTCCCTTTCGATTGCGTTTGAATCCATCGCCCGTTCATGGATCTGCTGATTTTTGCGGAACGTCCCCGACTGCATCAGCAACTTGTCGACAAGCGTTGTTTTGCCATGGTCGACGTGTGCGATAATCGCAATATTTCTCAATTCTTCCCTGCGTTTTGTCATTTCTTTTAACTCTCCTCATTTATTTCCAATGACTGATTATAATTAAATAATTTATTCCGTAAAATACACATGCAAATTATTTTCTCACAGAGGAAGCCTTTTTGTCAAACTATCATATTTCTTTGAAAAATTATTTCTTGGTTGAATCGGATACACGTCCGTTGTACTTTTTTCTTTCTCCGATTATGATTGTTGGTGGAGGTGCTCATTATGATGAATGTTTTTCTCGCTATTCTGGCCGTTTTGGTTGTCGCCGCTTTAGTCGGGGTCGCCGGAGCCATCGCCTACGGAAACGGTCTGCTGGCTCTGCTGGCCGCTTTTGCCTTTATCCTGTTCATGTGGCTCGGATTCTTTATCAAAGCGAAACAGCAGGCGTCACGGACGCCGAAAAAGTAAGGCTGTCAGAAACAAGGCTTTACGCCGGGTCTTAATGCGGTTCGTTCAGAAACTTTCCGGATGCCGTCTGACGGCCGATGTGCCGCGCGATCGCCCCGTGAAGCTCAGGACCGGCGGTCAGTATCGACGTGACGGAAAGCAGATCAATCGCGGTTCCGTCTGCCCGTGTTGCGGTTCCGCCGACTTCATCGATCAGAATCAGTCCGGCGGCAAAATCCCACGGCGACAATCTCATGGTAAAGTAGGCGTCGATCAGCCCGGCGGCAACGTAAGCCAGCTCAATAGAAGCCGCCCCGTAGGCTCTGGTACCGCTGCACCTGCGGACGATATCCGTGAGAATATCCTGATCGATCCGTCTGTTCGGTTTGATCCATGTCGCGCTTAGATCAATCAGGGCGTCCTCAACAGCGACTTTTTTCAGAGGCGCAAGCCGTGTTTCGTTGCGAAAGGCCCCGTTCCCGGCAAGACAGTGAAACAGCTCGCCGGCCATCACGTCATAGATCAAGGCTGCTTTGCCGGCCCCGTTCTCGTAGACGCCGATGGATATGGCGAAAAAGCGCCGCTGCATCACAAAGTTAATGGTTCCGTCAATCGGATCGAGAAACCAGACGACGCCGTCCGTCGAACCCGGAGCATCCCCGAAGCCCTCTTCCGAAACAATTTTATGATCTGGGTAATAGTCTTTTATCTTTCCGACCAGAAATTTCTCAATTTCCTTATCCATATTTGTAACCAGATCGTTGTGGGCACTCTTGCAGCTGACTTCAAGAGGCGCGGAGAATGACTGCTTTAATCGTTCTCCTGCCTCCTTTATCCATTCTGTCGCCCTTTTCTCAAGAATCAGCCAGTCTTTTTGATTCATTTGATCGCTCCCTCGCAGGCGGGTTCCCGTTTCCGCGCAAGGCGGACACTTCCAGGCCCTTCCGTGTGCTTCTTTATTACTTAAAATAGTAACGCATTTTGCTGCAAAAAGAAAAATCACCGCCTGACTGCGATGATTAAAATGGGCTTCGGTATCGAACGGGCAGACTTTTATCTTTGTCTTCAGCCATGACGAAAAATAACAGAACGGTCAAACCTGCGGTCCGCAATCCGTATCCTGCTCAAATCTCCAAAAGAATCATTTCGCGCCTTAATTCTTCCAGCTTCTCTTTGCACTGTTTTATCGTCTCAGCTTCTTTTTGCTGCATCGCCCTGTGTAAAAGCGCCAATTCCGCATCAATTTCCATGCGCACAATCGGGATTCTCTTTTCGGCATCTTTCCTGTTAAGGGTTTGATTGAGTTGCTTCATGGCAGCCGCCACATCCCTTCCATTATCGTTTCCAAGAGAGCTTTCAAAAAAGGGACATTTAATAAAGCTCAATATTCAGTTTTCAATCGGGTTTTGCTTTAGTTTATGCTGAAAAAACGCTCATATTGCTATTAAAAATTCCTGTTTTTTCAAAGTGCCGAACCCATTTATTCTGAAAAATCAAGCCCGCCCCGGCGATTTAAAGCACTTCGGCCGTCGCTTGCCATGAACACTCCGATGCCCGCGGATCCGCAAAGACTTAAAAAAGTTTTGATTTCATGTTTTATAAACCGCTGAATAATGGCCGGCAGGAAACAGGCGGTGAAGCAAGCCGCCCTCCGCCCGTTCCCGCCAAAAGATTATTTAGCTATATGAATCGGTTTTCCAAGAACGACATCGGCCGCTTCCATAGCCATCTCGCCGAGCGTCGGATGCGCATGAATCGTCAGCGCCACATCTTCTGCCGTCATTCCGGATTCAATCGCCAATCCGAATTCCGCGATCATGTCGCTCGCATTGGTTCCGACGATCTGTGCTCCGAGAATCAGGCCGTCCGACGCACGGGCGACAATTTTCAGAAAACCGTCCGTTTCACCCAGCGAAAGTGCCCGGCCGTTTGCCGCAAACGGGAACTGGCCGGATTTAACCTCGTAGCCCTCCTCCTTTGCCTGCTCCTCCGACAGGCCGACGGTCGCAATCTCCGGATCTGAAAAGACAACGGCCGGCATCGCACGGTAATCCACTTCTGAAGACTCACCGCCGATAGCTTCGGCAGCCACCTTTCCCTCATAGGAAGCTTTATGTGCCAGGGCGAGCCCGGGAACAATGTCCCCGATTGCATAAATTTTTTCCGATGTCGTTTTTCCCTGCTTATCAACCTTGATCAGGCCGCGTTCCGTTGTTTCGACTCCGGCCAGGTCAAGACCCAGATCTTTCGTATTCGGGCGCCGGCCGACCGTAACCATGACATAATCCGCATCAAAAGCCTTGGTTTCTCCCTTGATCTCGGCCGTCACTTTTACGCCGGACGGTGTCTCTTCGACTCCCTTTGCCATCGCTTCTGTGAAGATTGTGACGCCCTTGGCTTTCAGCCTCTTCTTTACGGGAGCAATCAAGCGTTTGTCGAATGCCGGGAGAATCGAAGGTGTCCCCTCAAGAATGGTCACTTCGGTGCCGAAACTGGCATAGGCAGAACTCAGCTCAATGCCGATATAGCCGCCGCCGATCACCACCATCTTCTTCGGCACTTCTTTAAGGGCCAGAGCCGCGGTGGATGAAAGCACCCGGTCGCTCCATTTGAAACCGGGAATTTCGATCGGACTGGAGCCTGTAGCGATGATGCAATGGTTGAACTTGTAGCGCGTCGATTCATAGCCATGATTGACCCGGACCACATCCGGCTCCACAAATAGTGCTTCTCCTTCTACAAGTTCGATGTTATGCGCTTTGAGAAGGCTTCTGACGCCCCCGGTCAGACGGCTGACGACCGTCCCTTTCCATTCCTGGAGTTTCAGAAAGTCCAGTGAAACATGGTCGGCCTTGATTCCGTAATCATCTGAATGCTTTGTCTGCTCAAAACGATGACTGGCTGAAATCAGTGCTTTCGAAGGAATACAGCCGACATTCAGGCAGACTCCTCCGACATGTTCTTTTTCAATAACAATGACTTTCTGGCCAAGCTGAGCGGCACGGATCGCGGCTACATAACCGCCCGGGCCTGCTCCGATGACAACTGTGTCAGCTTCCGTCGTAAATTCCCCGACAACCATTTTTACCCCTCCAAAATTAGGCGCTGTGGATCAGATAACAGCCTTTTTATTTTATTCATTGCCCGTTGAGCCGTGGCACCGTCGATCAGGCGATGGTCAAAGCTCATGGACAGAGCAAGCATAGGTGCCGCAACAATTTCTCCATCGCGGATAATAGCCTTTTCCGCAATACGTCCGATTCCCAGTATCGCCGATTCCGGCTGGTTGATGACCGGCGTAAACCACTGCCCGCCTTCGGATCCAATATTCGTTATCGTGCACGTCCCGCCCCTCATCTCCTCCGCGGCCAGTTTTCCGCTTCTGGCTTTGTCTGTCATTTCTTTAATTTCCCCGGCAATTTCATACATCGATTTCGCTTCCGCATGTTTAAGGACGGGAACAACGAGACCGGCCTCGGTATCGGTCGCTATTCCGATATTGTAATAATGCTTATAGACGATTTCCTGATGTTCTGCATCAAGAGCCGCATTAATCACCGGAAAAGCTTTGAGCGCGGCAATGAGCGCCTTGACAACATAAGGAAGATAGGTCAGTTTCACGCCTTGTTCCGCTGCTTCCTCTTTAAAAAGTTTTCGGTGGGCGACGAGTTTCGTGACATCGGCTTCATCCATCAGGGTGACGTGCGGCGCTGTCCGCATTGATTGAGCGGTTGCCTTGGCGATCGCCCGCCGGAGGCCGATAAATTTTTCCCTTGTTTCGGGAAAGCCGCCTTCGTTAAACTTCTGTACCGGCGGCTCAGATTCCTCTTCCGCACGTTCCGGAACGGACGGCCGCGGTTCATTCGCCGGCGCGATAAAGTGATCTACATCTTCCCGGAGCACGCGGCCGTTTTTCCCCGTTCCCTTCAAAGTTTCAATATTGATTCCCTTTTCTCTGGCATATTTCCGCACGGATGGCATGGCGATGACACGGCGCGACGGCTGGTCATCCGAGGCAGCCGCACGGACATGATCCTTTTTCACAGCCTCTTCTTTTCCGGACCCCGATACCTGTTCCGGAACGGAAGCTGTCTCCTGTGCCGGATCCGGCTCATTTTGATTTGTATCCGACTCCAGTGTAACGATCACAGTTCCTACCTCAACGGTTTCGCCTTCTTCAGCATTCAGTTCCAGCACCTTCCCGTCAACCGGGGAAGGAATTTCCACAACTGCTTTATCATTTTGTACTTCGGCAAGCGGATCATCTTCTTTTACCTGATCGCCTGGCCTGACAAGCCATTTGACGATCTCGCCTTCATGGATTCCTTCACCGATATCCGGCAATTTAAATAAATAGGCCAACGGGGCTTCCCTCCTTCTCATGTTTAAAGCGCGGTTCTTTTTTTTCTCTATGGAAAATGTCAAAACCCGACAATTTCCTTTACCTTGCCGATCACGTCGTTCTCATTCGGAAGCCAGACATCTTCTGCAGCCGCAAACGGAAAAACTGTGTCCGGTGCGGTGACGCGGCCGACGGGCGCTTCTAAATACAGGAGGGCGCGGTCATTGATTTCCGCGATTACATGGGCGGCAATGCCCGCCTGCTTTTGCGCTTCCTGGACAACTACGGCCCGGCCTGTTTTTTTAACGGATTTCGCGATCGTTTCGACGTCAAGCGGGCTGATCGTTCTCAGATCGATCACTTCGGCGTCAATGCCTTCTTTTTTCAGCTGTTCGGCGGCTTTCAGCGAGGTCCTCACCATTGCTCCGTAAGTGATAATCGATATATCGGAGCCCTCCCTCGCTATCTTCGCCTTGCCGATTTCGACCGTATATTCATTTTCGGGAACTTCTTCCCTGAACGAACGATACAGCTTCATATGTTCAAGAAAAAGCACCGGATCATTATCGCGGATCGCAGAAATAAGCAGCCCTTTCGCATCATAGGGATTAGAAGGGATCACCACTTTCAGTCCCGGGCATTCGTAGAATAATCCTTCCAGATTATCCGCATGCAATTCGGGGGTCTTGACTCCGCCTCCGAAGGGAGAACGGATCGTCACAGGCGCCTGATAAACACCGCCCGACCGGTAACGCAGACGCGCAAGCTGCGAAGCGACGCTGTCCATCGCTTCAAAAACAAAACCGAAAAACTGGATCTCCATAACCGGCCTGTATTTTTGGAGCGCAAGCCCGAGGGCAAGACCGCCGATTCCGGATTCAGCAAGAGGCGTATCGAAAACACGGTCTTCGCCGAACTCATCGTAGAGTCCCTCCGTCGCCCGAAAAACGCCCCCGTTCTTTGCCACGTCTTCGCCGAAAACAAGGACATCGCCATCATTCCTCATTTCCGTGCGAAGCGCATCCGTAATGGCCTGAATCATCGTCATCTGTGCCATCATTGCTCCCCCTCTTTCTCTCTGTACTTGGCCAGCTGTTCCCGTACATTCTGCGTCGGTTTTTCATACATATTGTCAAGCAGGTCGCTGACCTTTTGCTTCGGCACCGTATCGGCTTTTTTGAGTGCGAGAGCAACGTCTTCCTTTGCCTTGGCAACCGTTTGTTCCTCGTCCTCGTTCGTCCAGAGCCCCAGATTCTGTAAAAAAATTCTGAAACGGATCAGCGGGTCCCTTTTTTCCCATGCGCTCGTCAGATCCTTGGTCCGATAACGGGTCGGATCATCTCCCGCCATGGTATGGGGGCCGTACCGATAGGTCAGTGTTTCAATCAGAGTCGGCCCGTCCCCGCCGATCGCCCGCTCGCGCGCATCCCTGGCCGCCGCATAGACGGCGAGCGGATCCATCCCATCGACCTGAACGCCTTTAATCCCGGCAGCAAGTGCTTTCTGCGCCAACGTTTTCGCCGCCGTCTGCTTCTCAACGGGAACGGAAATAGCGAAGCGGTTATTCTGGCTGATAAAGACCGCCGGAACTTTATAAACGCCCGCGAAGTTCAATGCTTCATAAAAATCACCCTGAGAAGTGGCCCCGTCGCCGAAATAAGAAAAAGCGACGTTCCGCTTTCCCCTCTTTTTCAGGCCGAGCGCAATCCCCGTCGTCTGTGTGCACTGCGCGCCGATAATAATCTGCGGCATCAGCGCATAGCAATCTTCCGGAATCTGTCCGCCTTCAAAATGGCCGCGTGAGTACAAAAAGGCCTTGTAAAGCGGCAGCCCGTGCCACACCAGCTGCGGAATATCGCGATAAGACGGAAGCAGCCAGTCCTCTCTCTCCATCGCAAACTCACTGGCCAGCATCGAAGCTTCCTCTCCCGCAACCGGTGCATAGAAACCAAGACGCCCCTGTCTATTCAATGAAAGTGCGCGCTGATCCCATATTCTTGTATAGACCATGCGAAACATCAGTTCTTTAAGCTTTTCATCTTCTAATTGGGGCATAGCCTGTTTATTGACGACGCGCCCCTGTTCGTCGAGGATCCGGAAGGTTTGAAAATGATCCTCGATCTGTTCTAAATTTTTTGCAGACATATTTCCACCTTCTCCTTCAGAATGTGTTTTTCATTTTTGAAAAACAAAATGACAAATATCACAAAAGCGCTTTCATCTTCCGAGACCTGCCGCGCGGAGAACCGGCAGTCCTGCCTCTCAGAAGTGGGATTTTTCTCTTTATCTGTCGTTTTTACTTTTCCCAGTCAGAAAAAAATAAACTGCGACATAAAGCACATTTTCAGTTTATAATACCTGATTCGGCTAAGTCAAACGTGAGGCTTCCCGACAGGCATCGGCTGCCGATTTAAACGGAAGCGGACGGACGGCCCGGATGCCTCCTTTCAAACAGCATAGTAAACATAGCCCGATTTTAATGATACACTGTACTTACAGAATTAATGGATGGAAATAAAGGAGTGGCATCAATCATGATTACAATGGACGACATTATACGGGAGGGCAACCCCATTCTTCGACAGACGGCCAAGGAAGTCCCGCTTCCGGCAACCGGCGATGAGAAAGAGACATTGAGAAAAATGCTCGAATTTCTAAAAAACAGCCAAAATAAGGAAACCGCTGAGAAATTCAATTTGCGCGCCGGTATCGGTCTGGCAGCACCGCAGATCGCCATCAGCAAACGGATGATTGCGCTGTTGCTGGACGACGATCATGGGAAACACTATGAATACATGCTGTTTAATCCCAAAATAATCAGCCATTCCGTTGAAAATACGTACCTCGAAGGCGGAGAAGGCTGTCTTTCCGTCGATCGCGAAGTTCCCGGCTTTGTGCCCCGCCACGCGCGCGTGAAGGTCAAAGCATTCGACATCGACGGGAAACCGCTGACGCTGCGGCTGAAGGGCTATCCCGCGATTGCAATTCAGCATGAAATCGACCATTTGAACGGTATCCTTTTCTTCGACCGGATTGATAAATCCGATCCGTTCAAAATACCCGACCACGTTGCCGATCATGAACTTTAATGAAAAAGCCCGGGCAGCATTAAGCAGGCCCGGGTTTTTTCATGCCTATACAATTCAGAGCGCCCTTTTGCCGGCACAGCCTTCCGCTGTTTTCCGGAATTCTTTTTTCCGGCGCTGCCTTTTATAAAAGTCCGATATTCTTAAGGCCGTAATAGACGCCGTCCTTGTTTACGGGACGGGTCACGAAATCCGCGGCTTTTTTTACGCCGGCGACCGCATTGCCCATGGCGACGCCCGTCCCGACAAACGACAGCATCTCGACATCATTGTTGCCGTCTCCGAATGCGCAGGCCTCATCGGCGGACAGATTCATTTTTTCAAGTATGCTTCCGATTCCCGAAGCCTTGGATCCGCCGTTCGGTATGACGTCAACTCCATAGGGATGCCAGCGGACATAGCGGAATGTGTTCAGCGGCTCTTTCCTTAAGTAGCTCGAATCATCCCGTTCCGAATAGAAAAGCAGTGCCTGATAGATGTCATGCTGCTTATAAAAACCGGGATCTTCTTCAGGAAAAGGGAAATTTAATTTTAAACTGGCAATCCCCTTCTCAACCCGATCGTTTTTTTTGCCGTCAATTCTCATCGTTTGTTCATTAAGAAAAACAAGCCGGTTTCCAATTTCCGATGATTCTTTCTCCAGCTCCTGAAGTATCGGTCTTGAAAGCGGGTTCCTTAACACCGGTTCATTCTCATGCACGACATAAGATCCATTATAGCTGACAAACGTATGGATATTCAGCTGCCTTCTCAAATCAGCGAACATGAAAGGACCCCTGCCGGTCGCAACCGCTGTAATAATGCCTTTCCTCTGTAACTTTTCGATAGCCTCCGCCGTCGACTCAGGTATCTTTTTGTCCTGGTCATACAGTGTATCGTCGATGTCGAAAAAGACTATTTTTATTTCGGACATCGTCAATCCCCCTCAGTATTTTTTCATGATGTTGAATAGACGGCGTCATCCGGTTTTCCGGCGGCCGGCGGAAGAGCGGGCGGAATGCTTTAACAGACAGCCTTCCCTCTTTCTCCGCGGATCAGCCAGGATTTAAGCCGGTCAAGCACGCACTTTTTAATTATAGCAGGTCGTCAAGGAGGACTGAGGTATTTTTTCCTTAATAATTTGTAAAAACTAATGAGACGGAAGGGCGGACCGTTTGATAAAGTCGGGCCGCGGCGCATAGCCGTCCTGCGGTCAGATATCGTCAACGATGAAAAACCTTTGCTTTTCATATATAATGAGTCTTAGAATCATTATACTCAGAAAGGAGCAGGCAATATGGTTTTCAAAGTACTGTATCAGAAATCGAAGGAGGAGGTCCCCGTGCGGGAAAACACGGAGACGCTCTATCTTGAAGCCGACGATGTCCGCGACGTTCGGAAAAAACTGGCAGACAGGCCGTATAACGTTGAATTTATTCAGCCGCTGAGCGGTAAATTTCTCGAATACGAAAAGCAGTCTGCCGACTTTAAATTGGAGAAGATATAATCTTATGAAATTTGTTAAAAACCATCAGACTGCGGTATTCTCACTGGGCGGACTGGGTGAGATCGGGAAAAATACCTACGCAGTGCAGTTTCAGGACGAGATCATTGTGATCGATGCAGGAATAAAATTTCCCGAAGATGATCTGCTCGGCATCGATTACGTAATCCCCGACTACAGTTATCTGGTCAAAAACGCCGACAAAGTAAAAGGCCTTTTTATTACGCACGGGCATGAAGATCATATCGGCGGTGTGCCCTATCTGCTTCGCGAGCTCAACGTTCCGATCTATGCGGGCAAGCTCGCCGCGGGTTTAATCCGCAATAAACTGGAGGAACACAATCTCCTGCGCCAGACCGTCATTCATGAAATCACAGAAGACGACGTGATCAAGTTTCAGAAAACTTCCGTCAGCTTCTTCCGAACGACGCACAGCATTCCCGACTCATACGGAATTGTCGTCAAGACACCGCCCGGCAACATTGTCGAAACAGGCGATTTCAAATTTGATTTCACGCCGGTCGGCGGCCAGATTGCCAATCTGACAAAGATGGCGGAAATTGGAAAAGAAGGCGTGCTCTGCCTGATGTCCGACAGTACAAACGCCGAAATTCCCGGATTTACGATGACGGAACGGGAAGTGGGAGAAAATATTAAGGACATTTTCAGGAAGGTGGACGGGCGGATCATATTTGCGACCTTCGCCTCAAATATCCACAGGCTTCAGCAGGTTGTCGATGCTGCCGTCGACACGGGGAGAAAAATCGCCGTGTTCGGCCGCAGTATGGAGGCTTCGCTGGCCATCGGCGAAGAGCTGGGCTATATCCAGGCACCGAAGGATACGTTTGTCGACCATCAGCAGATTAATCATCTTGCCGACAATCAGGTAACCATCCTGTGCACAGGCAGCCAGGGGGAACCGATGGCCGCATTGTCCCGAATCGCCGGAGGAACCCATCGCCAGATTCAGGTGCAGCCGGGCGACACGGTTATCTTTTCAGCGTCCCCCATTCCGGGCAACAAGGTAAGCATCAATCGGACGATCAATCAGCTTTACCGGGCGGGAGCCGACGTGATCCAAGGCAAGCTGAACAACATCCATACTTCCGGCCACGGCGGCCAGGAGGAAGAAAAACTGATGCTCCGGCTGCTCAAGCCGAAATTCTTCATGCCGATTCACGGGGAATACCGAATGCTGAAAAAGCATGTGGAAACGGCACATGCTTGCGGAATTCCATACGACCATTCATTTATCATGAATATCGGCGATGTACTGGCACTGGATCAGAATCAGGCCAGCGTAACCGGAAAGATTGCTTCGGGCTCCGTGTACATCGACGGAAGCGGCATCGGCGATATCGGCAATATTGTGCTGCGCGACCGCCGCATTCTTTCAGAGGAAGGACTGGTCATTGTCGTCGTCAGTGTCGACATGGAAGCCCACAAAATTCTGGCGGGACCCGACATCATCTCAAGAGGATTTGTTTACATGCGCGAGTCCGGAGACCTGATCAACGAGGCTCAGGAGCTGCTGACAGCGCATCTGCAAGAAACCATGCTTCGCGGCGCGCTGCAGTGGTCCGACATCAAGAGTGAAGTGAATGAGATTCTTGCTCCTTTCCTCTATGAAAAAACGAAGCGCAAGCCGATGATCCTTCCAATTATCATGGAGGTCAACGAAAAAGGAAACAAACAAGTAGAAAACAGCCGATAAGAAAGATAAGGAAAACCGGGCGCTTTGCCCGGTTTTTTTCTTATAAAAAAATGAAAGAATCAGCAGGAAAAACGAGGCAGGATATAACTTAGCAGGCGGCTCTTTCTGCCCTCCGTCGGCGGATTAAACGCTCATGGCTGTCCCCCGGGAAGGCTGCCGGACCACAACGTATCCATAAAACGGACAGTCTCCGTACAAAACTATTCATCCCGCTCTTCCTGCAGCCCGGACCATTGATGCGTCATGCACGCCTGCGGCACCGCCCCTCACTGTAGCAGCGGGCCCTTCCGGCCGTTCCCGTAGAATTTTTAACATTGACGCCGTGAGCTTCTTTAGCTGTATCGTTTTTTCAGGTAAAATCGCATCCGCCGAGGGAAAACACAAACCTGTTTTTTTCTCCGGATGTTCATCAAAAGATCTGTTCATACTTGAACTATTTGCTGTTGGATTGCTGAAAAGCGGTCTTCCCGACGAACATGAAACGCTTGAAGGCAAGAACAGAACCGGCAGCGGCAACGGCCAGAACCATGGTCAGCAGAATGAGCCACGGGGATGTCGACAGGGCGACGATATTGGAAGCAAGCTGTATTTCAGGATAAATAACATAAGGCAGATGCGACAGGCTGTAGCCGATCAATGCAAAGAAGTACTGCAGCATAACAAACAGGAAAGATAAGCGATAGTACCGTTTTATAAAAACCAGGGTAACGGCAAGCAGACAAAAAAGGAGCGAAAGCAGAAACATCCATGAAAAGTTCAGCACTTTCATGAAATGATCCGGGTTCTGCTTTTCGAGTCCGAGAAAGACAAATCCGCTTGCCGCAACGGTAGGCATACACCAGAATAGAGCGATGTTCCTCATACTGTCACTGAGCGTTTCATTGCCGCATGAACGGGCAAAATGGACCAGGTACATGGCGCTTATGTAGAACACACTGACGATCGCAACGGTGATGACGGACCAAAAATAGAGACTATTGCCAACTTGCTTTATAAAAAAAGCGATGCTCCGGGATCCGGAAAATCCCCCCTCGCTGATGACCATGGCAATGCTGAGTGCGGGAGGAATGAGCACCCCGGTCAAGCCGTTTCCGGCAACGCAGAAAGTCCTGAGTCCGGAACTTCTTGGAAGCAGCTCCGCCAGGGCATAAAAAGTGCCCTTCACCAAGGTCAGCAGAACGGCTGTTATTCCTGTGAATAAAAACGGTATCTGATAAAACAGAGAAATGTCCGGCGAAAACGTCAGAACGGCCGCAAACAATAAGACAAAGCAAATATTGGCCAGTTCCGATATCGGAGAGAGGTAATTATCCAGCGCATTATAGATCCGCTCCCTTTTCTGAATCACCTGGCCATAGAAAAGATAAAAACTTGCTCCAAAATCTACGGAAGCAAGAATTAAATAACTGTAAATCAGAATCCAAAGGGCAATGAATACCAGCAGCTCAGCCAACACATGCACTTCCTCTCAAAATCGCCGGTTCTGCGATCATGCCCGCAAATCCGGATTCTCCCGTTCCGATGATACGCTACTCCCATTATAGCAAAGCATGGAGAACGTAAACAAATTGATAAATTGAACATTCTGTGCAGGCAGACGGCAGTCAAAGAGCCGGCACCTGCAAAAAAAACGGTGCCGGCTCTTTGATTATGTTATTTATCAAACGCCTTTCCCTACTAAAATCAAACGTGCAGGGTTTCATCACCCGGATGCCAGTTTGCCGGGCAAAGGCCGCCTGTCTGAAGCGCCTGAAGAACACGCAGCGTTTCATCTACATCGCGTCCGATGTTATTGTCATTGACCACGGAATAACGAAGGTCGCCTTCAGGGCTGATAATAAACAGGCCGCGCAGCGCAACGCCTTCATCTTCAATCAGAACGCCGTATTTTTCCGCAGCTTCATGTGTATGATCGGCCGCCAGCCGGAAATTGATTTTTCCAATGCCGCCTTCTTTACGCGAAGTCTTCATCCAGGCCTGATGTGTGTAAATCGTATCGCAGGAACAGCCGATGATATCGGCGCCCAGATCGGCGAATTCTGAGTAGCGGTCGCTGAAAGCCGTAATTTCTGTTGGGCAGACAAATGTAAAGTCCATCGGATAAAAGAAAAAGACTGTCCATTTTCCGGCTTTAATATTTTCTTCCAGGCTGGCTTTTGCAAACGAACCATCGGGATTCACACAATCAAGTTCAAAGAGCGGCGCCTTAGCGCTAACAAGTCTTTCTGCCATTTCAAAAACCTCCTGAATTATTGGAATGTCACACTCAACATGAGAGAACATTTTCATTATAATATCCCTTTAAATTTAAGTCAATATCAGTTAATAATTAATTTAATTTAAATAAAAGCTCTGCAAATAAGGGATTGATCAGCCTGATTATCCATAATCATCCAAACCATTATCATTTAAAATTATTTTTATCAGAAATAACAACCAGCCCGCCCTTTTTTTCGGAGAGGCCACGTCGCTCTTTCTCTATCATAGCATGCCCGCCTGCGGGTTTCTAAAGAAAGGCTCACTCCGGAACCGAAAGCCAATGAAGGCACTCTCAATAGACGGAACCGGCTGCCGCCAGCCCTTTTTTCAGGCGGCAATTTTCTTTCTATATATAATATAAAGATGGGCGACAGTCCTTAAAAATAAAAACCGGGGGTTCATATGTGATCCCTCCCGGTTTTTATCTTGATTTTCACTATAGGAACAACCGGCTCCTTTTTATAATGAAAATGACGGACTTTCATTATAAGAAAGCGATTTCTGTCCATCCTCTTTAAAATGATACGATGGCCCGTCTGCCGGCGGTTCAGATGCCCTCCTCAATAAAGCTGCTGACGACGCGCACGCCTTGTTCGAGCGCCGATTCATCGGGCTTAAAATCGGATGAATGCAGCCCCGCCGTTTTGCCGACCCCGAGCCAGAACATGAATCCCGGTATTTCTTTCAAAAAGTAGCCAAAATCCTCCCCGGTCATCGCTGCATCGCAGATGATATAGGGAAAGGCTTTTCTGGCACAGAAATCGACAAACGGCTGCTCATACTTTTTGTGATTGTAGACTTGATAATAGTTGGCACCGTAATCAATCCGGCTTCGGCAGTGATAGGCAATTTCAGTGGCTTTAACCTGGCGCTCGATGTCGTCCTTGATCAGGGCCATTGTCTCTTGATCCAGGGTGCGTATCGTCCCCTCGACCCGGGCGTGCTCGGCAATAATGTTCTGTTTCGTCCCGCCGCTCATTTTGCCGATTGTCAGAACAGCCGAGTTGAGCGGGCTGACACGGCGGGCAACGATGCTCTGAATACCGACAACAAAATGGCAGGCCGCAACAAGGGTGTCATAGGTCAGATGAGGATAGGCCGCATGGCCGCCCTTCCCGTAAAAGTCGATAAAAAGTTCCGACGTATTAGCAAAAAGGATGCCTTCCCTTATGGCAACCGTGCCTGCCGGAAATTCCGGCGAAACGTGCAGAGCAAAGATAAAGTCCGGCTTCCATTCCTGAAATGCGCCGCTTGCCATCATCGGAACGGCGCCGCCGGGTCCTTCTTCCGCAGGCTGAAAAATGAAAAGTACATGATCTTTTATCGGGTTTTGTGCGATCTGTTCCAATGCACCGAGCGCAATCGTCATGTGAAAATCATGACCGCAGGCATGCATCTTCCCCTCATGCTGCGACTGGAACGGATAGCCGGTATTTTCGCGGACAGGCAATGCATCGATATCCGTCCGGAATCCGATCGTCCGTGACGGGTTTGTCCCCTCTACCCTGACCAGGAGGCCCGTTTTCCATTTCTTAATCTGAATGCGCTCCTGGGGCATTCTTCGAATCTGATCCAGAAGAAAAGCCTGGGTCTCCACCTCTTCAAATCCGATTTCAGGAATCTGGTGCAGCGCCCGTCTGACCGCTCTATAATCCATCGCTAAGATCCTTTCTTTCGTCCGAACAAACCGATTTTTCCTTGACAATTTTACAGCTGGCGAAGCTCCTTCATGATCTCCGTTTTCGAACGCGTCTTGTCATCAATTGTCTTAATCACCCGGGCCGGGGCGCCGACAACGACCGTATTCTCAGGAACGTCCTGGGTGACAACGGCACCCGCGGCAACGACGGCACCCCGGCCGACATGCACGCCTTCCAGGACAACCGCGTTGGCCCCGACAAGCACATCATCCTCGATAACAACCGGCTTGGCCGACGGAGGCTCGACGACTCCGGCAAGCACGGCACCCGCCCCGATATGACAGTTCTTCCCGACTGTCGCCCGGCCGCCGAGCACGGCATTCATGTCGATCATCGTGCCTTCCCCGATCACGGCACCGATATTAATCACGGCACCCATCATGATGACGGCATTTTTGCCGATCTCAACCTTCTCGCGGATCAGGGCGCCGGGTTCGATGCGTGCTTCGATCCCTTTCAGGTCCAGCAGCGGGACGGCCGAATTCCGGCCGTTATTCTCAACAACATAATCCTCTATTAGATTTTTGTTTGCTTCCAGTATCGGCCGAATCACCTGCCAATCGCCAAAAACAGTACCGGCGGAACCGCTGATAAACGTCCGGACATCTGCACCGAAATCGATCGAGTCAAGATTTCCTTTTATGTATACTTTAACCGGCGTTTTTTTTACGCTGTTCTGCAGAAACGAAATAATTTCAAAAGCATCCATCTGATCCATTTTTCAGCCTCCCAAAATGAATGAACATTCACAGATATCTTATCGAATTTCAGGTTAAAAGTCTATGGCGGACAAGCTCAATAAATGCATGCACCTGTTTCAGCCGCAGAGATTCCTTATCGTACAGCAGCCAGTTGTCCCTCTTCAAGGCGGCTCCCTGCCTGTCCGTCAGCGGAATCCGATGCACCCGGTCCTTTTCAGTCAGGCTGATCGACGGAAGAACCGCGTAGCCGATGCCGTGAGTCGCCATTTGTTTGCATGTTTCGATCTGATCGACCAGAATGGTTCTGACGGGAGATCGGAACTTTTGATCATGCCACCATTCCCTTATGATCTGATCATAGGAAGAATCACTTCTGAATTGAATATAAGGCCGCTGATCTCTGGTCAAATCGTTCAGCGTCTCAATCTTTGTATCGACCAGATTCAGAGGATCGGAAAATAGATGCAGTTTTTCTCCCCTCCAAAGCGGATTTCCGCGGACAATGGCCACATGGCACTGGGCATGGTACATCCGTTCCAGGATTTCACTCGACCAGCCTGTCACCAGCGAAATTTCCACAAGCGGATAACTCTCCACAAAATCTTTCAGAACCTCCGGAAGCCAGTACTGCCCGTTGACCGATGAAACGGCCAGTTTCAGTGTCCCGTAGATATCCGAACCGTGCGCGCCGACTTCGGCTCTGACTTCCGCAGCCCTCTCCAGCGTTTCCCTGGCAAAGCGGACAATGGCTTCGCCCTCCGGCGTCAGGCTGACTCCGCGTTTTGAGCGCGAAAAAATCCGAGTGCCCCATTCACGTTCAATGTGCTGCAGCCGCTGGCTCAGAGCCGGTTGGGATACAAAGAGCTTTTCGGCTGCTTTTCTCATATTTCCTTCATCGGAAAGCACCGTAATCAGTTCAAAATCGGATAGCTGCATGACCTTTGCCCTCCAAAGTTTCATAAGCCTAACATAAGCTTCTGCTGAATCTATCATACGGCCCTGAATGAAAAGAATCAAAATCTGATTCTTTGTGAAAAAAAGAGCATTGAGCCAATGGAGACATGGACAAAATATTATTGCATGCTATAATTAGAATCGTTAGTCCGGTATACATATGATCGCAGGGAGGTGACGAAGGTCTCATGTGCAGCCTTTCAGTAGTCAATAAGACACAGGAAATATATCCTTCAAGTTTAGAAAAAATCGAGAAAAAAAGAAAACAACTTTTTCATATCGCTAAGATCTATGGAATGTACGCTGCCGAAACCTTGCGATGCAGCCGGGAACTGGACGAGATGATTGTCGAGTTTCAGCAGCAGTGTCTGCCTGCTCGGATTGACTCCTGACCTGCAAGCCGGTGCCGTCCCCGGCAGATTTGAACAGAACGCCTTTTGGAGAAAAGCAACTTCCGTAAAAACCTGAAAGCGGAAGCTGAAACAAAAGGCCGGTTCGTCTCCGGCGGCGTGGAAGGTCCTTCTCTCTTTATTTTATTCAGTCTTTTGAAGCTATATTTTTGTTGTAAATTGTAAGCGCTGCCACGAAAACTGATTTTTGTACAGCCGGTACAAATTGCTGCCGAAAAACGGCGCCGCGGAAACATCCGTTTCTCAAGCGCCGTTCCGATTACAGATTATAAAAGCCAGGCTAAAACTTTAAAGACGACGACCGCGCACGCTGCCGTTGTCGGCAGCGTAATAATCCACGTTATGACAATATTAATCGCCATGCCCCAGTTAACACCCCGGACCCGGTCGGCGGCACCGACTCCAAGAATCGAGGAGGTAATCACATGGGTCGTGCTTACGGGAAAATGCAGGGCCGTAAAGCTAAAAATAATCGCCGCCGAAGATAAATCCGCGGCCGCTCCGTTGATCGGCTCTATTTTCATAATCTTGGTCCCGATTGTTTTAATAATCCGCCAGCCGCCGAAGGTCGTGCCCATGGCCATTGCAATCCCGGAAGTCACGCGGACCCACATCGGAATTTCCACTACTGAAAGATATTTTGATGCAACGAGCGCCATCGTGATGATTCCCATTGTTTTCTGAGCATCGTTCGTTCCGTGAGCAAATGCCTGCAGCGCTGCGGTGAAGATTTGAAAAGTGCGGAACCGCTGATTCGTTTTCTTTAATGGGAAATTATGGAAGAAAAAATTGAATAGACTCATGATGATGAATCCGACCGTTATCGCTACAATCGGTGAAAAAATCAGGGCTTCAAAAATTTCTATAAATCCGGATAAATTAAGCGCATGAAAACCGAATGCCGATATGCCCGCGCCGGCCAGTGATCCGATGATCGCATGCGACGAGCTGCTCGGTATGCCGAAGAGCCAGGTTACCAGATTCCAAATGATTGCGGTAATCAGCGCGGCCATCACGATAATCATGCCCCTCGTTTCATCATGAATCGTAAACGGATCAATGACACCCTTGCTTATCGTCTGGGCAACTCCGGTAAATGTGATTGCGCCGAGGAAATTCATCGTTCCCGCAAGAATAATGGCTGCCAGCGGCCGCAGAGCGCGCGTGGAAACCGACGTGGCAATCGTGTTGGCCGTGTCGTGGAAACCGTTAAGGAAGTCGAACGCAAAAGCGAGCAGCACGATTATCAGTGTCAAGGCGAACAAACTTTGCATGATTTAAAAAATCCTTTCTTTTTCGAAGCTGCACGGCCGATTTTCAGAAACGGCCGACAATGTCCGGCTGCTGCCTTTTTTCCGCATGAGCATCATGCATTCCTCATGATAATCGTCTCGAGTGTATCCGCGACATCCTCACAACTGTCGGCCACACTTTCCAGCATTTCATAAAGTTCCTTGTACTGAATGATTTTAACCGCATCTTGCTCATACCGGAACAGATTTGTAATGCATTTTGCCAGCAGATCGTCACATTCGGTTTCGTAATCGTTTATCTTAATGACATTATTCCTTATCCCCGACAAATTTTTTTTCGCCAGAAGATCGACGGCCTGTGCAATTTCCCTGGATGCTTCAAAAAGGTAGCCGACAAACTTGGCCATATACTCATCGGTGTGCGTCAGTCTGTAGATTTCGAGCCGCATCGACCATTCTTCAAAGCCATCAAGCACATCGTCCATTTTCATGGCAAGCTCAAGAATATCCTCACGCTGCAGAGGCGTCACGAATGTCTTATTAAGTGCAATGATCAGTTCGTGCACATAGGAGTCGCCCTTGCGTTCGAAGTCTTTCATTTTCTGCGAAAAATCGCGAAGATCCGACTCGTTTTTGATTTTCGACTCCATAAAAAAACGCGCTGATTCCTCCAGATTCAGTGAGATAATCGAAAGCATATTAAAAAATTTATCATTTTTTGAAAAAAGATGCACCCACTCCACCTCTCTGCCCTCTCTAAACAGCCGATCTTCCGCGCACAGCAAAAATGCCGCCGCGAAACAGGCCCAAATTCCATTTTAACAGAACAGGCCGTATTTACAATCTCTTTTCAACTTCTTTAAAAAGTTTAACACAACGTTCGACACGTTCGACCTGTTTTTCATCGACATTTTTCCACAGAAACCGTCCTTTCACGCGAAGGGTTCCCTGCTTCGGGCAGCGGATGTGGCGGTTATGTATCGATATCGATACCGGCTGAATTCGGGAACGGGTGACGGTTATGTATCGACGCCGGCGAAGATTCAAAAGACAGCTGCAGTCTTCCCGGTCAGCTGTTCCTTCCATATTTGCATTCTATATAATAGACCGCGAGCTGCGTACGCGTACGCAGCTGCAGCTTCTCGAGCATGCGCGTGATATAATTTCTGACGGTTCCGTCGCTCAAGTACAGCCTTTCGGCAATTTCCTTATTGGAACGGCCGGCCGCAATCAGTGCAAGCACTTCTTTTTCCCGTTCGGTCAGTGAATCGTCCACGGCCGGCCTTCCAGTCAGCTTACGGGCCGAAGAGTGCAGCATATCGGAAAGCTTTTCGGCCACTTCACTGCTCATCACCATGCTGCCGTGAAAGGCCGCCCGCAGAGTATCGATGATCGCATCCCCCGACTGGCTTTTGAGCAGATAGCCCGACGCCCCATTTTTAATCGCCTGTCTGATATAGTCGTCGTCACGAAAAGTAGTCAGCATGATGATCTTCGTCTCCGGCCATCTGTGCCTCAGTTCAGCCGAACACTGCACGCCGTCCATGACCGGCATGCGGATATCGAGCAGCACGAGATCGGGCGCTTTTTCCGTCTCAAAGAAGCGAATCGCTTCCCTGCCGTTTTTGCATGTGCCTGTAACCGTCATGTCGCTTTCCAGATCAATCAGCAGTTTCAGACTGTCGCAAATCAGCGCATCGTCATCAACGATGAGAATCCGCAAATAATCCACTCTCCTTTTTCGTCAGCGGCAGTATGCAGACAATCTTGAAACCGGATTGTCCGTCGACCGAGAGGCTGCCCCCCATTTTACTCACTCTTTCTTTCATGCCGTTCAAACCGAGATGATCCTGGACGACGGGGGCCCCCTTCCCGTTGTCATGAATGAACAGCCTGACAAAATGCCTGTTCCCGTTCAGCTCTATGCCGGCTTTTGTCGCCTCGGAATGCTTGAATATATTCGTCAGTGCTTCCCGGACATTCGCCTCAATGATTTCCCAGTGCCGCTCCGGAATGTCCTTCATATCTCCGGAACAGGCGAAGGACAGCTCGCAGTAATGGAACGATTGAATCAATTGTCTGACCCTCTCGAGCCCGGACGTTTTTGCAGGTATCAGGTCATGTGCCGTATCGTGCACCATCCGCAATGCATCGGATAATCCGGCAACCGTTTTTTCAATCAGCTCATCGGATTTCTGCAAATTTTTTTCTCTGACTTTATAGGCCGCCTGAAGCTGCATATACAAACCCGCAATCGTATGTCCGATCGTGTCGTGCAGGTTTCTGGCAATCCGGTTCCTTTCTTTCAGTTCGGCAAGACGGGTGCGCCTTTCTGCCTGCTGCAGAATCTGCCGCTTCGATTTTTCCAGCTCATAGATGTAATAGCGTTCATCATCTGCAATCTTTCTGAAGCGCCGCTCGCTTTCCTGCAGCCGATCGATCAGGCTGACAAAAAAGCAACAGACACCGAAAAAAATTAAAAAGAGCAGGATATGCGGAAAATCAAGCATAAAAAGAACGGGCAGAATCAGAAAAGCCAGGCCGGCTAAAAGACGATTTCTTGCCTTCAGCGTCTCCGGAAGCAGGAGCGCAAAACCGATGACAAAAATCGGCTGATTGATCCCGAAGAGAAGAATAAGCAGCCATTCACTCTGAGTCAGCCATTTTCTCGGCAGATATCTCGTTTTCAGCAGATTGACCACGATAAGCAGCAAAAAGCACACCACTTCAACAGGAGTCGGTGCGTTTTTGCCGGTCACAAGTCCGTAGCCCAGCAGGCAGAACAGGATAAGCTGATAGAAATAGATCATAGGCAGCCTCCGGGGGCCATTAATGTGCAATATCTCTTGTCCGCCACGAAGCAAGAAGGAAAAAGATAACGGCAAAAGCGGCTAAAATAGTTAATTCAATTATAACATCGTTTAAGCCGTTTCCGTAGACCAGCTTGGTCAATGCCTTAACCCCCCATGCTGTCGGCGTGAAATCCGCGAGTTTCTGCATAAAGGAAGGCATGATTTTCGCGGGCCAGAAGCAGCCGCCGAGCATCGCCAGCGGCGTCGTGATCAGCCAGGTCAGCGCATTGGCCTGCCGCGTGCTGTTGACAGCCACGCTCAAGGCAACGCCGATCGATATCGCAACGACCGAAAAAATAAGTAGGACGACGTACACATTAAAGATCGACGGTCCGAACGTCGCATGAAACCCGGCCGCGAGGATCGCCAGCATCGTAAAAATCATGACATTGGCCAGCAGCAGGTAGCTCAGGATATGCTGGGCATTGTAGCTTCTCAGCGAGAGCGGCGTCGTGAAAAAGCGATCAAAAATCTTTTTCTCCTTATCTTCAACGATCAGTTTGGACGGAAGAGCAATCATCATGATCAGACAGCCGTAGATCACGAATCCGAGCGAACTCAGCGTTTTTTCTTTTTGTGCAGCCTGACCGTCCGCACTTCGAACGCGCAATGCCAGATGATTCTGATTGTAGCGGTTCAGCGCCTGATAAAACACTTGCTGCCGCCCCTGCGACTGCTTCGCCATTAATTCAATATCCTGCAGATAGCCGCTTATAAAGGCGCTCACTCCGGACGAGATATTGCTTTCCGAAACATGGTAGCTGTTTAGCGGCTTCGACTGTCCGGCGATCAGCGACGATGTAAATCCTTTGTCAATGATCAGGACCATGTCGGCCTTTCCGTTAATCAGCTGATCGCGCTGGTTATTATCCGTCACCCGGACCACATCCGCCTGGCCCTTCATCGTCTGAATCATCTGCTTTGTCAGCTGCGTCCCGTCATGATCGATGACGCCGACTGTCGCCCTCTGATCCCCTGAACCGGAAAACGCCACAATAATAAATAAGATTGGTATAATCAGACTGATTCCCAGAGTCAGCTTATTCTTCATAAACCTTTTCAGATTATTTTGAAAGATAACCATAGCTTCTCCTCCTTAGTCCGGCCGCCGTGAGCAGCAGAACCGCCGCCAGAATGATGACCAATTTAAAGACGGCAACCAACGGAGACAGGCTGGAACCGCCGTAGATATCCTGAAAAATCAGTGTCTGAACGAGAGAGTTGGGCATGAAGCCGCGGATCGCCGACGTAATCGGATTGGTCTCCAGAAAACTGAGTTTCACATAGCCGCCGGCCAGAAAAGTGGCCAGGGGGGCAATGAACGTCATCAGAGCATCGGCCGTTTTTTCCGTTGACAGCAGCGTGAGAGCGATACCCGTCAGCGTGACGATCGCGGCCAGAAGAAAGCACAAACCGAAAACAAACCAGAGATGACTGCCGAAATCGGCTTTATAGATGAATTTAAAGAAAACGATCAGGATGAGAATCTGTAAAAAGATGGTTGCAACATGGCCGAACACTTTACCGGTAAAGAAGCTCATCGGACGGACGGGCAGCGATTGAATGCGATAGCCGATCGGCGAATCCAGCGATTCCTTGACTGCATCCACACCGTATGCGTAAGCATATAAAATGATCATGATCAGCATGGTCACCGCATAATAACTGCTCGCATCCGGCACCTTTCCTTTAACGCTCAAAGCATGGTTCGACAAAAGCGGAACCAGCTGCGCACCGGCGGCTTTCTGGGGAGAAACACCGGCCGCGGCCAGTGCCTGTACAGCATTCATCCGCTTCAGAAAACTGTCGGCAATGCTTCGGACGGCCGAACTCTCCAGATCTCCGCTTGTAATGAAGTCGAGATGATGGCTTTGGCCGCGCACGGCGGCCGCGGAAAATCCTTTTGTGATGACGATCACCGCATCGAGGTTCTGCTTCTTTAAATCCTTGTTGGCTTCGGCTTCCGTTTTATAAATGCGTGTTTTCATAACCGTGCGGATTTGTTTTTCCTGAAAAAAGTCAACCATTGACATCGCCAGGGATCCCCGGTCCTGATTGACAATTCCGGCGCGGATATCCAGGGACGCCGTTGTTGAATCGGCGTTGCTGAGCGCCGTTCCCAGAATCAGCGTTAAAACCACCGGCAGGAGCAGCATCAGCAGGAGGCCTCGCCGATCGCGGAAGTTTTGTTTGATCGTGCTGAAGCAGACGGTGATAATCGTTTTCAAATGGATCCCTCCCGAAGCGCACGGCCGGTCAGCGTCAGAAACACATCTTCCAGCGTCGGGGTATTCGTCGACACTTTGGTCACAATGACACCCTCATCAAGGAACACCGACAGAACCTCATTGATATTTTTAGCAGCAGAGATAATGCGCACCGTATGGTCATCGATCACCGCATCTTTAACGGAAGGCAGCTTTTTTAATGCGTCGACGATAGAAAATCCGGGCGATTCAATGTCGACGAACAGGGCATGGTCGTCGATAATCAGTCTGGCTAATTCTTCTTTAGTGCCCTTGGCAATGATCCTTCCTTTATCGACAATGGCAATTTGCGAACAGATTGCTTCCACTTCTTCCATGTAATGAGAAATATAAATGACTGTACAGCCCGTTGCATTTAACTTTTTGACCGATTCCAGAATATAATTGCGCGATTGCGGATCGATGCCGACGGTCGGTTCATCCATGATGATCAATTTCGGTTTATGGACAAGCGCGCAGGCAATGTTCAGCCGCCGCTTCATGCCTCCGGAAAACTGTGCAGGCCTTTTGTTTTGCAAGTGGGTCAGTCCCGTGAATTCAAGGGCATCGGCCGTCCCCTCTTTCAGCGCATTCCCGCTCAGACCGTAGAGCCTGCCGAAAAGCCGGACATTTTCCAGCGCCGACAGCTCCTCATAAACGGCAATATCCTGAGGCACGAGCCCGATGTGCCTCTTTATTTCCCGTTCGTTTTTCCGAAGTTCCTTCCCGAAGATCTTAATCGTTCCCTGATCAACTGTCGTCAGACCGAGCATCGTATTGGTTAAGGTTGTCTTTCCTGCGCCGTTCGGACCGAGCAGTCCGAAGATCTCGCCCTCTTTCACCTGCAGGCTCAGGTGATCAATCGCCAGATTGTCTTTATAACGTTTCACAAGATCGGAAACCTCAATAATCATTTCAGCATCCCCCTTCCGGTCTACCCATAGTCTACCAAGCGGGAAGGCAAAAAAATAGTGACCTTTTGTCAACTCTGAGATGACAAATGTCACTGTCTAAAGCTCTGAGGCATCGGGAGCAGGCAAAGACGGAAAACGTGCCGAATGTTTAAGACGGAAGCTCGGCAGGATTTCCGCTCCTCTCTGCAGATTTTTTCGTTCCGCCCGGAAAAAGCAATTCATTTTATTTATTCCCGGGCGATCCGGGCAGTCCGGGTCGTAAAATCGATATCCCGATAATAAGTATTCTTGACAAGCACATTCGGACCCAGACATTTTACGACCGGGCAGTGGCAGTTCAAAGATTCGGCCAGCGGCGTTTTCATCCACTGCCGGTAGGCCTCTTCAAGAGCGGTCGTCCGAATGTTGCCGAGCGGCGGCGTATCGCCGAAATCCGTAACGATGATATCGCCACTGAAAATGTTGACGTTCAGGCGCGAACGGCCGTCCGGATCATTTCGTATCGTTACATTTTTCGCTTCATAGAGCCTTTTTAAAAGAGCCAGATCCCGATCGTCCGAACTGCACGGATAAAAGGGCAGCGTACCGAAAAGCATCCAGACATTCTCATCACGGGCATCGAGCAGCCTGCTGATCCCCGAACGTATTTCGTCGAGTGTCGCCACCTGAAGTGCTCCGGCAAAGTCGCTCGGGTACATCGGATGAATCTCATGCCGCCTGCATCCCATCGCGACGACCTGTTCATGAATGCGTTCGAGATGCGGCAGAGTACGCTTGTTAATCATTGTCTCCGCCGAAACAAGAACGCCTCTTGCCGATAATTCCCGGGCGTTTTCAACCATCCTGTCGAAAAAGAGTTTCTGCTGATCCCGTTTCGGCTTCTTCTCCATAACTGCAAAACCGATCGTCGAGTAGTCTTCAAAACTTCCATAGTTAAAAGAAATATGGAGTACATCCAGATAAGGAATGATTAATTCGTATCGGGCGAGATCCAGTGTCAAATTTGAATTGATCTGTGTTCTGAGGCCCCGCTCGCGGGCATACTTTAAGATGGGAACGACATATTCCCTGACTGCCTTCATTGAAAGCATCGGCTCTCCGCCGGTGATACTCAGCGCGTGCAGATGGGATGCCTCGTCCAGTCTTTTAATGATCCGATCCAGCGGCAAAGGCTGCGGGTCGCGTTTCCGCAATGTGTAGCCGACCGCACAATGCTCACATCTCATATTGCAGAGCGTCGTCGTTGTCAGTTCCACATTTGTCAGTTCAAGACGGCCGTACGTCTCCATGTCGCGATAGGCTTCCCACGGGTCATTCGACGGGTTGATCGGCGCCGTCAATTCAGTCATTTTCGTGTTCATTTCCTGCCGTCCTCCAATAAGTATTCATTTTGCGATGACTCTATTCATTATAGTAGAAAGACGGCTGCGAATGAAGCGGCAAGAATTCCGGCATCGTATCGCTGATGTAAACGCTTACTTATGCAGACAATACTTCTGCCATATTCTTTGAAATATACTCTTTCGTCTGGCTGATCCCTTGTCCTTCAATAACAATCAGGCACTCTTCATCATGAGTAAATAAAATGAACGAAAGAAGTTCGGACAGACGGTGGATTTTATGCGCCTCTTTTTTCCCATAGACATAGATGTTCTGCTCTAAGTGCGAGCAATACCCGTAAAAGTCAATGAACTTATTCAGTCTGAGTTTCGAAGGATTGAATTTGAACGAGATGATGTTTCTCACAACCGCTGCACTTCCTTTCGTATTATTGTGTATCTCTATTGTCACATATTTTCGCCAAATACTGAACCGGGTTTTTTTGTCGATGTTCCACTAGTTTGGAAGAAGTTTCCCGTAAAAAATTGTTGAACGGACGAATTAAAAATGCCAAGCACTTCCGGTTTCACGGCTCTTGGCACACATGGAATTTCAGGGTCAGACCGTTCTTCTTATATTTCCCTTCAGAAGAACAAACCGACAATGACAAGGAGAATAAACATGACGACGATGAGAATAAACATCTCCACATCCTCCTCTTTGTTTTCTATAGCATATGCCGTCTTTCTTACGCCTGGCCCGGCATCCGCATCATTCAGCAAAAAAAGGCATGCTTCCGTATGATGATTTTTTTCCGGTGTGCCTATGCCATGCCCATGCCCGCATCTGAGACGGCTGCGTTCGGAAATCAGCCGGACCGGGACACACGTTCTGCAAAAATATTGACAGCACGTTAATAGACTGATAAAATCATACGCTGTAAGCGGACAGACCGGCCAAGTGCATGGATCGGAATCGATCAAAGTGCTCCTCTGAACAGCGGCCATGCCCGGTCCGGCCGAAAAAGAGAGGAAGGCAATAATAATCGGCTGACTGATTCATAAGATTCAGCCGGGAAAACGTGCTGTGATTTTTGGAGGATGATTTAAAAAAATATGAATCTTAAACCGATACATTATATTAAATTGCCGATTGTCCGGCGACTGAAACAGAGACATGTTCTGGCACCTGAGAATATCCTGGATTATTTCAATTACCCCATAACCGATTGCCGGCCCATTTACCCAAAGACTTTTGTGTTCGATATTAGCGGGCTGCCGCCGATTCATGACTTCTTCGGGACTTCTCATGCGACAATTCTTATTATCGAGAACCGGGACCTATTCATGGACGGCGACAGCATCATCGTCCAGACAGTCAATGGGGCTATTTATCTCGGGGAGGCAAAATATCTCGGCAGTGAACTGCTTATAGAAAATAAGTACGGCCCCAATCATCAGGTTTTATCTTTATCCGAAATCCGTTATATCGGTCGTTTAATGAGCGCCATTCGCGAGATTAAAAAAAACTGACTGCACGCTTTCCAAAAGAAGAACGCCGCCCGGTTCTTAAGGCGGCTCCTTTTTATCACAATCATTAATTGATTATTCTGATTTTAAGAGATGACCGCGTTCGCCCCGCGATCCGCGCAAAGCCGAGAATGACGGGAGCTTCCGTTAGCTAACGCCGGCACGCCTTTTGAGCGATGCAGGCGGCGATCGACTTCTCTGCAGGCGACCTTCTGCGCGGCTCGGCATGGAATGGCAGACATGCCCGTTTTTTTCTTCGCCTGCCGCTATTCAGCGCCTCCTGATGAAAATCACCGATAAGCGGCCTCCCCTCAACGGCAACCGCCGTTTTATCAACCGTAAGCGGACCCATATCAACAGCTGCAGGCCGAGGATCATCAATAAAGTGCAGAATATCCGCAGTAACGGCTAAAGAATCAATAAGTGCAAATAATCAGGATCATAAAAGGGACTTTTGACAGCTGCTGCGCCGCTTTCAGCCGCACATGATATATGAACGAAAAAAGCCGCAGGGAAATCGGTCCCTGCGGCTTTTTTCTTTAGTATAAAATAGTCTCTGTTCGATCAGTTCAGGATTCTGACGACGACGCCGCTGAAGTGCGCGCTCCAATATGGATTGCTCATGCTGACAACAGCTACGCCCGTGCTCGACTGCGAACCGATAAAACGGCCGCCGCCGAGGTAAATGCCGACATGGCCGTTGACGCCGTCCGTATCGAAGAAGACAAGATCGCCGGGCCGGGCGCTGCTGTAGCTGACCCGCGTGCCTTCATTCACCTGAGCCCCCGTCGTTCTTCCAAGACTGATGCCGTTCGCGGCAAACGCGGCCTGAACGAATCCGGAGCAGTCAAAGCGGCCGGTCGACGGGCTCTCAACACCCCAGGCGTACGAAGAACGACCGATAAACTGATTTCCGTAGTTCAAAATACCGGCAATACCGCCCGAGGACACCGAAGACGATAATGTAAACGAAGAAGAGCTTCCCGAGTTTCCTGAATTGGCATTCGACGTGCTACTTTGATGCGATACCGGAGTGGCAGCAGGCGAAGACGAAGCAGCCGCCGCAACCGGCTTCGCATTTTTAAGGTTTGAGGCGGCGCCCGCAAGCTCAGTCAGTGTTTGCGAGATATTGGCCTGCTTGTCATTCAGCGCGCTGACCGCAATTTTTTTCTGAGCCTGAAGTGCATTCACCTTGCCGAGGTTTTTCTGCAGATCGGCCAGTTTAGCTACATTGGCCGCCTGTTTCTTTTCGACGCTCTGTTTCTTTACCGCGACCGCATTTTGATCATTTTTCTGATCGTTGATGATTTTCTGATCCTGCGTCGTGATCATGTTCAAAGTCGTCGCCCGGTCGATGAAATCGCCGAACGATTTGGAACCGAGCAGAAAGTCGATCACATCCACCGATCCGCCGTTCTTATAGATCGAAACCAAGCGGGTATCGAGGAGTTTCTTGCGGGCATCGATCCTCTTCTGAAGGACCTGGATATCATTCTTCAGTGTCGAGATCTGGTCGTTTGTCGTGTTAATTTGTGCCTGGGCATCGCTGATCTGCCCGGTCAGCTTCAGCTGCTGCTGAATCATCTGATCGAGCTGCGCCTGAAGTGCTTTTTTCTGCGCGCTCACCTGCCCGCTGAGTGACTGCTGCGAAGCCGTCTGATTCTGAAGCGATTGTAAGGACGTTGCGTATGTAACCGATGGGGCTGTTGCCGTGTATGTAAGTCCGACCGTCAGTGCGACTGTCACTGCCACTTTCTTTTTGCTCATTGCCATGATTAGCTAATGTCCTCCCCAATGCGTCAATTTTCTGTTTTTCTATTTATTTTATTTCAGTAACTTATCGTTTTTTTTACACATTTCATCGACTTTTTCATTATAACATTAACAATTTAACGGCTGATATTAAGCTTTTATTTCTTGATGAAACATAAATGTAACATAAGGCAGAAAAATGGTATATTTTGTCGCTTTTTATTTGTAACACCATTGTAATTTAATAAACTTCTAAGAAAATTGTTTGCTGAAGTCAGAAGATCGGCGTTGTAGGACAAATCAGGCCCTTCATAAACTGAAAATGCGCATAAGCAAGATGGAGGTGGAATTCATTGATCCTTGTTATCGGTTCACTTTTTCTGGCTGCCGTGCTGATCAACCAGCTCCGCGAAATACCGCTGACGGGCAGACTGTACCGGCAGCCGCTCGCCCTCTTGCTGTTCTCAGGCTATTCGCTCTCAATCCTGCCCGCTCTGCCGCCGGCGGACTGGTGCATCATTGCGGCGAGCTTCCTTCTGTCATTCGGACTCGGCCTGATACAGGGGCGTTACACGCCGCTCGTGAATCATAACGGCGCCTGGTACTTGTCAGGTTCCGTCATGGCTGTCCTGGTCTGGTTTCTTTCCATTCCGATACGCTACGCATTGAAATACGCATCCGTTCATTTCCTGTCGCTGGCGCCCTCATTAAACGGATCGTCGAGTTTTGTGATTTACTTCATTTTCATGGCCGGTTTTTTATTGGGACGTTACACGATGCTTCTTTTCAGATATCCCGCTCTTGTTAAAAAGGCGGGGCAGAATGAACAGCGGATCAAAAAAATGGAGGAGGCCCGCTGAGCCGTTTGTCTGCTGAAAAAGCAGGGGACGGCAGACAAAAGAAACAGCCTGAGCCAAAGGGCCGCCGGCATATAAGGAGAATTAAAGCCGAAAAGAGACTGCATCATAAGGTTGATCACCCGTTTATGAGGCAGTCTCTTGAATTGATTAAAATGTTGACAGGCCGACTTTTTGAATCCGGTCCTCAGCGGCGGCCACCTTTTCGGGACCGCCCCTGCTTTCTATTAAGCGTGCGGATGGATCATCGCTTCAGGTTTGACATAGTCGTCAAACTGTCCGGCGGTCAGAATGCCGAGCTTAACGGCAGCCTCCTTCAGGCTCAGCCCTTCTTTGAATGCCAGCTTCGATATTTTGGCAGCCTGCTCATAACCGATGTAGGGATTGAGCGCCGTCACAAGCATCAGCGAACGATTGAGATTTTCCTTGATTTTTGCACGATTCGGTTCGATGCCGGCAACGCAGCGTTCATTGAACGAGTGCATCACATCGGCCAGCAGTCTGGTCGATTGCAGAAAATTATAGCCGATTACCGGTTTAAATACATTCAGTTCAAAATTTCCCTGGCTGGCGGCAACGCCGATAGCCGCGTCATTCCCCATAACCTGGACGGCGACCATGGTCACCGCTTCGCATTGTGTCGGATTCACCTTCCCGGGCATGATCGAGCTGCCCGGCTCGTTTGCCGGGATGGAAAGCTCGCCGATTCCGCAGCGCGGTCCGCTCGCCAGCCATCTGACATCATTAGCGATTTTCATCAGATCGGCGGCCAGCCCTTTCAGAACGCCGTGAACGGCAACAATCTGATCATGGCTGGTCAGCGCATGAAATTTATTTTTAGACGACCGGAACGTTTTTCCCGTGATCTTTCCAATTTCCCGTGCGGCGCGCTCCCCGAATTCAGGGTGTGCATTGAGCCCGGTTCCGACCGCCGTTCCGCCGATCGCCAGATCCCGCAAATAATCGCTGTCGGCAAGCAGCAGCGCTTTTGAACGATCCAGCATGTAGGCCCAGCCGCTGATTTCCTGGCCGAGAGTGAGCGGCGTCGCATCCTGCAGATGGGTTCTCCCGATCTTAATAATGTCCTGAAAAGCCGCGGCCTTTCTGTCAAGCGTTTCCTTCAGTTCGTCAAGAGCCGGCAGCACCTCATTTTCGACAGCAAGAAGCGCGGCAATATGCAGCGCCGTCGGGTACGTGTCGTTCGAACTTTGCGACTTATTGACGTCGTCATTGGGATGAACACGCGTTTTCGATCCTTTTTCCTTTAGAAGCTGATTGGAGCGGTTCGCAATCACTTCGTTCACGTTCATATTTGACTGTGTCCCGCTCCCGGTCTGCCAGACCATCAGCGGAAACTCGTCATCCCATTTTCCGGCGATGATTTCATCGGCAGCCGTAACGATAGCTGCGGCCTTTTCAGCATCCAACGTTCCGAGATCGCGGTTGGCCAGTGCCGCTCCTTTTTTGAGCACGGCAAAAGCCCTGATAATATCGAGCGGCATTTTTTCCCACCCGATATGAAAATTATGCCTGCTTCTCTCCGTTTGTGCCGCCCACAGCCGGTCGGCCGGCACCTTGACCTCACCGAGCGTATCGTGTTCTGTCCGATATTCCATCCGTCTCATCCCTTCTTTTTTGTAAACTGAATCGATTCAATGATTTTGCCGATGAATTCGCTTACACTATCATTATAACGATTTGGGCCGTGAATAGTAATAAAGTGACGATGATCACTCTCGGAAACCGCCGTTTCACGGTTGCATAACCGTTGCCGATTTGTCTATGATAGAGACAGGAAAGCGGGGGGATTTTATTGCAAACAATCAGACGCCTGCTCGCGATCAGCGACATGCACGGCGAAATTGATCCATTTAACGCCCTCCTCGACTTAACGCACTATAACCCGGACGAGGATCTCCTGATTCTGCTGGGCGATTATGTCGACCGCGGACAGGATCCGAAAGCCGTCATTAAAAAGGCGCGGGAGCTGGAAAGCGGAGGAGCCATTGCATTGAAAGGCAATCACGAAGACATGATGGAAAAAGCGCTGGCCAGCCCCGGCCCGGATACGCTCGCTAACTGGGCGGCGAACGGCGGGGCCCGGACACTTGCAAGCTACGGCTTAACGTTCAAAACCTTTTATCATGGTCTCCAGAATGGTTCGGCGGATCTGCCGAAAGAACTGCGCGACGATCTGGAATGGATTCAGCATCTTGCCTTTTATACGCAGACAGAACACTATTTCTTTGTCCATGCAGGGGTCGATCCGGAAAAATCCCCGGATGAAACGGACGATCAAACCTTTTTGTGGACACGCGCACCATTTCTGACCCATTATCACGGAGAAAAAACGGTCGTTTTCGGCCATACGCCGACTATGACCCTTCAGTCTTCCAGCGGCGTTTTTTTCGGTCAGAATAATATTATCGGCATTGACGGCGGCTGCGTCTTCGGCGGCCAGCTCAACTGTCTGGAACTGCCGTCCGGAAATACCTATCACGTTTAAGAAAATCCGGATTGGAAACAGGTCTTTCCGCTGGCGGGCCGCCCGCACGGCCTTCTCTCCGTCCGGGAACATAAAAAGCCCCTTCAGCGCCGGGATGCGGATTATTTCTATTTCGCATCCCTGACGCCAAAAGAGCTGATGAACGGCCCAGACAGGGTCAGCTGTACGGTTCGCTGTCTTTTTTGATCAGATTCGACGCCGCCTGTTTAATCTTTTCGATGCCGCTCCCGATCGCATTATTGGCACACAGATCGCGGCGCAGCTCTTCTCCGGACTTGGGCGCAAGAAACAGCGCCGCGGCGGCTCCGATCATTCCTCCGATAACGCCCCCGATAAAAAGTTCTTTTGCACCAAGACCGCTGCATGATTTTTTTTCGTTTTCCGTAGCCATGATCTATTCCTCCTTCGATTGCTGATCTCTTACGGTGACGAATTCACAGTATGAAGCGTTTCTATTCTCAACTTTCTGCAGATTAAAACCACTATTATCAGTATACCAATTTCGCCATACGTCGTCTAATATTCGGTCGTTTATTCGACACTAGTGTGCATCAATTGCCGCAGGGACATACCGATTCACCGCATTTTTATGCCGGCCTTCACGTGTGCTCAGTACCTGATCAGCGTATATTTCTTTTTTCCGCGTCGTATGATCGTGTACATGCCGTCAATCCGGTCATTTTCCGAGAGCACATAGGACAGCTCCGTCCGGCGGATGCCGTTAACATAGATCGCCCCATTCTTAACGTCTTCTCTCGCCTGACGTTTGGAAGTTGTGACGCCCGCGGCGACAATCAGATCAATCAGACCTTCCGGTGCGTCCGAAGCCGCCTCATAAGTCGGAACATCCTTGAATCCCTGACTGATTTCTTCGGCGGTCAGCCGCGAAATGTCGCCGCTGAAGAGTGCCTCGGAAATATGTTCCGCTTCCCGCAGCGCTTTCTCGCCGTGGACCAGTTTTGTCAGCTCCTGTGCAAGCGTCTTCTGCGCTTTCCTTTCTTCGGGGTGCCGCGCCGTCTCCGCAGCCAGGCTTTCTATCTGATCTTTCGAAAGAAAAGTAAAGTATTTCAGGTAATTGACGACATCGTCATCCGAAGTGTTCATCCAGAACTGATACCATTCATAAGGAGTCGTCTTGTCCGGATCCAGCCAGATGGCGCCGCCCATTGATTTGCCGAACTTTGTTCCGTCGCTCTTGGTGATCAGCGGAAACGTCAGCCCGAACGCCGGTTCCTCATGTCCCTTTCTTCGAATCAGCTCCAGGCCTGCCGTTATATTTCCCCACTGGTCGCTGCCGCCGATCTCCAGCCGGCAGCCGAATTTCTCATAAAGATTCAAATAATCGAACGCCTGCAGGAGCATATAGGAGAACTCCGTAAACGATATACCGGCATCCATCCGCGACTGAACGGAATCTTTGGAGAGCATGTAATTGAGCGAAAAATGTTTGCCGACATCGCGCAAAAATGAAATCGCCGACAGGCTGCCCAGCCAATCGCCATTATTGACGTAAACGGCCTTGGCGCCGTCGAAGTCGAAAAAACAGGAAAACTGCTTTTTAAAATGACGGACATAGCCGTCGACAACTGCTTTCGTGTTTAGCCGGCGTTCGCTGGAACGGCCGCTCGGGTCGCCGATCATGCCCGTCCCGCCGCCGGCGACGACGACCGGACGGTGCCCCGCCCGCTGGAAACGCATCATCGTGATGATGATCAGCAGATTGCCGGCATGCAGGCTGTCGGCCGTCGGGTCGAAGCCGCAGTAAAAGGATATCGGCTTTTTCAGCGCCTCGCGCAGCCCCTCTTCATCCGTCACCTGGTTAATCAGGCCGCGGTATTTCAAATCATCAATAATGTCCATCCTTGCCACACCTTTCGTTTTAATCTGTCCGATATCGGCAAAATAAAAAAGCCCTCCCTTAAGGAGCGCTTTTATGCACGGTACCATCCTTCTGGCGGCAAAGTGCCGCCTCTCAATTGCCATAACGGTCAAGGCCGTCTCCCGCTACTCTTCGTTCGCGGAAGATGCTCAGGGAGGTAATTCGCCGCACTGTCTGCCGCCGGCTCGCACCAACCGCCCGCTCTCTGAAAACAGAAACAGCCGCTACTGATTCCCTTCATCGCTTTTTCGTGATTGTAAAGCCATTCTGCCACGTTTTCTGTACAATGTCAAACGGAAATTGCCGCAGAAGGGCACGCGGCCGTTTTTTCTCCAAAAAAAGACCCTCCTTGCGGAGAATCCTTCTTTATATTAACGATTTGCTGCGACTTTGATTTCGCCGCCGGCTTCATCTACAGTTATCGATTGGGCCCCGCTGTTTTCCAGCAGCAAATCGGAGATGCTGTCTTCGACTTTTTCCTCAAGAACGCGGCGCAGCGGCCGTGCCCCGAATTCCGGATTATAACCGAGTTCGGCAAGCTTCTTCTTCGCGGCATCTGTCACGGTCAGCGTCAGGCCCTGTGTCTGTGCCGCACTTTCAATATCCTTCAGCATCAGGTCGACGATCGCCAGCAGATCGTCTTTTGTCAGAGAATTGAACTTGACGATCGCGTCAAACCTGTTCAGAAATTCCGGCTGGAAGTAGTTTTCCAGCTGCTTGATCATATCCTCGCGGCTGTCCGTCGCACCGAATCCCACCGTCGCCGATTTGTTGTTGATTCCGGCGTTGCTGGTCATGATAATGACCGTATCTTTGAAGCTGACCGTTCTCCCCTGGCTGTCCGTCAGGCGGCCGTCATCCAGAATCTGAAGGAACATATGCATTACATCCGGATGCGCCTTCTCAATCTCGTCAAGCAGGATAATACTGTACGGTTTGCGGCGTACCTTTTCCGTCAGCTGACCCGCCTCATCATGACCGACATAGCCGGGAGGCGCACCGATCAGTTTCGAGACCGAATGTTTCTCCATGTATTCACTCATGTCGAGACGAATCATCGCATCGCGTTCACCGAACATTTCATAAGCGAGCGTCTTGGCAAGTTCCGTCTTGCCGACGCCGGTCGGGCCGACAAACAGGAATGAACCGATCGGACGGGTCGTTTTGCGGAAGCCTGTGCGGTTTCTGCGGATGGCCCTGGCCACTTTCTCAACGGCTTCCTTCTGGCCGATCACCTTCTCGTTCAGATGCTCAGCCAGGTTTCTCATCTTGTTCTGTTCATCGCTCTGCAGTTTACGGACCGGAATGCCCGTACGCGTCTCCACAATCTGCTGAATCAGTTCTTCATTGACGACCGCTTCATTGCCCGTTACCGGAGGCTCGGCGCCGTTCGCCTTGATTTTTTCCAGTTGTTCGAGCTGCTTTTGATAGGCATGTTCCTGATCGCGAAGCCTTGCCGCCTGTTCAAACCGTTCATTCTTCGTCGCCTGCGTTTTAGCTGCAGAGATCTCCTCGATTTTCTTTTTAACACTTTCCGTATCGACCGGCGTCAGATTGAGGTTCATTTTAGAACCGGCCTCATCCATCAGGTCGATCGCCTTGTCGGGCAGGAAACGATCCTGGATATAACGTGAGGACAGAGCGACACAGGCCCGGATCGCTTCATCGCTATAACGGACGTGATGATAGTTTTCATATCTTGACTGAAGACCCTTTAAAATCTGAACAGCCTCTTCCTGCGTCGGCTCATTCACAATAATCGGCTGGAAACGCCGTTCAAGAGCGGCATCCTTCTCGATCTTTCTGTATTCCTTCAAGGTCGTTGCACCCATGATCTGAAGTTCGCCGCGGGCAAGGGCCGGCTTCAGGATATTGCCTGCGTCCATCGAGCCGCCCTCTGCGGAACCGGCGCCGACGAGCAGATGCACTTCATCGATAAAGACGATGACATTTTTACGTTTTTCCAGTTCGGACAATAACTGTTTCATTCGCTGTTCGAACTGGCCGCGGATGCCGGTGCCGGCTACCAGAGAAGAAACGTCGATCAGATAAAGTTCCTTATTCGCCAGTTTGGCCGGCACTTTCCCTTCGACGATCTTAAGGGCAAGCCCTTCCGCGATCGCTGTTTTGCCGACACCTGGTTCGCCGATCAGTACCGGGTTGTTTTTATTTCTGCGGTTCAGCGTCTCAATAACCAGCTGGACCTCGCGGTTGCGGCCGATGACAGGATCGATTTTCCCCCTGCGGGCCGCTTCCGTCAGATTGCGGCCGATCTGATCAAGGAAACCGCCCCGGCGCCCGCCTCCCGACGGCCGCGCCTGTCCGCCGTCAAAGGCCATTCCGTTTTCCTGGGCCTTATTTTCCCGGTCCGCAAAAGACGGCTGCATAAAACTTTTGAAAAGATCGTCAAACGGTGAAGCTCCCCCGCCCTGAAAGAACGAAGGCATACTCATATTGTTTCTCATTTTCATATAGCATTCCTCGCAAAAGTGCAGATGTTTCTGCTGTCCATTAATAATGACATTCATTTCTATAACTGCCGGATTGATTTTGCATTCATCACAAAGCACCATACTTGCTATGCCTCCTCCACTTTTCCAACGGTCAGTGTGATCATCTCTTTGTTTGACCATCTTTGACCTTATGCTTTTATTATAGTCTGACCTTTTTTGACTTTCAAGTGTTTAGGCAAAAAAAATAACTTCGATTTCAAGGTTCCCTGCACAAGCCCACCCATTTAATCGAAGCTTCAATAGAAAAACCCCTGCCAGCAATGTTCGCTTGCAGGAGTACATGCCGCCCTTTGCAGGCCTTACTTCACAATCATGACCGGGCAATCCGCCAGATGAAGCACTTTATTGCTGACGCTTCCCAGAATCACTTGCCCGAAGGCTCCCATTCCGCGATTCCCCATGACAATCATGTCTATTTTCGTATCATTCGCATAATCGCAGATTTCCTGCGCGGCAATTCCGTATAAATGTTTCTTGTGAAATTTAATATTCGTGTTTGCCGATTCTTTTTCAATCAGTTCATCCAGCATTTGGTTGCCTTCTTTTTCTTCAACTTCCTTCACATCTGCATCCAATGACGGCCCGACCATCGAATAAAACGGAAAATACACAGGAGAAGGGCTGACATAAATCAACGTGATCTCTGCTTCTTGCTTGCCTTCCGCAATTGTAACCGCTTCCCGTAAAGCGCGTGAAGCAGGCTCGGAACCATCGACTGGTACCAGTATTCTGTACATCCTCACCACCAACCTTCCCATACTCTTTAATAATTAATATTAATTCCTCTTACATCTATACTATACCACGTTTCCGGCATGATAAGTCTTATTTCAAAATGAATATTATTTAATAATTCTAATTTAATTTTACTTTTACAAATGGGCAGCCTTCACAACGTCAAAAATCAGTTTGGGCCGGGCCGCTGCCAAACACGCGTCTGACGACCCGCTCCGTTGCCCGGCCGTCTTCAAGGGAACAAAACTTTCGAAAGAAAGGTTCAAAATTTTCCGATAACCGGAAGCCCGGACGTTCCGTTTCTCTGACGGCCTGAATCACTTCGTCAGTCGTTCTGACGATCGGACCCGGAGCCGTCTTTTCGAAATCAAAGTAAAATCCGCGCAGAAAGTCACGGTATCTGTCTATATCATAGGCAAAGAAAATCATCGGCCGCCTCAGATTCGCATAATCAAAAAACACGGACGAATAGTCGGTGATCAGGAGATCGGATATCAGATAAAGATCGCGTATATCGTCATAGTGCGAAAAATCAAAGGCAAAACCGGCATACGCCCCAAGGTCAAGCCGGCCCGCGATCAGATAATGCATCCGCAGGATAATTACATAATTATCCGCCAGCTGGCCGCGCATCCGCTCCAGATCGAGATGAAGGTCAAAGCGGTAGCGTTCCGCGCCGTCAAACTGATCGTCGCGCCATGTCGGCGCATAAAGAATCACTTTCTTATCCCGCGGCAGTCCGCACTTATCTTTGACGGCCCGGACGGTATCGCTCCGATTCATTCGATAAAGGCAGTCGTTCCGCGGATAACCCGTTTCAAGCAGCGTTTTCCCGAAGGCAAATGCACGCGTAAAAATATCGGAAGAATAACGATTCGGAGAGATCAGAATATCCCACATTCCGGAATCTTTCACAAAATCACGTTTATATTTTTCCACATCCTTACCCGGTGCCAGATCGTGCTCAATATCCGTCCCGAGCCGCTTGAGCGGTGTTCCGTGCCATGTCTGCAGATAAATCGTGTGCTTCGATTTGCAGAACCACGACGGGAAGCGGATGTTTGTCACCCAGTAGCGGGCACGGCTCATCAGCAGCAGCCATCTCAATGAGTAGCGCCGGACATAGGGCACGCCGTGCTGCTCAAACAGTCTCCCGTGCCGCCGGTCTGCGCTCCAGATCAGCCGGTAATCCCGGCAGTTCTCCCTCATGTACTCGTAGATCGCCCGCGGGTTGCAACTGTATTGTCTTCCGAAAAAGCTTTCAAATATGACCAGATTTCTGTCCGCGGGAAGATGCCCCAACAGCCTGAAACATTCTCTGTAGACACAGCGGAAGACAAAACGTCCCCATTTTTTAAAAAGAAAGGCAGCGTGCGTCTTTAAACGAAGCCTTATTGATCCTTCCGTTTTCATCCATTTTTCACCTTCCGCACGACAATCGGTTCTCCCGTTTTCCGGAAACCTGATAAGAACTCCGGACCCTTTGCCCGCTGAATAGTTTCCGCCCGGTCACTGGCCGAAGTCCGTTATCCTCCTTACATAATGAACCACGTTGCGGCTTGAATGCCCTTTCGAATAGGTATTCCACTGATCCGAAAAAGCGGCCACCTTATCAAGATTCCAGCTCCCTTTTTTAATAAAAGAAACGATATCGCCCGTTGAGAAGGCGACCGGACCGGGAACCCAGTCCAGATAGTTTCCCTGAAAACCTCTCTTTTTTTCATAATCTTCCAGATCATAGGGATAGAAAATCATCGGGCGGCCGAGTAAAGCAAAATCAACGGGCAGCGAAGAATAATCGGTAATCAGAAGATCGCTTGCCAGCAGCCATTCATTCACATCCCCGCTGTTTGAGCAATCAAAGGCGAAGCTGCTGCAGCGTTCCGGTATCCGAAAGGAAGCACGGACGGCCGGGTGCAGGCGGATCAGAAGCATATAATCCTCGCCGAGCGCACGTTTCATCAGCTCGAGATCAAGCCGGAGCTGAAAATGATCCCGTTCATCTTCCCGGAAAGTCGGGGCATATAAGATTTTCTTTTTCAGGCTGGCTGCCCTTTCCCATTCAGCTGCTTTTTCCCCCGGCCGGAGCGATCCGTCCGCGCCGTCCGCTGAAACGGCGTTGGACTGCAGCCGTGCCATGCAGGCTCTGTCTTCCGAAAATAGCCGGCGGCGGTCGTGAAAAGTGTAGAAGAAATCAGTCTGCGGTATTCCGGTACGCAGCATCCGCCCCTCTCCGATGCCGAAAGAGCGCATGAATATGCCGGCCATCCTATCGGATCCGACGATCACTTTGTCGAAACGGCGATAGACACGTCTGAAACGCCGTTTCGCACGCTTCGTTCTGAGAGCGGCCGACCGATCTTCCAGACCAAAGGTTTTCAGTGCTCCGGATGCGTGCCACAATTGAATGCAGCAGACGCCCTTTCTGAAGCGGACGACGGAAAGAAAGCCGAAATAATTATCGACAAAAACCGTTTTGGCCGTAGCCAGATGAAAGGCTGAACGCAGCAGGGAAAGAAAACCGGCTGTTTCAAAAGGAAGCACGCGTCCGCCGCACGCACGAAAATCAGCAAGGCAGTTTTTCCTGCAAAGGAACACGAGATTGCAGGGAACGCGTTCCCGTCTGAATTCCTCGGCCACATATCTTGTATTTCCGCTGAAAGATGCGACAAAAACGACTTTGTCCCTTTTTGGAAAAAGTTTAAAAAAAGCAAAAAAAATCTTAAAAAGAAACAGATAAATTTCAACCAACCATTCTCTAATCATTTTTTAACGAATAGAGATCCTGTTTTATTTTTGTAGTCGAAATGCCGACAGTCCTCGGGAGATAAACGACCTGGCAGTACTCCTTGAGAAAATCAAATTTTCCTTTCCAGTCATCGCCCATGACAAAAACATCGACATGATAGTTTTGTACGTCATCAATTTTCTGCTCCCAGTTTTTCTCGGGGATGACGAGATCCACATAGCGGATCGCTTCCAGAATCAATTTGCGATGTTCAAAGCTGTGGTAAGCCTCCTTATGTTTCAAAGCATTAAATTCATCCGTTGAAAGGCCGACAATCAGATAATCTCCGAGCGCCCGGGCACGCTTCAGCAGATTTATGTGCCCGTAATGCAGCAAATCGAACGTTCCGTAGGTCAGTACCCTTTTCAATGATACCGCTCCCCCTCTCCGGCTGCCTTTCAAGGCAGCCTGTCCTGCAAATAAATCCTTCCGGCCGTTAAGCCATTATAGTTCCCTCTCTGAAAAAATTCAATCCGCCGCGGGAAAACCGCCGGCAAAGCGGATCACTTTTGGAAGACGATATTAAAACATTTTTCGCTGGCGTTTCCGTGATCATAGGAAGTAAACATCGCTCTGAACGCATCCAGCCTGTCGCCGTAATTCTCTCTGAAACGGCCGATGTTCCGAAGTTCGCGGATCAATTCGTCATTGGTCAGGCAGACCGGACCGGGTGCTTTCTCAATGATGTCGAAATACATACCGCGCAGGTTATCACGATATTGCTCCAGATCATACGTGAACAGAATAATCGGCCGTGCAAGAATGGCATAGTCGAACATCACCGACGAATAATCTGTGATTAAGACATCGGCAATCAGATAAAGATCCCTGATATCGTCATAGGACGTTTCATTGTAAACGAAACCGGCCGTCTGCCTTTCGTCGATTTGCACGGCATCGGCCACGTAATGATGAAACTTGACGAGCAGAACATATTCGCCGCTGAAGCAATCTTTTAATCTCGAAAGATCCATTTCCATTTTAAACTGGTTCTTTATGCGCCACGTCGGTGCATAGAAAATCACTTTTTTATCCGTCGGTATGCCGAGCCGGACTTTAATTTCACGGATTTTCTCCGCGGAATTATCGTAAAATAACTTGTCATTTCTCGGATAGCCTGTCTCAATCACTTCAGCCCTGTGCGCAAAAGCCCGCTCGGCGATTTTCCCGACATAGTCGCTCGGGACGCATAAATAATCCCAGCGCCTGTTTTTCGCCAGATAGATCTCCATCTGTTTCCCCGGTTTGATTTCTCCGGGAACGTCAAGTCCGAGCGTTTTCAGGGGTGTCCCGTGCATCGTCTGAAGCTCAACCGCCTGTTTTCTTTTCCGATAAAAATCCGGGAAATTGACATTATTGACAAAGTATTTGGCAGTCGCCATGTAATAATAATATTTTAATGAATGCATTCTGACTTTGACGGCGTGCCCTTCAATATGCGTCAATGGGTCGCGCAGGCTCCACACCGTTTTATATTGCGGGTAATGGGCATCGATGTATTCATACAGCGCTCTCGGATTGCATTCAAAATTTTTGCCCCAGTAGCTTTCAAAAATGACCGTTTTTTGCTTCATGGGAAACAGCCGCCGCGCCGCAGGGTAGAACAGCTTTCTCAGAACCGCGCGCCGTAATCTTCCCCGCTCGATCCAGCCCCATTTCGCCGCAAGGCTGAGCGAAAGCGTACGATCGTTTGTGTGCCTGAATGCATAGATAACCTTGTTGAACACGATGGATACCGGTTCTTTGAGCAATTGATCCGAATAGATCTCATAACTGCAGGAAGGATTTCCATCGTTGCGGCGATCGGTCAGAAAAAGGCTGAAATCCCGATATTTCAGGTTTTCCGGATTCATTTCCTGACTCAGATCGATCCGCCCTTCAAGAATCGGCCGGCCGACCGGATCCGTCCGGCCGGTCCGGCTCAGGGAAAAGCTGCGCACTTCATTTTGATCGTGTGATTGCAGTGTCAGCATCAGATTGTCCGCCACCCCATCCCGTTCGGCAAACGGAAAGGGAGCCGCCACAGACAGCCTGATCATTTTTCTATTAATAGCGGCCACGTCGAGCAGCTCAGCTCCGTATTTCTGAATAAGAAGGTACATATGCCCGCTCGGCCGCACCCGGACCGCCGCTTCGGCAAAACCGATGTCGCCGATGGTTTCATTGCCCTTCCCGAAGACGACCGGGCTTTTTGTCCCGTCAATCATCGATAGGGAGACATCCCACTCGCCGAGATGCTCTTCTGCGGCAAACGTCCGGGCCGGAATGCCGATCTCAAACGGAGACTGCCCGGATGCCGGCTGGAAACTGAGACGTACACCACTCTCTTTATTCTTGATGTTCAGAGTGTCTGCCTGATCAGGATCGGACACGCGGCCGGCCAGACGGATTTCAGATGAGCCGATTTCCACGCTTTTAATGACGTTGTCTATTTTTTCCTTGATAATATGCAGATCCCAGTTGCCGCTGTAAGCAATATGGATCGTCTGTTTTTGATCATTGATAAAATCCGGCCGCGTTCTGCTCCCTCTCACCGGAGACCCGACAAAGAAGGTGCGTGTCAGTCCGCCCGCGATGATCTTCCCTTCAATCACATAACTGCCGTAGGGAATCTGATCGAACGGTGCCCGGTCGAACGGAATGGAGAGTGCAAAACCGGACCAATTATAATTATAGACAAACTTAAAGGGCATGTATTTTTTTTTCGCCAGAATCCCGTGCATGATCGTGTTCGGCAGGTATCGCTTCACTTCGGCCTTTTCAATCGGCAGCCTCAGTCCGCTCTCTTCGTTCAGCAGGGAAAATTGCACTGCGACAGCCGACCGGTGCGGAACATCGATTTTTTCAATGTATCCGTATCCTTCGACGGTCAGCCGCCGCCCTTGCCAGGACACTTTGCGCGTCTTCCGCTTTATCTGCAGATTGTCGTCGATCAGCAGCAGCGGCTGCGGCACCTGTTCATGATACAAATAGTCGGCATAATAATGGCCGTCGCGCCGCGCAATTTTCAGCCGGCTCATTTCGCCGCTGTGCTGATAGCCGAGCAGACGAAGCACTCGCTGTTTGTCCCTCTTTTTTACAAAAAAATACTTGATCCGGTCGATCGGCCAGAGCTGAAGCAGGCTTTCATCCGGAACGGTCTGCAGATAACGGGACACCCGCTCCAGATACATGTCGACATAGGGATCGTCGGCTTCATCCAGTTTGTTCAGATATAATAGCAGATCGGTATTTAGGATTTTATAGTCCTTTGCAGCTTTCAGCCCGCCTTCAATATGATGTTTCTCGAAAAAAGCGTTCAGCAGGTCGACGGCTTTCAGCCGGTCTGTCAGATTTTTGATATCCGTTCGATTCTGCGTGATCGACTGGTCGCCGAAATCGCGGGAGCGCCAATAATAAACGACATCGTCAAGAACGTCCACGGAATTTGCCAGATAATGAGCGGGAAAAGTCACCGGAATATCTTCATAAAGCATGTGCTCCGGAAACGACAGACGGTGCTCCTCCCAAAACGAGCGCCGATACAGCTTGTTCCACGCGGTCGTATCGTAAACCAGTTCATAATCTCTTGTAATATGCGCTTTCAGCTTCTTCTTCGTAAAGACCTTCTGATGGAGGACCGAAGGAAATTCTTTGAATGAATTGAAACGGACGACGTTTCCGATCACCATATCCGAATGTGTTTCTTCGACAAGAGCGATCATTTTTTCATAGGCTTCCGAATCGAGAAGATCGTCCGAATCCATAAAAGCAATATATTCGCCCCTTGCAAACTGCAATCCGAAATTTCTTGCCTGTCCAAGACCCCCGTTCGTTTTGTCATGGGCAAAAAAATTGGCGTGCTCATCCGCATAGCGGTGCATGATCCTGCCGCTCCTGTCGGTGGAACCGTCATTCACCATAATGACCTCGAAATCCTTGAAAGTCTGTTTGTTTAAAGAATCCAGACAGTCCTCCAGATAGCGCTGCACGTTATATATCGGAACGATAACGCTGATTTTCGGGACTTTCATGTCGGCAAAAACCTCTTTCTCTCTCAAAATAATTTCTCCACACTTAAATCCGTGTACCGGATTAAAAAGCAGCAAGCCGGCACCGATTTTATGATTGCTAATGGTATTATAAATCAACATCCCGCCGCCCACAAACAGAATTAAAAATATACATATTCTGCACGCCTATTAATGATATAATCTATAATGATTGACTGAATAGTCGTATGGACGAGGAGTGTAAACGATGAAAATTGCTGTACTGATCCCTTGCTATAATGAAGAATTGACAATTAGCAAGGTCATTGACGACTTTAAACGGGAGCTCCCGGAAGCGGATCTCTACGTTTACGATAATAACTCAACGGATCAGACAAATAAAATCGCCAGAGAGAAAGGAGCCATTGTTGTCGAGGAATACCGTCAGGGAAAAGGCAATGTCGTCCGGTCGATGTTTTTCGATATCGATGCGGATTATTACGTCATGGTGGACGGCGACGACACTTACCCCGCCGAGGCCGTGCACGAACTGATTCAGCCGCTGATCAGCGGTGAAGCCGATATGACGATCGGCGACCGGCTGTCTAACGGCACCTATGAAAATGAAAATAAAAGGGCTTTTCACAATTTCGGCAACACGCTCGTTAAAAACCTGATCAACCGGCTCTACAAAAGCAGTATCAACGACATCATGACCGGTTACCGCGGGTTCAACCGGCTGTTTGTCCGCTCATTTCCGGTCACAAGCACCGGATTTGAGATTGAGACGGAATTGAGCATCCATTCACTGGACAAGCGTTTCAAAATTAAAGAAATTCCGATTGACTACCGCGACCGGCCGAACGGAAGCGAATCGAAATTGAATACGGTCCGTGACGGCATCAAAGTGATCAAAACTATTTTCGCTCTTTTTAAGGATTATAAACCTCTGGAATTTTTCTCCCTTTGGGCCGCTCTGCTGGCCGTTCTCAGTTTTGTTGCCGGAATTCCCGTCATCGTCGAATTTATCAAATTTCACTATATTTATAAAGTCCCGTCCGCTGTGCTGGCCGTCGGACTGATGATGATGGCCATGCTTTCGCTTGTCTGCGGACTCGTTCTCGATACCGTCGTCAATAATGCCAGGAAACAGTACGAAATGGAACTGCACCGTATTTACGATTCGCTGGGAAGCAGACATGAATTGGAAAAGAGCAGGTCATGACCGATGAATAAGCAAACGTTACACTGCATCGCCGCCAGCCTGATCGGCGGCCCGATTGTCGGAACAGGATTTTCTTTGCTTTCGCATCAGGCAGGGCGGCTTTCTCCCGTTTTCGTGCTCTTTTTTGCGATCATCGGCGGCTTCCTCTGTTTCGGCGTGGCCGGCCAGGCTTTTTTCGGGCCCTACCGTTCATTAAACAAAAAAATGAAGGAATTTGCTTTTCTTTTTCTTTTTTTGTTTGCCGCCGTGCTGACCGTCGCTTTAAAAGTGCCCCGCTTCTATTTATCCGATGCCGGTTTCTTCGCGGCGGCAGCTGTTTACGCGGCGGCTTTCCTGTTTCTTCTATTCTCGCTGCTGGCGATTGTCTGGTTAAGTACACTGCTGCCCGGGCCGGATGAAGCCGCCGGCCCGCCGAAGCGGACCGTGTTTCTCTATTCCGCTCCGCCGATGCTGCTGTCCCTGCTTTATCTTTGGGCGTTCTTTCCGGGTATTCTCGTCATTGATTCCGTCAATCAGTGGCAGCAGGCTCATTCGATTTTCTTCAACGACTGGCATCCTGTCGTGATGACCTGGATCATCGTGCTGACAACTAAACTATGGGATAATCCCGCGGCCTTTGTCATTCTGCAGCTCGTATGCGCGGACCTGATCAGCGGATACGTCATTTATGCCTTCAGAAAAATGGGCACGAACAAATGGATGATTACGGCCGGCTGGCTCTTTCTCACCTTCTTTCCGCTCAGCGCGCTTTATTCGGTAACGATTTGGAAAGATACGCTGTACTGCTATTTTCTGCTCCTGCTGACGACCGTGCTGATACAGATCATCCGCTCGGAAGGAAAATGGCTGAAATCGTCTATCCATCTTTTGATTCTGTATCTTTCGATTGCGGGCCTGATCTTTTTCCGGCACAACGGCTGGCCGGTGCTTCTGGCCCTGTTTGTCATTTTCCCGTTTTTTTTCCGGAAAAATTATTTGCGGATGTATGCGGTCTTTCTGGCGGCGGTCGTTTCTTTCCTGATCGTGACCGTTCCCGTATTCAGTTATTTTAAGGTATTCCCGGCGGACAAACTTGAATCGCTCGCCATACCCGTTCAGCAGGCAGGCGGCATTATTAAAGGCAACGGCGAAATGACTGCGGCGCAGAAACAGTACTTCAATCATATTTTTCCATTGAGCCGCTGGAAACAAAAGTATCAGCCGACGCAGGTCGACTCGGTTAAATTTTCGACCGGATTCAACAAAAACTATATCAGGCAGAATACGGCAGCATTCGCCCTGAACTGGTCGGCAATTGTCCGGCAGAACCCGGTCATCGCCGCTAAATCATTTCTGAGCATGGAGCAGCTTGTTTACAAACTGAATATCCCGCAAAGCGAAATGCGTCCGATTTTCCGTTACAAAGCATTCAACAGCTACCGGCCAGTCTATTTCCTGTCGCCAAAAACGGTCAAACGTTATCATATTCATTATCAAACCTTTTACTATTCGAAATACGGCACGCAATACGCCAACACGGGACTTGCCTCGATCATTGAGGATTATGATTCTGTCTTCCTTCATGGGATGGCAAGGATACTCGTGCTTCCGGCGCTCTACCTCTACCTGACGATCGTGCTGCTGTTCGTCGTCGTGCTGAAGGGTCAGTGGAAACTGCTTCTTGCCGCTCTGCCGGCCGCACTCAATCTGGGAACCATTTTCGCGGCCATTCCGGCTCAGGACCCGCGCTATCTGTTCAGCAACTATCTGCTGATCGTGCCGTTTTTCTTTCTGATTTCTCTGATCGGGAAAAAGGGGGAAACACATGTTTAAAGAAATGATCCATTCCTTTGCTAAAAACCGCACGGGGATTATTCTTATCCTGACGGCGGCGCTGTCGACGGCTGTCGGACAAATGCTCTGGAAGCTGTCGCAGCACTTCCCCGACGCTTTTTTGATCATCGGCTTCCTCCTTTATTTCTGCGGAGCCGTTCTGATGATTGTCGCTTTTCGATTCGGCGATCTGTCCGTTCTCCATCCCTTGCTCAGTGTCGGCTATATCTTTTCCATCGTCCTCGGCGGTCTTTTTCTCGGGGAAAAATTGTCAATCGTGCAGATAGCAGGCATTCTGATTATTTTGGCCGGCGCGTCTCTGATCGGGGGCGGCGACAATGGCTGAAGAAGTGTCCCTGCTGATCTTTATGACCCTGCTCGGCTCTCTGGGAGGTTTTTTCTTTAAACGCTGCACGGCACGGGGACTCAGGCTTTCGCTTTACTTTATCGTCAATCTCGGTATCGGCGGCATTTTTTACGTGGCCGGCGCTTTGCTCAACATTTGGCTGCTGAAATTGCTGCCGTACACGATCGTTTACCCGCTGACCGCCGTTACCTACATCTGGACCCTTGTCTTTTCCTATTTCTTTCTGTCGGAGAAAATCAGCCGGCGCAAAATGTTCGGTGTCCTGCTGATTATTTTCGGAGCCTGTCTGCTTGTAGTAAAATAGAAGAAACATAAATGGCAAAAGTCAATAAATTGATGAAAAGAGTGATTGTATTTTGAATGCCTCCCTGTCTCGCTTGAAAATTTTTTCCAAAAATCAGACCGTTCTCATCGAAGGCACGTGCGACAAGGATATACAGGCAGGTACACTGCTTCTTGAAGAACGCATCAAAGGAAATGATCTGTTTATTCCGAGGGACGTGCGGATCCCTTGCAGGGTAAAGCGCGGCGCGTTCAGAGCCGATCTGGACCTGTCGCTTCTGTCCGATCTGAAAAGTACTATCGATTTTTGGGACTGCTATTTTGTCGGCAGAGACAGAAAACAGGCCGTCTCTTTTTTCACAAAAGGTGAGGAAAAGTATCCGTTTTCAGCCGATGCCCTGTCGATCGTTTTTTACAAAAACGCAAACAGGAACCTGTCAGTCTCCGTCAGAGAAAGCGATGCCGGCGAAGCGATCCTCCATGCGGCGACGGACGATTCGGGTCACTACAGGCTGAGCGGAGAACTGACCGGAGTGAACCGCCGATCATTCCGGCACGCCAGCCTGACTGTCAGAAAAAGGGATAATAAAAATTCGGTCCTGTATAAACACGAGACCGTCTTCCCGCTTGATTTTCAATCCGACAGCCGCTGGAGCGCCGGCATCAGCAAGCAGTCCATTTTCCCGGATGCCGCAATTGCCCATGAAGAAGTATGGGATTTATCTGTCAAGCTTGAAAACGGTCCGGATGATCGTTCGCTCTATCTCCCGCTTAGAAATAAGGCGGCGTTCGCGGATGATTATGCGGTCATCGAACGAAATATTTTCTATCAGGCAAAATTTTATATCAATAAAAAGGGCTGCGTCGGCCTGTGGGTGAAAAGGATTCCCCGTTATTTTGAAGCAAAAAATATAACATTCAGCGGCAGCGGGCAACTGAACATCGTATGCAAAAAGCCGCAGCATGAAAAAGTCGTCGGAGCAAGGCTGGAGATTGATACTGAAAAATGGTCGGAATCCTTCAACGGCTTCTCCTTGAACGGTTCTGTCGAAGAAGAAATGACGTCCGTTCGTCTCACGTTTCCGGCCGGACATCTGAACGATCTTTACAAGATTGAAAAAAACGACCGGTTTATCGTGATGATCCGGATTGAAGATGCAGCGACGGGCGTGCAGACATGGATGCCTTTGTTGATCAACGGCGGCCCTGCCGTCGGAACCGGCCGGCTGAGGCTGACTTCGGAATTGGCGGCCGTCCTCCAGGCGAATGCCCGGCATGAAATCGAAGTGATGATCATGAACTATGTCTCACCGGCCTCTTATCACAAAGGGCCTGTGAACCTGGCCATTCTCGGATCTTGCTATACACGCGGGGCTTTTAACTCAAGTCCCTATTTCAATCCCGGTTATAAGGATAAATACACGATCACGTTTACACAGTTTCACTCCAGCATTCCCAGCCTGATGAGCCGGCCTGTTTCTTTTCCGGACGACTTTTTCAGGGACAAAAAAGCTATTGAGAAAGACTATCTGAAAAGTGATTTTGAAAAACTTTTCTTTGAGAAGCTGTCCGAAGCAAAAGCCGAGTATTTTCTTTTCGATCTTTATCCGGACGCGGTCCGCGACCTCGTCGTTTATGACGATCAGCACATCGTCACCGGCAACTTTTATTTAAGAAATCGCCCGTTTCTGCAGTCCCTGACCGGGAAAGCCCGTTTCATTTCCCATGATGACGAACAGGCGTTTTTAAACTATTGGTGCCCGGCTGCCGATGCGTTTGCCGACGCGATCGTCCGCTTCTTTCCGCAAGAACGGATCATCCTGCAAAAAGCGCGGATGATCAATCGTTACTACGATCCGAATTATCAGATCAAATTTTTTAGCGATCAGCTGAATCTGGTGAAAAGAAGCAATATGTATTTTCAATTTATGGAATCCTACCTCCTGCACCGGCTGCCGCACATTCATACCATCGACCTGAACCGCTACGGGTATATCGGCCGCTTCGACCATCCCGATGGGCAATCGACCAATCACTATGAACCCGATTATTATCGGAAACTGGTTCGCGAACTCGACAGGATTATCTTCGAGCAGGATCAGACGGGCGGCAACTGACTGCGGGCAATAAAAAACAGGCACAGCTCCGAAACCGCGATCACATACGGCCGGGTTGTGCCTGCTTATGCTTTAAATACCCAGAATTTGCTAAGAACAAAGTTAAATATAAGGCCGACAAGCGTGCTGATCAGTTTATCGGCATAAAGCGGCAGGAAAAGCAGGCCGTGCATCACAAGCAGCGTCATCAGCAGGACCGCCAGATTGAGGATCGTGAACCTGATGAAACGCGACTTGCTTTTCGCCGAGTTCGAGAATGTAAACCGGGAATTGAGGAAATAGCTGTTGAGCATGCCGGCGCCGTACGAGAGTATCTGTGCAAGCGCATAAAACAGTGAGAAAAAGTGTGTGAGCAGTACGAAAACAATAAAATCAACCGCCGTATTCAATACGCCTACCGTCCCGAACGCAGCCGCCTGCTTGATCAGGCGAAGCCGGAACTGCAGGCCTGAGCGTTCTTGTGAAGACTGCGACCGGGTTTCACTCATGGCTGATCGTTTCCTTTACCTTCAGCTCTTCCATCGTGTTGATTTCCACCGAATACCTCGGACGCCGCTTCGTTTCTTTAAATATCTTCCCGATATATTCGCCAATGACGCCGATGGCAATCAGCTGCATGCCTCCGACGATCCAGATGGACAGAATCAGGGATGTCCAGCCGCTGATCGTGTGGTCGAGCAGCCAGACGACAATCGAATAGACGGCAATGACGGCGCCGATCAGGACGATGAAAAAACCAAGCCATGTCACCATCTTTATCGGAGCGATACTGAATGAAGTGACGCCGTCGACGGCGAAAGCAATCATTTTCTTCAGCGGATATTTTGACTGGCCTGCAAACCGCTCTTTGCGATCATAATAAACTTTCGCTGTTTTGAAACCGAGAAGCGGAATGATGCCGCGAAGAAAAATATTTTCTTCCTTATATTTCCCAAATTCGATGATTGCCTTCCTGCTCATCAGCCGATAGTCCGCATGATTGGGGACCAGTTTCACGCCCATTCTGTTCATCAGGCTGTAAAAGGCCAGCGCTGTGTTCCGCTTAAAGAAAGTGTCTGTTTCCCGTTTGTCGCGGACTCCGTAAACGATGTCACAGCCCTCGTGATATTTATCGATGAATTCATAGATTGCGTGAACATCATCCTGAAGATCGGCATCAATCGAAATGACGCAATCGGAAAACCGGCCCGCTGTCTCGATTCCGGCAACAAGCGCCCCCTGGTGGCCGAAGTTCCTGCTCAGTTTCAGCCCCTGCACGAACGGATTGATCTTAGCCTTTTGTTCGATGATTGCCCATGTCCTGTCTTTGCTTCCGTCGTCGATAAAAAAAATGACGCTGTCCGGTCTGATTCTTTCGCCCCGGACCAGGTTGCTCATGATTTCCGTGAGTTCTTTGGTTGTTTCATCGAGAACTGCCTCTTCATTGCAGCACGGAACGACAATGGACAAAAGTGGTAATTCTTTTCTCACGATTAAACACTCCTGCTTTAATTATAGCCGCTGTTTTGTTACAAATAGAGAAATAATCATGATTCTAAAAAAATTTCAGGCCGGTCTGACAGTCTTTATAAGATACTACCCGCCATCCGCCCGGGTGTCAATTTTTTTTGAACAGAATATAGCGATAAGTCCTGCCGACGGCCCTTTGAAACTGCTGAGCGGCTATATGATATTTTTTAAAAATCGCCGGGATCCTCAATTGCCACGGTGCCATGCGTTTCTGAGCTCTGACGACAACGAATTGGGTCAAGCCTGCTCTGACATAGTGATTTTGTTCATTCATATTTTCCGGATACACTTTATACTTAACATTTTGTTTTTCAAAGTAGCGGGTGTTCGGAACAATATTGGAAGCAAGATAGAATCCTCCGTCCAGAAAGCCGTAATTCAGCAGCGTCGGATGCCGTTCCCGATCGATGATCGCTGCAAAATTTTCCTGGACCGGCGGCTTTCTGACGAAAAACTTTGACGACAGAATGTTCGTGTTGTAACCAAAGCAGAGGAAAAAGGCAGCCATCGCAAAAATGATCAGCGCCGGCCATTCATTCCTTTTGCCTCTATAAGCGGCCGGCTTATTCCCGGACTTCTGCAGCAGCCCTCCGATTGCAATAAGGCCGAACAACGTCAGCGGCAGAACGATCAGAAAATAATAAACATAGTGTCTTCCGCCAATATAAACACCCAGCACAAGACCGGCCGCATAGCAGAAAAAGGCCCATTTTTCCTCCATAGACCGCAAATATTTCCAAGTAAACAGAAAAAAAATCATCCCTGTCAGCATGACGGCTCCGCTGACCGGATTGTGATCAAGTACTGTTCCGACCGTCAGCGCGCAATTGATCAGTTTCTCCGCCATACTGTCCTGCGAGGAATAAGCAGACAGATTAAATTTGAAATAAACGTCAATCAGCGCCCGAACTCCGTGATGAATCCCGAAATAGACAATCCAGGGCGCGCTGGCCAGAACAAGCCCTGCAGAAGTATACAGCAGCGCCCGCACCGGCTCGCGCCATTTCCTTTTCTGCAAACTGATCAGCAGAACAACCAAATAAAATCCGATCCAGCCGCCGAGAAGCGTGAACTTGATCCAGAGGACACAGCCGGATGTCAGGCCGCCGATCAAATAAAAGGTTTTGCCGAACGGCTCTCCGTGAGATAATTTAAAGTGCTTCAGCATTAAATAAAGAAAGAGCATGACAAACGGGATCGCGAACTCTTCGGCGCTGCCGCCTAAATAAAACACGGACTGATCGAGAATAAAAGTCGGAAACAAAAGTGAAATGAACGCAGACGGCATCCTCTGCAGATAGAGGCAGGCCGTCTTGAACGCCAGAAGAAGGTCGAAAAACATGGCCAGGCTTTCCAGCAGATAGACACCGAAAAAGTTCGTATGCGATACGAAATAAGCCAGTTCGTACAGCGCATAAAGCAGCGGCCCTTTCTGCTCGAAAAGATCTTTGTACGGCACAAGCCCGTGGGCCATTCCCTTCCCCACTGTAAAAAAGGCATTCGCGTCGTCCCAATTATTCAAAACAAAAAAAGGAGAAGATTGTGTAAAAAAAAGCATGATGAAAAAGGCGTACAAAAACAAAAAACCGATCGTAAGCCCTTCCTGCACATCCAGATCCATAAATGTCTTTCTGTTAAATTTAAGGAACATGAATCCTGTACCACTCTCTTAAATTTATCGGGTCCGAGGCCTGCTGCAGCCGGCAGACACTAGATCGGAGCCGGACCGATGAGCCGCCCCACTATTTTTGCGGAACGTTCACAGCTGCTTGTTAACCAGCTTTTGGTGGAGGTCTTCCAGGTAATGAAGCATAGCATTCCTCAGGTCCTCCCGCGAGAGCGCCATTTCAATATTAGACTTAATGAATCCCAGTGTCTCGCCGACATCATAACGTTTGCCCTCATAAGCATAGCCGTATACTTTTTCGATTTCATTCAGCCGGGCAATTGCATCGGTCAGCTGGATTTCTCCTCCCGATCCAATCTGCTGTTTATCGAGAAAGCCGAAGATGGCCGGAGTCAGAATATATCGGCCGATGATCGCCACGTCGGAAGGAGCTTCTTCGACAGCCGGCTTCTCAACAAATCCGCGGATGTCGTACAGTCTGCCCTTTTGTGCGGACGGATCGATGATGCCGTAGCGATTCGTTTCATCTTTCGGGACTTTTTTCACCGCGACAATGCTGGACTGCACCTGGTCAAACTGATCCATCATCTGTTTCAGACAGGGTGGATCGTTCTGAATAATGTCGTCGCCGAGTAAAACGGCAAACGGTTCATTTCCGATAAATTTTCTGGCGCACCAGACCGCATGGCCCAACCCGCGCGGCTCTTTCTGCCGGATATAATAAATATCCACTTTAGCCGGCTGGCGGACTTTTTCCAGCAAGTTGTATTTTTGTTTGCTGATCAGATTTTCTTCCAGTTCGAAAGCGTTATCGAAATGATCTTCAATCGCACGTTTTCCTTTGCCTGTAACAATAATGATGTCTTCGATGCCTGAATGGATCGCCTCTTCAACAATATACTGGATCGTCGGTTTATCGACGATCGGCAGCATTTCCTTAGGCATCGCCTTAGTGGCCGGCAGGAAACGGGTTCCGAGCCCCGCAGCCGGTATAATTGCCTTTCGTACTCTCTGCATGTCCCATTCCACCTCTGATTATGTTTGGCACAGGTGCTTCTCCGTGCCGGCCGTGCGAATGCCCGGCTGAAACACCCTCTGTCTCCCGTACGGGAAAGAGAAAAAGATCGCCGCGCTTTTTTTGTCTGTACGCAGTCCCGTCCGGCAATAGTAGTATACCTTAATCCCGACGTATCTTACGAATAATGGGAAAGTTTTCATATGGAGTGAGCGGCATTACTGTTTTTGCAAAAAAAAGACAGAACCGTTGTTCTGCCTTCTGCACCCGCTTTTTACCGATTGTATAGTCAGTCCCGGTTACAGGTTCCGCCGCTCAAGTGCGTCAAGTGCGTATACCGACCAGCTTTCGAGCCGTTCATAGACTTCCGGAGCGGCAAGCTCGTCCTGATTCATCCATTTTCCTTCCAGTTTCTCCCGCTCGCGGACGGTAATCTCTGCCGATGCGGGCAGGTCGATGACAATCAAAACGCCGACATGTACGCGGCCGACCGCGGCGGCATCGTCATTGATCAGACCGATCATCCGCAATCCCGGCTGCCCGGCATTGCGGATTTCCAGTTCTTCACCCAGTTCACGTCTCAGATTATCCGAGAGCACCTCTTTAAAAGTCGCCGCTTTATCCACACGGTTCATGTGGCCGCCGACTCCGAGAGAAATCCTGCCGTGTAAGCGGGATTCGCCGCCTCCGCCGAGCCGCTTATAGGTAAAAAAGCGAGTGCCGCGGCGCAGAACGGCATACGGAATCGGCTGCTTATAGGCCGGATTCTCCTCTGCGTCGCCGCGGCGCATGACTTCGTAGCGGGCAGCCATTCGTTTTTCAAGCGCTTCAACTTTCTCCGGAGCCTTCTCCGTTCCTTGAAATGTCAGATCATGACTTGTCCCTGCGCCGAAGAGCAGGTCCCGCTTAACAACGATAATTTGTTCATCCATTTTCCCCATTTCAATCCCCCAAATAAACCGTTCTCTAGTAAGAGTGATTGAAGTTCAGGCCGTTGTCAAGATGTTTGAAGAGATGAACAGACCTGTTTTGAAAAAAACGGTTATTTATCGTTCACGATTCAACCATTTCCCCTCCGCCGACATGGAGGGTCTGGCCGGAAACATAGCCCGAATCATCCGAAGCAAGATAGACATAGGCAGGCGCCAGTTCAAACGGCTGCCCGGGCCGCTTTATCGGCATATCCGAACCGAAAATTCCGACATTCTCCTCCGTGAATGTTGCCGGAATCAGCGGTGTCCATATCGGGCCGGGCGCGACGGCATTAACCCGGATGCCCCGATCAATGAGATTCTGCGATAAGGCGCGGGTGAATGAAACGACCGCCCCTTTGGTCGCGGAATAATCGATCAGATTTTTTGAGCCGCGGTATGCCGTGACGGAAGCCGTGTTAATGATCGAGCTTCCCGGTTTCAGATGGGGGAGAGCCTCCCTTGTCAGGTAGAAATAAGAAAAAATATTGGTCTGAAACGTCGTCATCAGCTGTTCGTCGCTGATATCCAGCAGACTGTTTCTGACATATTGGACCGCACAATTGTTCACCACGATATCCAGCCTTCCGAATTTTTTGACGGTCCGGGCAACCGCCGACTTTGAAGACTGAGGATTTTTCAAATCCGCTCTTATCAGAATGCTTTCACCGCCAAGTGCTTCAATACGCCGTTTCGTCCATTCGGCATCGCGGTCTTCATTCAAATAAACAATCGACAGTCTGGCACCCTCCTTGGCAAAAGCGAGAGCCGCGGCACGGCCGATTCCACTGTCGCCTCCCGATATGATCGCGACTTTCCCGGCGAGTTTCCCGCTTCCCTTATAGTCCGGATTTTCCGAAATCGGCAGCGGATTCATCATATATTCAAACCCGGGCTGACGGTCCTGGTGCTGCGGCGGACAGGTCAGAATCTGTTCTTTGGAAACCATTCTTTTCCCGAATAACGGATAATAGGGATACATGTCACTCATTCCTTTCTCCAAATTGCAGTCGTTGTCTCAGCGTGTCCTTTCAAACGGACATTCCTCTGCATCTTATTCATTTCCCGAAAAATCATTCTTTAACAAAGAAAATAAGCTGATTGCTGAATCTGGGCTATCGCACATCTCCGCCGGCCGGGACATTTATTCATCGCCAATTGCCCCAGGATAACATAGAATATCATATCTCGTGATAAAGGAGTGACTTGAATGGGCTATTACGGTCTGGGCGGAAACCCGTCCAATGCGGCTTACGGAGGATACGGATATGGGTACGGATGCCAACCTCATTATCCGGTCGGAGGCTACTCATACGGCAGCGGGTTTGCACTGATTGTCGTGCTGTTCATTCTTTTAATAATCGTTGGCGCTGCTTTCGTTTGCTAAAAAAATTTAAAAATGCCCGGCGGTACTATTCCGTCCGAGCATTTTTCGTTTCATCCGCTTTCGTTCTCTCTGCAGCATTTCCGCCTTCCATCTACACCTTATGCCCAGCGGAGAAATCAGTGACAGGTCCCGGAAGAGCCCGATTCCGCCGATATCTTGTTTTCGTTTTCAATTCAAAACAGGTCCCCGTTTATGTATAATAAAATTATCCTAATACGTGTGGAGGTGACACCCGCACACTGATTGCGGTGCGCGGGAATCATTTGGACGATACCCTGGGGATACTGATCGTCATTTTTTTAATCTTACTGACCGCTTTTTTTGTCGCTGCCGAATTTGCCATTGTGAAAATTCGTTCCACCCGGCTTGATGAACTGATCAAACGGGGAAACAGACGTGCCCGGGCCGCAAAGAAAATCGTCGACGACCTGAACGCTTATCTGTCGACGACTCAGCTTGGCATCTCAGTTACCGCGCTTATTTTAGGATGGATCGGAGAACCTGCCGTTTCCCATCTGCTTCAGCCGTTTTACACATGGATCGGCCTGAGCGGGACTCTGTCGGCGACCTGTTCCACGCTTTCCGGTTTTTTTATCGTGACGCTTCTTAGCGTCGTCCTCGGCGAATTGGCCCCAAAAGGTATTGCCATTCAAAAAGCGGAACAGATTGTTCTCGCCCTTGCTTTTCCGCTGATCTGGTTTCACAGAATCCTTTTCCCGTTTGTCTGGCTTCTTAATACACTTTCTTCGGGCGTTATCCGCCTTTTTGGAATCCGTCCGGATTCGGGACATGATCGGGCGCTGACTGAAGGAGAACTGAGACTGACTCTCTCCGACAGCTATAAAAGCGGTCAAATCAGCCAGGGCGAGCTGCGCTATATGGACCGTATTTTTGATTTTGACGAACGGACGGCCAGAGAAGTCATGGTTCCGAGAACCGAAATTGTCTGCGTCTATAAAGAGGACCCGTTTGAAGAAAGCCTTAAGATTCTTCACAATGAGAAATTCACACGCTTTCCTGTCGTGGAAGAAGACAAAGATCACGTGATCGGCATGATCAATATCAAGGATATTTTTACAGACATTTTAACGAAGGAAATCCATTCTCTGGATGACTATGTCCGCCCGATCCTTTCCGTTCTCGAAACGACGCCCATCCGGAGCCTGCTGGAAAAGATGCAGAAGGAAAGCATTCACATGGCCATCCTGACCGATGAATACGGGGGAACATCCGGACTGGTGACGGTTGAAGACATTCTTGAAGAGATCGTCGGGGAAATTCGCGACGAATTCGACGAAGGTGAAGAACCGTTAATCAAGCGTATCGACGCAAACCAGGCTCTGGTCGACGGAAAATTGCTGATTTCCCACGTCAACAGGCAGTTTCAGATTGATATCGAGGAAGAGGGGCTGGATACGATCGGCGGATGGATGCTTGCGGAAGATCCCAATATCAAAGTCGGATCGACGCTCCAATACGACCATGTCACCTTCAAAGTCGCAGAAATGGACGCTCATCAGATAAAAAAAATCGTTGTTAAGAAATTGATCGCTCTGCATGAGCAAAAACCATCCTGAATATTCACCCGGGATGGGCGGCCTTCCCGCCGGAATCCGCCGGGTTATGGAAACGAATCGGACATGTCTGAAAACGTTCCGGCCGGCGGCTGACCGCCTTTTGAAGAAAATCCGGACAGCTTTGCCGAAAAAAAAAGAGCTGCGGAAACAAGGATGAAAAAAACACCGGGGTGTCTGTATCCTCCGGTGTTTCGCTCCTGCAAGGAGTTTATATAAAGCGGCCTTCTTTATCCGGCCGGTCCCTAGAGCATCTGTTTCAGGTGTTCGGGGACATCGAGCTGATAGAGACGGCGGTAGCGGCTGTTCGTTTGCAGCAGACGGTCGTGAGTCCCTTCCATCACGATCTCTCCGTCTTCCATAAAAACGACCTGATCCATCTTCTCCGCCCCGACCAGATGGTGCGTAATCCAGATCAACGTTTTCCCCGCCAGCGTTCGGAAAATAGTCGACAGAAGTTCTTTTTCCGTAGTCGGGTCCAGGCCGACTGTCGGTTCATCAAGAATCACCACCGGAGCCTTCCTTAAAAGAATCCGGGCAAGGGCCAGCCGTTCCTGCTCGCCGCCCGAGAATATATCGCCGGTTTCATGCATCTGCGTTTCGTAGCCGTTCGGAAGACTGAGAATCAAGTCGTGCAGTCCGACCAGCCTGGCGGCATTCATAATCTCTTTCTCGCTCGCATTCTCGCTGCCGAGCGCCAGATTATTGATCACCGACGTATCGAAGAGATGCGGATTCTGGTTTAGAACGGATATCTGTTTCGGCATCAGGCTGCCGATCCGGTGGGCCGGCGTTCCGTTCAGCGTCACGCGGCCGCGCTCCGGCACGAGAGAGCCGTAGATGAGGTGAGTCAAGGTCGATTTGCCCGCACCGCTTCTTCCGATCAGGGCAACCCTCTGTCCCTGGGCAATATTCAGCGAGACGTCATGGATCGCCCAGCGGCCGTCTTCTCCATACCGATAGAAGAGATGATCCGCGCGGATATCAATGCGTTCCGCTGTTTTCTTCCAGGCCTGCGGCGGTTCTTCCTGAAGATCGGCGGGCCGGCCCGTCTCGATGGTCCGCAGCCTCTTGAACGCATCTTTGTATTGAGGATATCTTTCCACCGCTTCAGACACGGGCACCAGCGATTCTGTTATGGTGAAGACTGCCAGGACGAAGGCGGCGATCAGCGTCCGGTCCATGCGATGGTCCGCAGCCATGCTGCCGGTCCAATAGACCATTGAAATCACGCAGACGCCGATGACGACCTGGCTGATCAAATCACGCCATCTTCTCATCGCATGGAGGCGGCGCTCCAGAACCATGACCTGACTTTCAAGAACTTCGTGGCTGCTGAGAAACGATTTCTGGCGGCCCGACATCATCCAGTCTTCGGCACCGAGAACGGCATCCGTCAGTTTTTCGTAAAGAAGATGCCGGGTCCGTGAAAGGCGTTCATGGCTGCGCCCGCTCCACAGAAGAGACAGCGCCGGAAAGACAACCAGCAGAATAAGAAGGTATAAAGCTGTTAAAAAGGCAAAGGAAACATCCACGTAACCAAGCAGACCGATCCAAAGGACATAAATCATCAGCGCCGATACGCCCGGAATCACCGTTCTCAGATAAATGTCCTGCAGATGTTCGATGTCGTCGGAAAGAATACCGAGAACATCGCCGGTTCTGTACTTGGAACGGAAAAAAAAGGCCGTCGGTTCAAGCATCTTATACAGACGTGTCCGCATCTCAGACAGAATTCTGAGAATCGTGTCGTGCCCGGACAGCCTGCTTGCATACTGAAAAACGGCCCTGAATATGCCAAAGGTCCTCACGCCGACAATCGGTACATAAATCATCAATATATTTTCCGGCCTGAGAGCCGCCCTTGAGATCAGATATCCGGATGTAAAAAGCAGCCCGGCCGCACAAAGGAGCGCGGCAACACTGAAACAAGCGGCAAGGAACAGACCGCGCCAATGTTTCTTCATGTACGGAACAAACCATGTTTTCATTGGATCCCCTCCAATTGTGACCGGACGAGGCTGCAGTATGAACCGTTCTTCTTCAGAAGTTCTTCCTGTGTTCCGACCTCCGCGAGCCTTCCCTGCTGAATGACGGCAATCCGATCCATCTGATCCATCCAGTGAAGGCGGTGCGTTGCCAGAAAGACCAGTTTTCCCTTAAACAGACGAATCATCGCTTCCTTCAGATCATACTCCGTTTCGATATCGAGATGGGCCGTCGGTTCATCGAGCAGCAAAATCGGCCGATTGCAAAGAAAGGCGCGTGCCAGAGCGACCCGCTGCTCCTGTCCGCCGCTCAGCTGTCTTCCTCCGGCGCCGATTTTCTCGTCCAGTCCTTGCGGGAACTGACTGATCAGCGTTTCCAGGCCGGCAGAGCGGACGGCTCCGACGATCTGCCGATCCGTAGCTTCAGGCGCATAAAAAGCAATGTTTTCCTTGAGAGACGCACTGAAAAGATACGGATGCTGAGGAATGTAGGTAATCAGCTTCCGCCACCTCGGATCAGTCAGATCGGCTGTCCGCCCGTTTATTTTTATCAAACCCGATGCCGGCGCCAGAAATCCGCCGATTAAATCGATCAGCGTTGATTTCCCCGCCCCGCTCGTCCCAATGATGCCGAATTTTTCAAACCCGACTGTAGTGAACGTTATGGCATCCAGCGCCTTTTCTTTTTTCCCTTCCCGATAACAAACGGAACTCTCTTCAAGGGCCAGTACGGAATGATCGGACCAGGTTTCCGGGATTAAATCCGTCTGCGGACGTTCCTTTTCCGGGCGGGAGGCGAGGGCGTTCAGCTTGTGCGCCGCTTCCTTGCCGTCAAGGGTCGCATGATAATCCTGGCCCAGCTCCCTGATAGGCAGAAAATACTCGGGCGCCAGAATCAGAACGATCAGGGCCGGGTCGAGCAGAATATGACCGTCAATCAGCCTGAGACCGAGCGACACCGCAACAAAAGCGATCGACAGCATGGTAAAGAAATCGAGGGCAAATGAGGAGAGAAACGCCAGACGGAGCGTTTTCATCGTCATCACGCGGTACTTGTCGCTCACCCGTTCGATCGATTGCTGATGGCGTTTGCCGAGCCCGAGATAACATAATGTTGAAAGTCCGCGCAAGGAATCAATAAAGTGATTCGACAGCACGCGGTACGATGCCCAGCGATCGTCCATCTTTTTCTGCGCCGCAAGCCCGAGCAGAATCAGAAAAATAATCAAAACCGGCATGGTCAGCAAAAGAATCAGGGCCGACATCCGGTCCTCTGTAAAAACATAAATAAGAATCATCAGCGGAAGAATGCCGTTGGCCGCCATCTTAGGAATAAAGAGCTCCAGATACTGTCTGACCTGGGCCGCCCCTTCCAGCGTCAGCGTCACGAGATTGCCCGTTCCCTGCCCCCTGATAAATCCATGGCCAAGCTCAAAAAGCTTGGCCAGAAATTTCTTTCTCATATCCGAACTGGTGCGTTCGGCGAAACGGTAAGAAAAGTGTTTGATCAAAAAAACAAAGAAATAGCGGCAGACAAGCACGCCCAAAAAAAGAAGAGCCTCGCTGCCGATCGCCGATACGGGCCGGCCCGCAAACAGGCCGGAGACAAGATCGGCAAGCAAAATCGCCTGAAAAATGGTGCAGATCCCCTGCCCGATCGTCAGCAAGGCCGTTAAAGCAATGAGACGCTTGGCACCTTTGTATGTGAATATTTCGCGATCCATAAACAGGCTTGGCAAAAACTCGCGACCTTTGTCAGGAGGGCCAAGCGTTCACATCCTCTCTTTAGTATTGCAGTTTTTCCTTGCTCGTTACTCTTTTTCTAAAAACATAGTAGCTCCAGATGGAATAGCCGATAACGAACGGCAGCAAAACCACGGCGACAATCGTCATCACACCGAGCGAGTAGGAGCCTGAAGACGCATTATACACGGTCAGGTCGTAGGCAGATTTGATATTGCTGACCATAACCCTTGGGAACAGTCCGATGAACAGCGATGCGATGGTCAGCGCAATCAGCCCCGCATTCATACCGAACGCCCATCCGTCATGCTTCCTGACCAGAAGAATCTGCGAAAGCACAAGAGCCAGAACAGCCAATATATAAATCGGATAGAGCCATGCGCCCCGAACGGTAAAGATATCGGTGACAAAGAAGGTCACAATGACAAAGGCGAGCAAAGCGGCGGCAAGCAGCCAGAAAACCTTAGACGCAAGCGCACGTGCGCGCTGCTGCAGATCGGCCGTCGTTCTCAGGCAGAGATAGACGAGGCCGTGATAGAAACACAGCAGTGTAATCGTTATCCCTCCGAGCACTGTATAAGGATTGACAAAGCTGGTGAACACGCCGTGCATGTTCATGCTTTTGTCGATCGGCAGCCCGTAAACAAGAGAGGAAAAGACGACGCCCCAGAGAAACGGAACGAGCAGGCTCGGAATGAATATAGCCCAGTCCCACGTCTCCACCCATTTCACGCTGCCGACCTTCGCTCTGAATTCAAAGGCCGTTCCGCGGGCAATTAAAAGAAGCAGCATGACAACAAGCGGGACATAAAAACCGCTGAACAGAGTGGCATACCAGTTCGGGAATGCCGCAAACATCGCTCCTCCTGCCGTAATCAGCCATACTTCGTTAGCATCCCAGAAAGGTCCGATCGTATTGATCATCACGCGCCGCTCCGGCTCGCCGTGAGCGACAAAGCGGGTAGCCATGCCCACGCCGAAATCATACCCCTCCAAAAAGAAGAATCCGATAAACAGCACGGCAATCAGCAGAAACCATAATTCACTCAGCAACATGATGAAATCCCTCCCCATCGAACGGATCGTTTGATTCAACTATGTCCTTATTGCCGATCGCCGGTCCCTGTTTGATGACCCTGGCAAAAAGATAGACCATGACGACTCCAAGAGCGGTATAGATTGTCAGAAAAGCGATGATTGAAAACAGCAGTTCCCCTGCCGATACGTTCGGCGACACACTGGCCGCCGTCTGCATGAAGCCAAAGACGGTCCACGGCTGACGTCCGATTTCGGTCATCAGCCATCCGGTGATGCTGCCGATGTATGGAATAAAAATTGAAGCGACCATCGCATGCAGGAACCATCTGTTTTTCAGCAACTTGTCTCTCCATGCAAGAATAGCGCCGATGATTCCAAAAACGCAGAGCACTATGCCCATCAGAGCCATGATGCGAAAGCTCCAGAATGTAGTTGCAACAGGAGGAATATAATTACCGGCTCCGTATTTCGCCGTATATTGCTTTTGCAGCGTATCTATCCCCTGGACATTGCCGTTGAAAGTCCCGTAGGAAAGAAAGTCCAGTAAATAAGGGATCTGGATTTCTCCCGAATTCTGATGCTTCTGCGCGTTGATCGAGGCAACGACCGTCCATCCCGCTGGGCTGCCGCTGTCCTTCCACAGCGCCTCGCTTGCCGCCATCTTCATCGGCTGAGTCCGGACAAGGTACTGCGCCTGGAAATGGCCGAAAAAGGCAAGCGCCAGACCGGCAATAAGGCCGACAATGATCCCTATTTTGAACGATCTTTTGAAAAAGTCAATATTTCGCTTTCTCAGAAGACAAATGGCACTGATCCCGGCCACAACAAACGCACCCGTTGCGAATGAACCGAAAACCGTATGCGGATATTCTACCCAGAGCTGCGGATTGGAAATCAGCGCGAAAAAGTTATTCATCACTGCCCGGCCGTTCTGAACAGCAAATCCGACCGGATGCTGCATAAAGGAATTGGCCGTCAGAATCCAGAGAGCCGAAAGCGTGGTTCCTGCAGTGACCAGCCAGATACAGGCGAGATGAGCGCCTTTTGACAACCGGTCCCATCCAAAGAGCCAGATGCCGATGAACGTCGATTCCATAAAGAAGGCAAGAAGCGCCTCAATGGCCAGAGGAGCGCCGAATACGTCCCCCATGAACCGTGAATACTCCGACCAGTTCATACCGAACTGAAACTCTTGCAAAATTCCTGTTACGATACCGATGGCGAAGTTGATCAGAAACAGTTTACCCCAGAACTGAGTCATCTCTTTGTAGATCTCATTCTTTTTGACAACATACAGCGTTTCCATGATTGACACGATGAGTACGAGGCCGATCGATAAGGGCACGAATAAAAAGTGGAAAATAGTTGTTGCCGCGTACTGAAATCTTGCCAGGCTCAATACATCCATACTCTTTCCTCTTTTCTTCTCCGGGAAATGGATTCCGGAATTTTTGTAAGCGGTTAAAATAACAAAGTCCTCTACAGGTGTAACAGATGTCACACATCCACTTATTACTTTACAACTTCTTCAGCCATCTGTTATGACCACATCATGGCAATTCAGTGAACGATTTGTGCCTATAATCTATCTATTCTGTGACGCCGCAGCCATTTCATTGATTTATGAATACCGGCCGATTCAAACAGGTCCCGTAAGTATGAATGATGAAAAAAGCCCGCGGACATGATCCGGCTTTTTCTAATCTGCGTATCTGTTATGCGGCACCGCCCCGGCTCCGCTTATTTAATCGCTTCTTAAGCCCTTTCATTAAGCCATTTTGTATATTTCGGCTGCAAAGAAAAATAAATCCGGAGCATTCGGTAAATGAGAATAAAGCGGCCGGACCGGGACGGTATCCGCTATTAAAAATCCAATGAACAAAACAAAATGTGCGCTGCCGGCTGCGCAAAAGAAATAATTTTTTCTCAACTGTAAATGAATGATGTCACACTGCAAGAAGCGGCGAAAGCCATAGAATTCCCGCCGGAAAAAACCCGGCCTCATCTGCCAAAGGCTCGGCGAGGCCGGGTTGCGGAGGACCGGGACGCCTTCATGCCGGACAGGCCGCCGGTTCTACACCTTAATAATCTATGCTTCCAACAGTACAAAAAAGCCGGCACGGCGGCCGGCAGGAAACAAGTCTGTCATTCATCGAGGATTCCCGGCGTTGCAAACAGCGGCAGCTGCTTAATCCCTTTTATTGAAATAGGCATTCAGCTGCCCGCGGATCATCCGTTCCCTGAATTTATTGTCATACCGTTTGTTTTGTTTCTTCAGCATTTCTCTCCGCAGTTCGGACGTCTGCATGCCGTCCTCCATTTTATCGGCGATTTCCATTAATGTCTCAACATCCGTAAAAGAATACTTGCGGTTGCCCCGATCAGAACGTTCAGGAAATATCAGCTTCCTCTTCTCATAATAGCGGATCTGACGTTCGCTCAGACCGGTCAGTTCACAGACTGTCCCGATTGAAATCACCTTTTTAAACAGATAAGCGTCTTTTTGAGAATGCGCGGCCATTCAACGGCCCCCCCTTTCCATTCCGCTTCCGCTTTAAAGCATCGCATCATTCATTGTAAGATAATATTACATCTACAAAAACTGCTTCGCAATCACATTGTCATATATTCTGACACATTATTAGACTTCTCCGGAAATTCTTATTAAAATAAAAAGGGGAAAGAGGAAAATCAAAAAACTGCGGTTCAGTTTTTTCGGGAGGCAGAATCATGAATCAGGAAAAAGTCCGGCGTTTAGCTGAAAAAATTATTCAGCTTGATATCAAACGTGACGAATTATATGAAGAACTGATTGCCATCAGCGGCGAACGCGCGGCGGAAATCCTCAGGTCGGTGCAAAATCACTGACCGCGCCCGGAAAACGGGCCACTTCCGCGTCCTGCCGTCCCCGAACCGGTCAAGAGGAATTTAAGAGGAGAGATCATGCGATGCCAAATCATTTTCAGAATGCACTTGAGCAGAAAAAAGATGATCTAATCGTAAAATTACTGGACAGAGGCATATATAAAACCAAAAATCATCAGCTGTATGAATTATCTTTAAGTGAACTGGAACGTGCCTACCGGCAGCTGTCCAAGACAAATTAACCCATTAAGCAGACAGAAAAGACGTCTCATCGATCGATTTTACGATGAGGCGCTTTGTTTCATATCATGAGCACGGATTATTTTTCAAAAAGACTCAGCTGCTTTTCCCCTCCGTTCAGCTTTGCATAGGCGGCCGTCATTTTCTCATAGAGATCCCCGAAAAAGCGCCGGGGAATGTGTTCCAGAAAACCGCCCCCGCCGAAAAACTCAACGTAATCCTGATCCGTCAGTTCTTCAAAAGAATTCAGTACACCCAGTTTCGGATGAAAAACGCCGTCAAAATACCCCGCATAGGCATCCATAGGCGCTACGGGCGTTTGATAGGCAAAAATATAAAGTCTGCTCATTTAACCGGTCCTCCTCCTGAAGCAGCCGTCCGTTCATTCAGATGCCCGTCCTTCCCGCCGGCGTTTCCTGCACCGCTATCCGGGCCGGACCGTCCGGAAAGGGCAGCGAACCGTCAAGGCAGGCATCCATGATCCATGGCCACGGTCCGTATCCGGATTTAACGTTGATGTGCCCCATACCGGGAAACGTCAGGCAGGGAACCCCGTACTTATAATACTGGGAAACAGTGCTCTGCGGAAAAAAGGGATCAGTTGAAGAGGTCACAATAAGCGTTCTGTCCGCGGCTTCCGCCAGAGATGCCGTATTGTCGGGAAGCGGGAAAAAATCCTCAATAGCTTTTTCGTTCAGGAACTGCGAGGGAGGGCAGACAAGAATGGCTTTCCTCACTTTTCTTCTGAGAGGCTGTGCCGCATAGTGAAACCAGAGGACGCACCCGAGACTGTGTGCGATAACAACCGTTTTTTCATTTTCGGGGACGGACGCCATGATATTATTCAGCCGGGCGAGCCAGACCGCTTTCCGGGGACAGTCCCAGTCGGGAAACTGGGGAAAACAGACACGCTCCCCCCTTGCCTTCAATTCGTGAAACAGCCATTCCTGCCAGTGGCCGCCCCGACTTCCGCCCAGACCGTGCAGGATCAGGAAATTCGTCATCACCAGCACCTCATTTTTTAAAATTTCAGCAAGTCTGTTTACAATAAATTTAAAATTATTATAACATAAAAAAAACGGATCCCGATATTCCGGATCACGTTTTTTTATTTCTATTTTCCCCGCGGAAGGCGCCGCTCCTCTTGATCCCGGACGCGATGAGCCAGCCTGCTCGACGCATCGGCGGCAATGCTGCAGACAATATCATCCAGGAATGTGTTCACTTTTCCTTTCTTTGCCTGATCAAGCCGCCCGATAATTTTCGGCTTGACTTTATCCAGATAACCGAACGTTGTTGCTGCGATACTGCCGAAACTGGAAACGGCTCCCAGCGCAATCGTTTCATCGACGCCGAACAGGCCTTCATCCTGATCGATCAGAGACTGCAGGGGCTCGGACAGCATTTTTTTCTCGGCCAGCTTATCGAGTTCGGCACCGACAAGAACGGCATGCTGAAGTTCGCGTTTGGCAAGGGCCCCTTTCACATTTTCTATGCAGGCTTCCATCGTCAGCCCCGCCATAAACGGCGTCTGCAGATCAAAAACAATTTCGGCTATATCCTCAACAGTTACACCGCGTTCCTTCAGCGTATTTTCCGCTGCTTCAGCCACAGCGCGGGAGGTAACCCGCTTTTTATCGCCCGAATAGAAGGTGGCATCTTTCGGCAATCCGGGAGCATACGTCAGGCTTTTCGTAAATTCTTGTTTGTTCATAAAAAAAGATTTCTCCTTTCGTTACGTGTCGCTCATATTATTATTCTTCGAATGCGGTCCGGTTTTTTATTCCTTCGCATCGCATCAAAATGATCAAAACAACGCGCGGCTCCCCGTTGTCCATTTTATGCTAATATGGAAGAAAAAATGAATGTTGGAGGGGTAAAAAGATGAAGCTTCAGGGAAAAATGTCGGACATAGCGGTCGAAAGCAAGTTATTGATGCAAACACTCCCCGTAATCAGCTATCTCCCTCCGGACTACGATCCGGATCGCAGATATCCTTTACTTATTGCACAGGACGGGCGCGACTATCTGCAGATCGGCCGGCTTTTCAGCACGGCGGATGACTGGATCGGCAAGAACATCATCCGGGCGATCATTGTCATCGCCATTCCTTATGAAAATCTGGAATCACGGCGGCAATTATACCATCCCGACGGCCCGAAGAACCGCTCCTATCTACGTGCGCTTTCCGAAGAAATCGTGCCGCAGATCGCCGGGCGGATTTCGATCGACCCCGATCCCGAGAGCCGCACATTGATCGGCGACTCGCTCGGCGGAACAGTCTCGCTGGCGGCGGCACTGGAACGGCCCGATCTGTTCCGCGGCGTCATCATGCAATCTCCCTACGTCAATGAGCGGATCATTGAACAAATCGGATCCACAGAAGCCATCCGCGCTTTGTCTATTTACCACTCCATCGGCAGAGAAGAAACGGCTGTCAAAACCACGCGGGGAACGGTGGAGGATTTTCTTCTCCCGAACCGGATGCTTCATCGTGCCCTGAGCCGGTCCGGGCCGAACCACTATACCTTTCATGAACTGGACGGCGGCCATACATGGCGTTCATGGAAGCCTGATGTCCGCAGCGCTCTGCTTGAAAGGTTTTATGCCGATGCGTAATTGCATCGCTATCATAGCGCAAAAGCCTCTCATGAATCAAGAAAGAGAATCGATCATTGCAAAGAAACTCTGTCCATAATCAATGACTGCCCTTTCCGACAGCAGCGCTGCCACGCAAGGACGCCGCTCTGAATAAAAAAAATGACGCGGTTCATCCTAAATTCGACGATTGAAAACCGCGCAGCCGATCCTTGCGGCATGCCTGAAAAAGAAGGGAACAGGAAAATGGAATCGTTTTTATCGATCATTGTCGAGCTGACGGTCGGTTTATTCGGCTTGCTGCTGCTCACAAAAGTGATGGGAAGGGCATCGATGTCCGAAGCCACGCCCTTCGATTTTATCGCCATGATCGTTGTCGGCGATTTTGTAAGCGATGCAATTTACGATCCGAAAGCCAACATTTTTAAAGTACTGTTTGCGATCCTGTTCTGGGGCATTCTGATTTTTCTGATCGATTTTATTACTTTGAAATTCGATCGCTCACGCGGCTTTTTTGAGAGCCGGCCGGAAATTGTGATCAGCGAAGGGATTGTTGACCGGAATGTCCTGAAAAAGAATAAAGTGGACATGAATCACCTTCAGATGCTGCTTCGCGACCGGAGTATTTTTTCATTTCGTGAAATTGAATATGCCGTTCTTGAGCCGAACGGAAAGATATCCGTCATCAGGAAGCCGGAATTCGAGACGACGATAAGAGCCGATTTTCATCTTCACGGCCGCGCGGTATCTCTGCCCTCCACCTTGATCAGCGACGGCGTCATCATTCAAAGGAATCTTAAAAAAGCGGGAAAAACCGAACAGTGGCTGCGCGATGAATTAAAAAACAGAGGAATAGAGGACCCGAAACGAGTGATGATTGCCGAATGGCGGCAGGAAGACGGGCTTTTTGTCCAGACCGTGCACCCATCCTGAAAGGCCCAAAGAAAGAGGACGCAGCCAAAGTCTCCGGCCCGCCCTTTATTTAATCTTTGCAATTATTCTTCCGTTTCGTGCTTTTCTTCCTTGGGCTCCTCGGTTTCTTCTGCCGTTCTTGGAAGCGGGAATCCCCAGAAATCGCGGGCGACCCGGCCTCTTTCATTGTCAGGGCCCTGAAAACCGGGCCTTCCGAAAAACGGCCGGTTTTCCCTTTCCGGCTGGAAAATCACTTCATCCGCTTTGATCACCAATTTATCCACGTGAATGGTCTTTGGTTCCTTCTTCTTATCTTCTGACACTGTTATCTCCTCCTGGGATGGTTTCTCGTGACACTATATGCTGATGCCCTTTAAACCGTGCGGTCAGCCGCCCAAACCGTGATGAAATGAGGCGTTAATCAGAATCTGATTAGCGCTTTTAATCTTATAGGCACCCCCGCTGAAAAAAACGAAACAATCGACGTGAAGTGTCTCAGAATATTGATAATCAAACGGGATCTGGAAGTCGTTAAACGCGATCGTCTCGCCCGGAGCGATCGTAAGATGATCGGACGGGCGGATCCAGATTTCGCCTTCTCTTTCCTCCCCGCCCGTTCCGTCGCCGTCCATAATCAGCCATCTGATCCGGCCTCCCGCATCGTCATCCGTCAGCGGATCCTCTTCCCGATAAACGCGTCCTTTCAGATCAGCGGCGTCTTCCGGCTGAAAAGAAAAGCAGAGCACCGGCGATTCCAGGGAGGCTGTTCCTGTATTTTCAATCAGGACCTGCCCCCGGACGAGACTTTTTCTTTCATCAAGAACCCACGTATAATCCAAAAGTGCGGTCGCCCGATGTTCAAACCGTCCCTCTGCTCTTTCTACGTCCTGCCCCTCCGGTTCCTTCGGCTTCTCCCTTTCGCTTTTCAGCCGCTTTTCAAGGATGGCGAGCCGTCTTTCATACAGGGCAATCCGTTTTTCTTTATCATTAAGCTGCTCTTGAACTTCTGAAAGGAGCTGTTCGTATCCTTTCACCCGATAGCGGTAAGTTTCGATCGACATATCGGAGTCCGACCGTTGATTTTTTTCCAGATCGGCGATCCGTTTTTCCGATTCGTCGTGCTGTTTTTGTGCTTCCTGATGCTTTTGCAGAAGATCGCGGTAATCGTTTTTCAGTGAGGCGAGGCGGCCTTCGGCTTCCTGAAGCGCGCTGCCGGACTGCTTTTCTTTCAGTTTCAGCTCCTTCAGTTCCTGTTGGAGCTGAAGCGCCTCTTCCCTGGTAAAAATGATTTCCTGTTCAAGCCTCAGCGCCTTATCCCGGTAGAATTTCTGTCTGTCGGCCAGCGAAGCCATGCTCAGCGTGTTCCCATGATCAGCCAAAACGGCGCCCCCCTTAAAGTGTCTTCTTCTGAATTCATTATATGAAAGCTGTCTCCTATCATTGCCTGCCCATTTTTTTCCGGCCTGCCGCCGCTTGCGGCCTTTCAGAAGGACACCAGTCGCCGGCCGGCAGCGGAACGCGCCGCTCAAGTAAAAAACATCAAGGCAGGATCATCTTCCGCTCTTGATGCTTTCACTTTGCGTTTTACTCGGGAAGCCCATCCGGGAAAAACGGGGGAGAGCTCCGGCGCGCTTCAGCTTTCGCTTTCTTCTGTCTCATCCTCATCCGTTTTCAGGTATCCCGGATAGATCGCCGGACGCTGTCCCGGGAAAGACGGCGGCGGGCAGTGTTCTTCTTCTTTGGGGGGCTTGATATCATTGCCTCTCGGGTCGCTGTATTTCGCCAGTACTTCCAGCTTGACTTCAGCTTCGACCTGAACGTCAACGCACAGAATGACTTCCAGTTTTACGGTCGGTTTAAAAGGCCCGTTCAAAATAAGCGAACCGCCGGAAACACGCGACCAGATTTTCGAGACCCGGCACAGCAGATCGGTGCCGTCCGGATAGCAGAGAACAAAAGATTCCAGGATACTGACGTTTGTCTGCTGCTGGACGATCGTCTTTCCCTGCCGGTCAAGAACGAGAACGCTGATATCAGAAGTAAACAGGAGATCGACAAGTTCAGCTTCGACAAGTTTTCCTGAAACCGATACCGTCACCTGGCGCTTTTCACCAATTTGTTCACAATAGAATCCTTCGCCTGCGGCTCCTTCCGAATCGCCGCCGAGCGGGAATAAAGGCGGTATTTTCGGCGTCTTTACGGTAATGCGCAGCGGCCTGCGGTGAGGATCCTCGAGCGCTTCTTCAATCTTTTCAAGCTGCTCATCGGTAAAGCGGACTTCGACTTCCTTTTTCAGCGCATCCGTGACCCAATCATAAACTTTGGGAACGCGGATGCACTCGTCCTGCAGCTCACCGATCGGCTTGGAGATCGATTTATTTCCCATAAAATCCTTCCTTTCCTGCCATTATCAGAGCATGGTTAGTTGTTTCCCTACATTGTATGGATCGGACATAGGGATTGGCACATCTCCCGCGCCCATTTTTTTAAACGGCAGCAGCCGGAAACTCGTAAAGGGGACGATCGGCGGATCAGTTTCAGACGTCCCGTACGTCCCGAAGAAAGCAAAAAAAGGAAGGTCCGTGCACCTTTTCGACAAAATCGGAATAAACTGAACGACGCCGGATCGGAAGGAGTCAAATCATGAATAAACAGGATCTTCAGGCGCTCTATCGGCAGATAAAGCAGCGAAAGGCCGGTTCCGAACAAAACAGCGAGGAATCCACGGCCGGGAAAGCCGGGAAATGCGGCACCTGCGGGAAAACAGCCTGGCGGCCGGATCAGGGGTAAATGAATAAAAAATGGGTATCCCCCAGCTCATGTATCCAGTCGGGCCGCGGTACCCGGGTTTTCGATCGTTAGAAGCCGTTTTTCGGCCGGCGCAGGGGATTTATCGGTCGGTGCAGCGAGTTTTTCGGTCGGTGCGCCCAGGTTTTCGACCGTTAGAGGCAGCTTTTCGGTCGATGCTGGATTTATCGACCGGTATAGCAGCTGTTTTCCGGCCGCCCGAGTTATCGACCATGGCCGGAAGTTTATCGGCCGGCACGGAGTGGCCGGAAGCCTATCGGTCGTTAGAAGCCGTTTTTCGGTCGTTACGCCAGATCTTTCGGTCGACGAAGGGAGTTTATCGGTCGTTACGGCCGTTTTATCGGTCATTAGAAGCCGTTTTTCGGTCGTGCGGAAGTTTATCAATCGCGGAAACACTCTCTGTCTTTCAAGAGATTGACGGACTCAGGAAAAGTCGATCATCATCTGAGGGGTACAGCAGGAAAATAAGCTAAAGAGATACTGATAATAAAAAAAATCGGAGCCGTCTCAGAACGGATCCGATCCTTTCTTCATCAAATGCTGATGATGTTGAACCCGGCATCGACATGAATCGTTTCGCCGGTAATATTTCTCGATAGATCGCTGAACAGAAACAGCGCCGTATCGCCGACGTCTTCCAGAGTAATCGAGCGGCGGAGAGGCGCTTTTTCTTCAATGATTTTAAGAGCGCTATTGAAATCAGAAATTCCCTTGGCCGATAAAGTCCGTATCGGTCCAGCAGAAATGGCGTTGACCCGAATATTTTTTTTGCCGAGATCATTGGCCAGGTATTTCACACTGGCGTCGAGGCTCGCTTTCGCGACCCCCATGACATTGTAATTTTTTACGACCCGCTCACCGCCCAGGTAAGTCATCGTCACAACGCTGCCGCCCTCGGTCATAAGGCCCTCGGCCGCTTTCAGCACGGCCGTGAGGGAGTAAGAGCTGACGTTCTGAGCCAGAAGAAAGCCTTCTCTTGTCGTATTCAAATAGTCGCCTTCAAGTTCCTCTTTCCTGGCAAAGGCAATACAGTGCGCAATGCCGTGAATCACACCGGTTTCCTCTTTAATTTTGGAAAAAGTCGCTTCAATTTCCTCGTCGCTGGTAACATCACAGGGGAAAAAGAGGCTGTCCTTTCCGTCGAGCGTGGCGGCCAGTTTTTCCACACTCTCGCGAAAGCGCTCATTGTTATAAGTGAAGATCAGGCGCGCTCCCGCTTTATCAAGAGCCCGGGCTATCCCCCAGGCAATGCTCCGCTTGTTGGCCACACCCATGACCACGTATGTACGTCCCTCAAGAGTTAAATCCATTGTCAGACCTCCTGCAAATTCTTATCGTTCAGCTGCTGTTAATATTATAGCATGAATAGTCGGACGAGTCTCCGTTCTTTCCGGGGATGTGCCGCTCATGCAGCAGATCCGGATTTCCGGCTCGGTTTCAGGTCCGCGCCTGGCCCGCTGCGCCGTGCTGCCGGGCCTAGCCTCATCCGGGTTGCTGCCAGGCCGGGCCGCCACAGCCAGCCTCACTCGGGCCGCAGCCGTCCGCCGGCCTGAGGCCCGCACATGCCATTGCACGGCGGCGCCGAATTCTTTTTCCCCGCAGAGCGCTAATCTATATTATTATATATATAGCGTCCTCTCCTCCTTATTTTTATCGCAATATACGAACAAGAGGTTAACACCATGAACAAAAATCTTCTCTCAAAAGTGGACTATACGCTTGTGCTGATCATTTTCATACTGGCCTGCATCAGCTTTATCTCGATTGCCAATGCTCCGCTCGAATCGGGCGGACGCGCGACGGAACTCGCTTATAAGCAGATCGGCTGGTATGCGTTCAGCGCCGTTGCCGCATTCCTTGTCATGCTGGCGGACTACGATCAATTCAAACAGATGCATTGGATTTTTTATGCTTTGGGGCTGATATTGCTGCTCGGTCTGACGTTTGCACAGCTCGGCGTGCCGGTTCCCCTTGCCAATACGACGAACGGCGCATGGAGCTGGTACAACATTCCCGCTGTCGGCGCCATTCAGCCATCGGAATTTATGAAACTTTTTTTAATCGTGTCTCTCGGTTCAACTATTGACAGGCATCATGAGCTGTACCCGATCAGAGGCCGGTATGAAGACCTGCTCCTGCTCGGAAAGATGGCGCTCGTTTCTTTTCCGCCGCTCCTGCTCGTTTTTATCCAGCCTGATCTGGGGACCGCGCTGGTCATGTTCAGCATTATCCTTTCCATGATTATAGTGAGCGGAATCGGCTGGAAGTGGATTGCCGGCATCGTGGCCGCGATCGGAAGCGGGCTGGCTTTTTTTGTCGTTTGCTGGATCAAGTTCCCGGCCGTTATCGATCTGATTTTAAAGGCGCACCAGAAAGACCGTTTTCTTGCCTGGACCAATCCTTACCAATATCAGAACCAGGAAGGATACCAGCTGATCCAGTCTCTGAATTCGATCGGTTCCGGCGAATTTTTCAATCACAGTTTTAACACATCCATTACTTTGCCGGAAGCTTATAATGACTTCATCTTCGCAATTATCGGCGGCAGTTTCGGATTCATCGGCAGCGTGGTCGTCATTCTGCTTTACTTCATTATGATCTACCAGATGATTCAGACGGCGATCCGGACGCATGATCCGTTCGGAAGCTATATCTGCACAGGCATTGTCGGCATGATCATGTTTCAGGTTTTCGAAAACATCGGCATGACCATCCAGCTCATGCCGGTTACGGGAATCACTCTCCCCTTTCTGAGTTACGGAGGCAGTTCGCTGCTTTCCAGCATGATCGCCGTCGGGCTTGTGCAAAGCGTGCGAATGCGGACACAGACTTATATGTTCACATGAAAAACACCGGGTGCATGATAAAAAAGCACCGGGTGTTTTTTTGATCCTGTACGGCGGAGCGGACCGAGGAATGCGGACTTTTCGATTGCCGCAGCCGAAAAGCATTTTGAGGCGGCCGCGGCGGGCTGGTCAAAAAACCCGGTTGAAAGAACATCGGACCCGGCTCGCGATCTGTTTTCCGAACAGCGGATTTATTTTTGTCCCCTCTTCCGGGCCGACTGCAGCCGGCCCGTTTATATCTTTTCCAGATTAATCGTCCCGCCGGCGAGACGCGCCATATCCTCGGGATACAGTGCGTGCAGATGAAAGGGCCGGCCGGTTAATGGATGGACAAAAACCAGTTCAAAACTGTGGAGTGCCTGTCGGCCGATTTTATCGGCCGGTCCCCCGTACAAATCGTCTCCAAGCAGCGGATGGCCGATCGATGAAAAGTGAACGCGGATCTGATGCGTCCGCCCCGTCTGCAGACGGACGGCAACCAGTGTTCTGTCGGCATAGCGTTTCAGTACTTTGTAGTGCGTGATTGAACGCTTGCCCGACTGCCAGTCGATTGCCCGTTCAATCGCACTTCCGTCTTTACGCCCGATCGGCGCGTCAATTGTCCCTTCGGACTCTTCCAGCACCCCGTCGGCAAACGCCAGATAGCGGCGCTGAATTTCCTTCCGTTTCTGCATCCTGAAGAATCGTTCATGACTGAATCGGTGTTTCGCGACCAGCATCAGCCCCGATGTATTGCGGTCCAGTCTGTTAATAATGTGAACGGTCGACGGCAGATTTTCTTTTTGAAAATGGGCAAGTAGTCCATTGGCCAGTGTCTTCGATGGATATTGGTGTGACGGGATCACAGGTATTCCCGCCGGCTTATCGATCACCAGCAGGCAGTCGTCTTCGTACACGATCTTCAGAGGCATGCTGCTGGCAACCAGAAAATGGCTCGGCGTTTCGGGAGGAAACAGGATCGTCAGCACCTCCCCTTCCTTCAACACATGGCGAACGGTCCGGTCTTCGCCGTCAATCAGCAGATGGCCGCCCTTGTATTTAATGGCGGAAAGTGTCCGGTGCGATATTTTCATTTCTTTTCTTAAAAAGTCCAGCATCGGCACACCGTGATACGATGCATCGATTCTCTTTTCAATGCGATAGCTAGGTTCTTCCATACGATTCTGGGACCGTCGGGCGGTCCGATCCTGATTCACTCGCCTTTCCTTTGTTTTTGCCGGTCATGATCGCGGACGCTTCCCCGGGTTCATCCGATGAATGAATCTCTGACACGGCGCCAGAACGGGAACGGACGGAATCTGGCAAAACGGATTTTTTCTCTTGCGACGACAAATTCAATCTGCCTGACATGATGATGCAGCGTCGATAAATGGTCAATCGTCACATTAAAACGCTCGTCCGTAACCGGCCTGACCTGACAATGATGATGTTTCGGCAGAATAACCGGAGAGCCAAGCGTCCGGTATACACGGTTATTGATCGAAGCAATTTCCGCAAGCTGTATCGATGCAAGCGACGGATGGATAATCGCCCCTGCAAGGCCTTTATTATAAGCAGTCGACCCGGTCGGCGTCGAAAAACAGAGTCCGTCTCCCCTAAAAGTCTCAAATTTCTCCTCCCGGATCAGCACTTCGGCAGCGAGCAGCCCTTCGGCACTCCTGACTGTGCATTCATTCAAGGCAAGATAGCTCGCTTCCTTATTGCCGTCCGTGTAGCTGACCGCGACCTGAAGCAGCGGATATTCCACAATTTTAAAACTGTTTCTGGCAATCGAAATGACCAGCTTTTCGACCTCCGCCGCCGTCCAGTCGGCATAGAAGCCCAGATGGCCGGTATGTACGCCGACGAAGGAGGTGTCGTTCAGCCGGTGGACATACCGGTGAAAAGCCTGCAGCATCGTCCCGTCGCCGCCCACCGAAATCACGATGTCCGGCTCTTTCTCGTCATATCTTAATTGAAAATCGGTCAGATAGTCGCAGATCCGTTTCCTGAGTTCATTTGAAAACGAGTCGTCTCTTGTCTCCACGGCAAATGATTTAAGCCGGCCCGCGGGGATGCCGGCCGCCAGTGTTGTCTCTTCTTTTTCGTCCATTCCTCTCCGAACTCCTTCCGCACGCAGCGTGAATGCCTCATGCCGGGCTTTTGCTCTTTTCTTTATTTCTATTCTTCATCTGTCTTTTTCTGTGAAAAATGCTGCTGAGCTGTCAAAATCTCCTCACGGATCTGCGACATTTCTTCGTCGAGCCGAAAGGCCGCCTCCGCGGCCCTCAGCAGGCGGGTCTTTACATCGGCCGGAATATTGCCCTGATATTTATAGTTCAATGAGTGCTCGATTGTCGCCCAAAAATTCATGGCCAGTGTCCGGACCTGAATCTCCGCAAGAATTTTTTTCTCGCCGGTGATGGTCTGAAGCGGATATTGAACAACGACGTGATAAGAGCGGTAACCGCTCTCCTTTTTTTCTTTGATGTAGTCTTTTTCCTCAACGACATGCATATCCGTTCGGCTGCGAATCATCTCGACCACTTTCATGATATCGTCGACAAACTGGCAGGTTACGCGAAGGCCGGCCAGATCCTGCATCCGAGTGCTCAGCTGGCTCAGCGGAATGCCTCTGCGTCCGGCTTTTTCAAGAATACTTGCTACCGGTTTCACCCGTCCGGTAACGCTTTCAATCGGTGAATCCCGCAGCGCGATCCTGTAAAAATCACGATACCCGCCCAGTTTGACCTTAAGTTCATCAACCGCCTGTCTGTACGGTGCAAGAAAAACGTCCCATTCCATTCCTGATCACTCCAGCTGTAAATTACGCAACAATCATCTTATGTTAAAAGGCAGGCATGCATCCTCCCCGGTCGAAAATTAACTTTAAGAACGGTTGTTTCTTCATCACCATTATGTCATAATTTAAGAGAACTTACGAGTTTATCAAATTGAACGTACGGAACGCAGCCGTCAAGGAGTAATCACGCATGGCTCAGGAATTGGAAATAGAATTTAAAAACATGCTGACTCCGGAAGAGTTCTCATCTCTTTGCCGGAAGTTCAGTTTGGACGCTTCTTCTTTTTTCAAACAGGTCAATGACTATTTCGATACGCCGACCTTTGCACTTCGCGAGAAAAAATCGGCGCTGCGCATCCGGCATATCGACGGCCGGCACGATCTGACCCTGAAACAGCCTCATGAGAGCGCTATTCTGGAGACACATCAGTGGCTCTCTGACGAAGAAAGCCTTAATCTGATTCATTTCGGCGTCATACCGGCCGGAAATGTCGAGCAGGCGATCACCGATATGGATATTAATGTGGATCATCTGATCCATATCGGCGAACTGACGACGTTGCGCACACAGTTTCCTTACAAAAACGGCCAATTATTTATCGATCACAGTTATTATTTTGAGCACAATGATTATGAATTGGAATTTGAGGCAGAAGATCGCCGGACAGGCTGTCTTCTTTTCGAGGAACTGCTGTCGCAATGCTCGATTCCGCGCAGGCCTTCAAAGAACAAAATGATGCGTCTTTATCAGGCACTTCGGGAAAAGGGAGCTGATCTTTGATGGCGATCGATCCAGGCACTTTATCACAGCTTTTGTCCCTGGAGATATCCGGAAATGCCGCTGCACCGGATACTTTTTCGTCTCAGACAGGAAACAATGATTTCTCGGCTATTCTGAATGAACTGATGTTTCTTATGGAAATGCCTGTGACGGGGCAGAGCGGTACGACGGAAGCAGCGGCCTCCTCCGGCAGCAGTGCCGCCGGTACGGCAGACGAGCTGTGGCGGCAGCTCGCTGCTTCCGTTCCTCTTTCCGGCCGCACGGCAGCCGCTGCTGCGGCAAGCCGGACACAGCAGAACGGCACGGTGAATGCAGCGACGCTTGCTGCCGCCGGAACGGAAAACACGGCGAAGGCGGGGTCGCCTTCCTACAGCGGAATCATCGACGCGATGAGCAAAAAATATTCGGTGGACGCACGGCTGATTTCATCCGTAATCGCGGCGGAGTCCGGCGGCAATCCGAATGCAACGAGCGCCGCCGGGGCACAGGGCCTGATGCAGTTAATGCCGGGAACCGCCCGATCTCTCGGTGTTTCCAACGCCTATGATCCTGTTCAGAATGTTGAAGGCGGCACAAAATATTTAAGAAAACTGCTGAATCAGTTCGGCGGGAACACGAGCCTGGCCGTCGCCGCATACAACGCCGGCGCCGGCAATGTATCGAAGTACGGCGGGATTCCCCCTTTCGCCGAAACACAGGCCTATGTCAAACGCGTGCTGAACGGATTTAACTCGGAAAGCCGGCAGGCGTCCGTATGATCCGGCAGACAGGAAAAAGCTGCGCCGGGCTGCACAGACGAAGCTTCCTTTGCAGGTGCGGAACGCATCAATTCTGTCCGGCCGTTTTAATTTTATACTGATCGCACACAAATACAGCCGGTACGGGAAGCTGCAGACACGCTCCCGATACCGGCCGTTTTACTGTATGCCATTGAAAAACCGGTTGACTGAGGACCTTAAAAGGCACGGTCGTCAATCCGCTCCAGCCATGAGGCGGCGGCATCGATCACGGATTCCACACAGCCCTTTTCAAAAGGAGAGACCAGCCCCGCCTCCTTCACGAGCTCTAAAAACGGGCGGCTTCCCCCCAGCTTGCAAAGATGAAGATAATCCTTCCAGGCTCCCTTGTAATCTTTCTGCAGTTTCATCCAGAACTCCAGGGCGCACACCTGCGCCAATGTATAATCAATATAATAGAACGGAGATTCATAAATATGTCCCTGCTTCTGCCAGAAGCCGCCGCGCTCAAGAAAATCAAAACCGTCGTAGTCCCGTTGCGGCAAATATTTTTCCTCTATCTTCTTCCATGCCTGTTTCCTTGCGGCCGGCGTCAGTTCAGGATGTTCATAGACGACATGCTGGAATTCATCGACAGCGACGCCGTAAGGCAGAAATAAGAGTGTACCGCTCAAATGAGAGAATTTACGTTTCTCGGTATCCTCCTGAAAAAACAGATTCATCCACGGCCACGTGAAAAACTCCATACTCATCGAATGGATCTCGGCTCCTTCATAAGTCGGCCAGCAATATTCAGGGCTGGCGAAATGTGTCGAGTAAACCTGAAACGCATGGCCCGCCTCATGAGTCAGAACATCGACATCGCCGGATGTTCCATTGAAGTTAGAAAAAATAAACGGAGACTCATAATCGAAAAGATAGGTACAGTAACCGCCTCCTGCCTTTCCTTTTTTTGCCAGAAGGTCCATCAGATGGCGGTCGATCATGAAATGAAAAAATTCGCCTGTTTCCGGAGACAGTTCTTCATACATCTTCTTTCCGTTCCTAATGATCCATTGCGAATCACCTTTCGGAACGGCATTTCCGGATCTGAAGTTAAACGCTTCATCATAATATTTCAGCGTGCCGACTCCGATTCTCTTCTGCTGGCGTTCATACAGCCGGTTTGCAACCGGAACGACATTTTTACGGATCTGCTCCCGATACGCCGCGACCATCTTTTTATCATATCCGATCCGCGCCATCCGGTAATAGCTGAGATCGGCATAGTTTTCAAATCCGAGTTTGCGGGCAATTTCCGTGCGGATCTTCACTAAATGATCGTAAATGTCATCAAATTCCGCCTCATGTTCGGCAAAATAACCAAAACGGGCCTCTGCGGCAGCCTTCCGCCTCGCCCGATCCGGAACCTCCGTAAACGGGCCGAGCTGAGCGAGCGTGCGCTCTTCACCTTCAAAAGAAATTTTTGCGGCGGCAATCAGTTCCGTGTATTTGGAAGCCCATTTATTCTCCTGCTGCATCAGGGGAATGACTGCCGGAGAGAAGGATTTGAGCTGGGCCTCTGCCAGGGCAAACAGTTGATGCCCCCATTTTTTTTCGAGATCGCCCCTGAACGGGGAATCCAGAAGCAGCCGGTAGTATTGCGTTGTCTTCCCTTCGAAAATCGGCAGAGTCTCATCCATAAAGTCATTTTCCGCCTTATAGAAGGGATCGTCCGTATTGACGGTATGCCTGATTTCGACAAGGTTATACATCGTATCCAGATGCTTGCGCAGTGCGTTGATCTTTTCTGCCGCGCTTTCGGCTTCGGCCGCCGAACCGGCGGTGCCGAACGCAGCGAAAGCCGCCTCGAATGCCTTTTCGCAGGATCCGACATCCGGCCGTTCATATTTGTACTCTTCAAATGTCGTCAACAAAAACACCCTCTTTGTCTATAATCACGTACAGACGGTTTGCATACATCCCATGAGAATGATCCCGGCAGCCGTTATCCTTCGTTCTTCAGACACGTATCCGTCACCTTATCTTATATTATACAAATATTGCACAAAAAATCAGCAGCGAACGTCCGGCCGGACCATTCAAAGTTCCGGGTTTTTAAATATGCTGGCCGACGATTCTATGCTGATGATGGCTGTGGCGGCGGGGGTGATGATTTTTGTCTGTTATCAACCTGCCGACAGCAAAGGAAAGCAGAACGCCGGCCGAACAGATCAATGCAACCATGGAAACAACGCCCGCCCAGCCGAAACGCGCGAGAAAAATTCCCCCGACGGAACCCTCAACACTGGATCCCACATAGTAGAACAACAGATAAAGAGACGCGGACTGTGCCTTTTCGCGGCGGTTTGCGAGAATGCCGACCCAGCTGCTGGCGACGGAATGGCCGCCGAAAAAGCCGAAAGTAAAGACAGCGAGGCCGATGATTTTCACAATCAGCGGCGCACTCATCGTGATCAGAAGGCCGGCCACCATCAGTGACAGACAGAAGGCAACCACTCCCGCCCGGCTCACACGATCGGACAGTCTGCCCATCCAGGCGGAACTGAATGTGCCGACCAGAAAGATGAGGAAGATAAAACCGACAAAAGTCTGGCTCAGATTGTATGGCGGCTGCATCAACGGGATACCTATATAATTATAAGCCGTGACAAAACCGCCCATCAGAATAAAACCGAGGCAATAAATCAGGACAAGTGCAGGCGACTCAATATTCTCAATAAAGCCTGCCGTCGTTCGCTTCAATGAAATTTTATTGGCATCAAAATGCCTTGATCTTGGCAGGAATAGAATAAATAGGGCACACATGACCATATTCAGCAAGCCGAGAAATCCGATAGCCGCGTTCCACGAATAGGCATCGCTGACAGTGCCGACGATCAGGCGTCCGGCCAGTCCGCCGAGGCTGTTGCCGCTGACGTAAATCCCGATGACATAGCCGAGACAGCGCTTATCGAACTCTTCATTGATGTAAGCCATAGCAATGGACGGATATCCGGCCAGCATCGCTCCCTGGATGAAGCGGACGGCGACCAAAAGCGGAAGATAGTGAATAAAACCGACGGCAAAACAAAGGACGGCCGATGAACCGAGCGCGAGCGTCATGATTTTTTTCCGATCGAACATGCCTGAAGTAAAGGATACAAAAAACAGGAAAATAGCGAGAGCGCCGGTAGCCGCCGAAAGCGTCAGGCTCGCTGCCGCAGGAGAAACGTGAAACTGCGCGGCAATGACGGCGATCACCGGCTGTGTGCTGTATAAATCCGCATACATGATGAAGCTTCCCAGAAAAAGGGCAATCAATGTTTTTCTAAAATCCCTGTTCTCTGGTGAAAGATAATCCATGAAATGTCCATCCCTTCCCTTTTGTCGGTATTTCTCATACTATGACAGATTATTAATAATGTCTAATTGATATTGTGCATGCCATCCATGCACAGCGGTCATATTGTGGTATCTTATATAGGGGGGACAGGCCGGTTCATTGCTCAAAAAAAGTTCCCCTGCAAAATCACGTCTGCCCTCATCCATCCAAGGAGTGATTGATATGGAGTGGCAACAAATCGAATATTTCCAGGTAGTCGCCCGGCTTCAGCATATGACCCAGGCGGCTGAAGCTCTGTCCATTTCGCAGCCCGCGCTCAGCAGGTCTATTGCCCGCCTGGAAGAAGAACTCGGCGTCAGCCTTTTCGAAAGGCAGGGGCGGAATATAATCCTCAATCAGTACGGCAAACTTTTTCTGAAGCATGTGAATCGCATTCTGAAGGAGATTGAGGAGACGAAGAGGGAGATCCAGGCGCTCCTTGATCCGGAATACGGCGAAGTTTCGCTCGGCTTTCTCCATACATTAGGGGTGAATATGGTTCCTGATATTTTAAGGACGTTCCAGTGCAACCATCCGCATACAAAGATTAAACTTTATCAAAACAATAACATTTCCCTGCTCAGGCAATTGCAGGTGGGTGAAATCGATCTCTGCCTGGTGCATCATGCCTTCGATTTTCCGCACATTCAATGGGAAAAACTTTGGACTGAAGAGCTGTTCATCATGGTTCCGGCATCGCATCGTCTGGCAAAAAGGAAGTCCATTACCCTGGACGAGATACAGTCCGAACCGCTCATCTCATATAAGCCGGGATTCGAGCTGCGCAAAATAGCCGACAAGCTCTGCAGAAAGGCCAATTTTACCCCGAACATCACATTTGAAGGCGAAGAAGTGACGACGCTTGCCGGCCTCGTTGCCGCCGGCCTCGGCGTCGCACTGCTGCCCGATCAGGAGGAAATCGACAGCAGCAAGGTCGCCAAGCTGCACGTGAGCTGGCCCAGCTGCGAGCGCCAGATCGGGCTGTCCTGGTATGAGGACCGCTACCTTTCTCCGGCCGCCACGCGATTCAAGGATTTTGTCTTCTCCCACTACAAAGTTGCCGAATGAAAAAAGGACGGTGCCCAATCGGGAGCACCGCCTTTTTTATTCACCCTGAAACGGAAAACGGCCGGACAGGCCGCCGTTCTTTGCCTTCGCATGGAACAGCTGCTCAAAGTGATGGTAATCCTTGTCTCCAAGCGCGTGTTTGGCCTTTTCGGAGGTCTCTCCGTGTTTCATCGCCTGAACCGCACGCTGCTGTTCCTCCGTGTGAAAAACGCCGATGATCTTATTCGTTTCCAGAATATCTGTAAAAGAATTCGGATCGACTCTTTTGATCAGCTGTTCCATCTGGTAAAGCTCATAATGGCTGATCACAATCATCACCGAATAGTGCTTTTTCTTCGTAAAGCCCCCATAAGACGGAATGACCGTCGCTCCGCGATCAAACTGATCCTGGATGGCACTGACCAGCTTATCCGCCTGTTCAGTCACCGTAATGACAGTCAGCTTCTGGTATTTGGTATGAATCATGTCAATGACATAGCTGTTGACAAACCTCGATATCAGCGTATAGAGGGCGTACTGCCATTCATACACCGCTCCGGCAACGACAATAATGATCCCGTTAAGAATCAGGAAATATTTGCCCGACGATGCATTGCGGTTCTTTCTTGTCAGATAAATGGCAATGATATCGAGCCCTCCCGTTGAAATCCCGTATTTGAGCGCTATACCGACGCCGACTGCCGAGATGATGCCGCCGAAAATCGCATTCAGCAAGAGATCATGCGACAGCGGATAAACCGGAATAGCGGATAAAAATAAGGAAGTAAACAGCACGGTGACAAAACTGAAAAAGGTGAAGCTTTTTCCGACTCTAAACCATCCAAGCAGAGCAATAGGCAGATTCAATAAGAGAACAAGAGCTCCGATCGACAGGCTCAGATGAAAATAATCACGCAGCACGTCCGTCATCAGCTGAGCGGCACCATTAATTCCCGACGCATAGACTTTAGCCGGAATTAGAAAGAAATTCATGCTCAGCGCACATAGAAAAGCCGAGCAAACGGCAATCAACAACTTCTTCATCAGTTCTCTTAAAACCGTCCGGTGCATAGCTTCCGTCTTCCCTTGTCGTAATGTCAGAATCAATACTTAATATAACCGGCTTCAGGTCCCGTAAACAGCCGATTTTCCTCCATGGGCCTCAAATTATAGCACTTTCCGAATCGGATGCAACCATCTGAGAAAATGTCTTATTTTTTTCATTCATAAGACGAAACAGACTTTTCTACCTTTTGAAGATGTTTCTGAAAAGTCCTGAAGAAGCAGCCGAAAGTATGGATTAGTTGCCCGATGCCGCTTAGTCTTGTTACAATATAGAAAGTTTCAGGGGCTTTCCGCTTTGAAACGAATCCGGTCTGCGGCAATGGCGCATGGACCGTCATAGTAAATAGGATCGACATCTTTCTTCAACACGTTTCCGGATAGATTACAGATAAAATATTAACAAAAGAAAGGTTGAATTTTATCATCATGAATAGGAGTGGGCTGCCATTGTTTGAAGCGATCGGCGGAGAAAAAACCGTGAGCAGTCTCGTTGAAGCCTTTTATCGCCATGTAAAGCTTCATCCGGTCATTTCTTCTCTTTTCCCCGACGACATGAGCGAGACGATTCGGAAACAAAAACAGTTTCTGACGCAGCTGCTGGGGGGGCCTCAGCTGTACTCAGCGGAACACGGCCATCCGATGCTGCGCAGGCGCCACCTGCGTTTCAAGATCGGTGCGGAGGAGGCCGATGCCTGGCTTGCCTGCATGAGCAAGGCAATGAATGATATCGGTCTGGAAGCCGGATATCGGGAAATCATCTTCGACAGATTGTCGAAAACGGCACATCATATGATTAATCAGCCTGCATTTCATTATACCGGAGGGGTGATTTCCCATGATCTTTTACGATGATCGATCAACATGTGAAGGAACACCGGGCCACATCATCTGTTCGAGGTATAAGCGTCCCAGAAATTTCCACCGTGTGGAGATTTTAGCCTTTATCGATCCCCTCTGTGCGGAATGCTGGGGTCTCGAGCCGTTAATGAAAAAATTTTTCCTGGAATATCACGATTACTTCACCTTTCGATTTATACTGACGACGAAACATGATACGGAAAATTGCTGCCAGTTTAACCAGGCCAGAAAAATCGCCGAAGAATGGGATAAGTACGCCCATCTGACGGGTATGTGCTGCGACAGCGATGTCTGGTTTGAAAATCCTCCTTCCCCGTATGCTGTCGCCCTTTCCATTAAGGCTGCCGAATTCCAGGGGAAGGCCGCCGGCAATCGTTTTCTCAGACGGATCAGGGAGCAGATTTTTTTTCGAAAAAAGGGAATGAATCAACTTCGCGAACTGCTTGAAGTCGCACGTCTTGCTAAACTGGATATTGACGAATTCAACAGCGACTTTCATTCCTGCCGATCGATTAAATCGCTCCAGTGCGACCGCAGGCTGGCGAACGAGATGGCGATCACAGAACTGCCGTCGCTTGTCTTCTCTACGGCGGACGGCGATTCAGAAGCCGTAAAGGTCAACGGACGCTATGCTTACGATGTTTACGTTCAGATACTGACGGAACTGCTCGGCGACACGCCTGTCGCCAGCCCTCCCCCGTCTTTGAAAGAATATTTCAGGCAGCAGAGTTTTCTCGCCACCAAAGAGGTCTCGGTTGTCTATGATCTGTCGGAAGAAGATGCTCTGAAGGAACTGCGCAAGCTGCAGCTGCAGCAGCTGATTGAACCGATCGTGCTAAGAAGCGGCACTTATTGGAAGTATATTGCGGATTAAGCGCTCATAGGCTTGTAACACATCATTTTTTAAAGGATGGATGGATATGAAGCCGCTGACCGCACTGCTTCTGGCTGTCATGGCCGCTCTTTGTTTTCTTTACTACCTGCTGGGCCTGATGCATCTTCATTCGCTGCTGTTGTCCGGAGGATTTTTATTTCTGATCATTTTTCTGCTGATCAGGGTTCTTACCGTTCACCCGAAAAAAAAATGACGGCTCAAAAAAAGCGAAGCCGGATCGGCCGCTTTTCTCGAGCCTTTTTTATTGCTTTTTTTATTCAAACATCAGCTGTTCCGTTTCATCCAGCACCTGTTCGAACACTTCCATCGCCTGCTGAACCGGTTTCGGTTCGGCCATATCGACGCCTGCCTTCTTCAGGACGTCAATCGGATCGGCCGAACTGCCCGACTTCAGATAGTTTTTGTAGCGATCCACCGCGGGTGCCCCTTCTTCAAGGATCTGCTTTGAAAGAGCGGAGGCCGCGCTGTATCCGGTCGCGTATTGATAAACGTAGTAGTTATAATAAAAATGGGGAATTCTGGCCCATTCAAGACCGATCTGTTTATCGACGACAATCCCGTCGCCGAAGTACTTTTTGTTCAGATCATAATAAAGGCCGGTCAGCAGATCGGCCGTGAGCGCCGCACCGGCACGCGCCTTCTCATGGATGATCTGTTCGAATTCCGCGAACATCGTCTGCCGGAAGACTGTTGCCTTGAAGCCCTCAAGCCGATTATTCAGCAGATATAATTTTTCCTTCCTGTCATCGGTATTTTCAAGCAGATAATGGTTAAGCAGGGCTTCGTTGCATGTCGAAGCCACTTCCGCGACAAAGATCGAATAATCCGAATAAGGATAGGGCTGGCAGGTGCGCGAATAGTAGCTGTGCATCGAGTGCCCGAGTTCATGGGCCAGCGTAAACACACTGTTGACGTTGTCCTGCCAGTTCAGCAGGATATACGGCATCGTGCCGAATGCCCCGCCTGAATAGCCGCCGCTTCTCTTGTTCTGCGTTTCCCTGACATCAATCCAGCGCTTCCTGAAACCTTCGCGGATCACATCCAGATAATCTTCGCCGAGAGGGGCAAGTCCCTTCAAAACAAGATCCTTCGCTTCTTCATAGGTTACTTTGATTTTTGCATTGGCAACAAGCGGCGCGTAAAGATCGTACATATGCAGTTCATCAATTTTCAAGGCTTTCTTGCGGAGAGCTACATAACGATACATTAAAGGAAGATGCTCATGAACGGTTTTGATCAGATTGTCATAAACCGATTCGGGGATCGCATTGCCAAAAAGAGCCGCCTCGCGCGCCGATTTATAGTGCCTCGCCGCCGCGTAAAAATTATCGCGTTTAATCTGGCCGCCGAGTGTCGAAGCCAGTGTATTTTTAAATGAGCCGTAAGTGGCATAAATGCCTTCAAACGTTTCCCTGCGGACCCGCCTGTCTTCGCTTTCCATCAGCTTTCCGTAGCGTCCGTGCGTGATCTCCACGTCATGGCCGTTTTCATCCTTGATCTTCGGAAATCTGAGATCGGCATTATTCAGCATTCCGAACGTAACGGAAGAAGCATCCGTCACGTCACTTGCGGCAGCCAGAAGTGCTTCTTTTTCCGCATCAAGCACGTGCGGCCTTGTTCTCGTAATTTCATCGATGGCATGCCGGTAAAGCTGAAGCTCTTTGTTCTCGTTCAGAAAACCGTTCAGCTTTTCCGGAGCGATGGCCAGTATTTCGGGCACTATGAAAGCCAGCCTGCCGGCAATCGCCGCAGCCAGACTTCCCGCCCGGTCATGGAGCGCCTGATAAGTTGCATCGGCCGTGTCTTCGTCCGACTTCATATGGGCGTATACATAGACTCTGTTCAAAATTTCGGTCAGTTGATCCTCCTTCTGCAGCATCGCATGCAGCGTCTCTGAAGATTCGTGCAGTTTCCCTTTATACGCCTCTACCTCAGGCACAAGATCTTTGACTTTCCGAAAAGCTGCTTCCCATGATTGGATATCGGGAAAAATTGCTTCAAGATCCCATGTTTCTTCTTTTGGAACATCCTCCCTTTTCGGAAGGGCCGCTGTCTGTTCACCGGCCATGACGCCACCTCCATATAGTTGTTCTTCACTGAGGAATAAATAACCAATTTCATCGTACTTCTTTTTACCCGTTTGCGCAAAAAGCAGCCGCTCGGTCTTTATTGATCCGGTTCATGCTCCAGCAGATCGAGCACAAGCCGGTCCTGTTTCAGAAGCTGATCGACGGCCGATTCTCCCGTTCTGCGGGCAGAACGCAGGCGATAGGTGTCTCCCCTTCTGTCCGCTGCTCCCAGTTTAACCAGCTGTCCAAGATAAGTTCTGATCACCTCTGCCCCTGAACGTCTCGGGCAGAGCGGAAGGGGCCTTCTGACAAAAACAGTCTCATTCTCCCCTATTTTCCCGGTTTGCATCAGCATGTCCGCTGTGAACCATCCATCGGCCGGACCATGGGTCATGATGATGTAAATCCACATCTGCCACAGACAGGGCGAAAGGGAAAAATGGATATAGTCGCGATGCGGGAGTCCGACAAAAGAGGGAAAAGATGAATAGTTGATTCTCAATCGATAGGCCTGCATGCGCAGCCAGTATTCCTCGCGCGCGAGATGAGACGGGGGGTTCAGGCGGCGGCGCCTTTTGCAGTCGTTCCAATCCTGTTTGAAAGTTTCAGATGAAAAAGGAAAGGAGGGCATCATTAACTGATAAGGCCTGGCTGCCGAAAGGACTTGATTTATTTCCCGGGCAATATAGACGGTTTTCGAGACGGGATGAAGCTGGGCTGCAAAACAGATTCTTTTTTCTGCGGGATAATAGTAGCAAACATAATATGGAGAGAAGAAGGGATGGCAGGAGGGCGATCGTTTTGAAAATTGGATTGTCTGAGACTCAAAACCCGACAGTCTGGCAAGAAATCGGCTTTTCTTCTGGCGCGCGCCTCCCAATATCCAGATTGGGCGGATACCGAGGCTTGTGTATCCGTCTGTTCGCTCGCGGAATTTCTCTTCTGAAAGGGTACTGCATTGATATTCCAGAGCAATCGGCCGAATACCCGGCAAATAAATATCGGGCCTCTGGCGAATCTCCGGGAGGTAACGCTCCAGTTCGGGCATGCGGCCGTTTACTTTCGTCCATTGGAATAAATCTTCTTTTCCGCTTAGATGAATCGGCGATTCGGGTTCTGTTTCCACGATGCAGGGATCTTTCGGATGGTGGGAAAAGTGCCACTTTTTCTTATTTCCAAGCCGCAGCCGAACCGGCGAACGGCAGACCGGACAATAGAACCGTTCCCTGCTTCTCAGCCGGTTCAGCTGATCCCGGGTAAATTTTGTGGAAACAAGAGATATCCGGCGTCCGTCATCCAAAGTTGCAATGAGCATTCCATCACGACCTTCGCCTTTAATAGTCAACGATAACCAAATTCGACAAATAAATTTTTTCTCCTGCCTGTCAGATCGCTTTATCACAATGACGGAGATCGCGCATCGGCGCCTTCAGGCAGAGAAAAGGCTGTTCCCTTGTCGAAGAAAAGCGACTTAAGGAACAGCCTCTAAAAATACAAACAGGCCGGCCGCCGACAATCCTCTTTATCATCCATTACGAATACCATCCCGGCAGAACTCATGGAATCAAAGGAAAATGGGATTGGATTGTCTCAAGTGCCCGTGCAGCGATCAGTTCTTTGCCGTACTCCTGAAGCATGGAACGAGTCACGTTTGTTTCAGCGCCGAACTCCAGCATGGTACTCAGGTCGTCAGCCCGGCGGTCGTCCGCAAATTCTTCGGGAAACTGCAAACTGAGATAATACTTTTCATTGTAAACGAACAGGGCCGTATCGACGGATGGATCGTTTTCAAAAGCATGACTGAGTGAAATCAGGTCTTCTATATCTTCAAACTCAAGAACAAAAGAACGGTTGGCTCCCCGTTTTTTGTGAACAGTTGTATGATTATATCTTGGCTTTACGTATGCTTCCCCTTTCTCCTGTCTGCCCTCCTCAGGCAGACGGTCTTCAGGATCTGTCCCGCCGCTTTCATTCACCGGTCCGTCCGGCTGCTTTTCCGCAGATACAGGGAACTGAAGATTGGAGCCGTCTTTTGAAATCTGTGCCCGTGTGACAATGATTTCCATGCCCTTTTCAAGTGCCTGAACCTGTATCCAGAGCGGCCCTTCGAGTGAAAAGGATTCCTGACTGTGAGCTTCATCCATCATCTGCCAGAAGAGTTCCTCGCTCCTGTCACGATTGTACCAGATTTCCTCCCGGTCAAATCCGCGGTCTTCAATGTCGATGTAGCTGATATAAAACTTAAGAGTATTCTCATTGATCCGTTCTATTTTCATCGCTATCTCTCCCTTCTTCATCCATGGCATGGGGAGTGACCGTCTATAAAGTAAGACAACTTGTTCTCGTACTTTTATTGTATGACAAATCATTAGCGAATGAAATAAAAAAAACACAGTCTTTCCAATATTCCACACTTGCCCGCATTTCGGATCGATCTCTATCATCCTACTGACTGCTGCGCTTAATTATGCCTATTGTTTCGGGCAGTCAGCAGGATTTTGGTAACAGACTTTTTTGGGGGAAACGACCCGATCGATCCTGCAAATGAAGCAGCGGAATGATTCGGGACAAGTCCGCATAAGCTGAAACGGAACAGACGAAAGGGGTTTTCATGTATGTCCTTTGACCTCGGCATCCTGATCTCCATCCTGAAGATTATTATCATTGACATTATCCTTGGCGGTGATAATGCAGTTGTCATTGCGCTTGCCTGCCGGAAACTTCATGAGAAAAAGAGAAACAAAGCCATTTTTATCGGGACCGGTTTAGCTGTTATACTCCGGATCGGATTAACGGCCATGGTTGTTTCTCTTCTGAATATTCCCTATCTCTTGCTGGCCGGCGGTATTTTTCTGATCTTTATTGCCTTTCGCCTGCTCGTAAACAAGGAAGAAAAACATGATGTCAAGGCAGGAACCTCGCTTTTTTTTGCCGTGCGCACCATCGTCTTTGCGGATGTCGTCATGGGACTGGACAACATGCTGGCAGTCGCCGGAGCGTCCAAGGGACATATCGGTTTTATCGCCGTCGGTCTGCTCTTCTCTGTCCCGATTATTGTCTGGGGCAGTCAGCTGATCCTCATTGCTATGGAGCATCTTCCGTTTCTTATTTATGCAGGAGGAGGCGTTCTTGTCTACACAGCATCGGAAATGATCCTGGACGAACCGATGCTTCAGTCCTTTTTTATGAATTATCAAAAGCTGGCATTTTATTTTCCGCCTCTGTTGATCATTTCCGTGATCGCTTTGGGCTGGCTCGCCAACCTGCTTTCTTCCAGCCGCATGGCTGGAAAATCCTGATTGGCTAGTTTTATAGATTGCCGGACGGCATCTCCCGGCAAACAACATCCTGCGATGAAGATGAAGACGATATTCTTTGCAGCGGCGACAAATTTTGTCAGACAGCATGCTCTTCGGAAAAGGCAATATTCTTCGGCACCGACCTCAGCCGATTCCAGACAGGAAAGAACAGCAGGGCATTCTCCTTTCATGAGAATGCCCTGCTGTTTTTCAATGATTCGCATAGAACGGATCTCAGTTTACCAGCCGCTGAGCCTCCTGCAATTGAAAAGTGCGGACTTTTCTAGGCAGAAAACGACGGATTTCGTCATCATTATAACCCACCTGAAGACGTTTATCGTCCAACATAATCGGTCGGCGAAGCAAGCCGGGATTCTCTCTGATCAATTTAAACAGATCCTGAATCGACATCGTTTCCAATTGTATATTCAATTCCTGAAATGCTTTTGAACGCGTTGAGATAATTTCGTCCGTACCGTCTTCGGTCATACGAAGAATATCTTTTATTTCTTCAATGGACAGTGGTTCTGAGAAGATATTTCGTTCTTTGAAAGGTATGTCATGAGCTTTAAGCCAAGCTTTAGCCTTTCTGCATGACGTACAGCTTGGAGATGTATATAATGTGACCATTTTTCACCCTCCTTTGGATAATAACAACTTCTCATTATCTGTTGCTTTTTTTATTATATAATAATACTTCTAATTTTCATACCCCTTTTTCTGTAAAATAATTTTTCATTTTTCTTCATTTTATGACCCATTCCGTCCTCTCTTCTCCTCTTACCTTTCTTTTTCGACAATTAGGGCCCCGATCTGGGCGTTATCTGTTAATAAGAAATTTATATAGCAAAAAGGAACTTCCCGATCCGAAAGAAGCTCCTCTAACCCATTCTCTCTGACATAATGAGCGAAACCCTTCATATTTTACATTACGCAGGCAATTTAAGATTTGCTGTCGGCGCATCCTTCGATTTCGGCTGCAATTGGCCGAGCGTTTCCTTGAGCCATCTGCGGATGGAATGTTTGCGCCTGCGCCTGACTTCCTTAGGTTTCACAGGTTTTCGCCTCCTTTAACCGTGTTAAATGCTATCGGCCGCCCCACTACACCCTGTTTGTTTTTTTCTTTCTCTCCCTATTGTCAACCCCGCTGGCCTCACTTGTCAAGAGCCTCTTAAAGGTCTTCTCTCAAAGACGGTCATCTTTTCTCAATAAGCGTCGAATGCTGTCGATTGGCTTTTCTCCACTTGAGACTGTTTTTCGAAGTCCCTATTTTGGACATACTTTCTTTTTTCCCTCTCTCTTCCTGCAGCACGTCCGATGAGAGGATCTTTCTTATATAATGTACGTAACCGGGCAAGAAAGTATGCAGCTTCTGCAGGCCCTGTTTGCAAAAAATGAATCATTTAGCGGAGAGGATGATTTTATAAATGATGCGCAGACTAACGATGTTGGCCGCGGGCATCCTTGCCGGAGCCATTATTCTGCACTATTTTTTCCATCTGTTCAGCAGTCTGCTGATCAATATCCTTCTGATTCTGACCATTTTGCTCTACCTGGCCCACCTGACCCGCAAGTACCGGAAATAAAAAAGGACAGGCGGCCGTTGGGCTGATATGCCTGCCGGCCGCTTGTCCTTTTTTAACATTTGCATGCACTGTTTACTTTTTCAATCCCTCATCATGAAGGTGGCAGGCTACCCAATGCCCCTCTTTAACTTCATGCCATTTCGGCCTGACCTGGGCGCAGATATCCATTGCGAAAGGGCAGCGTGTCCGAAAGCGGCAGCCGCTCGGAGGATCAATCGGACTCGGAACGTCCCCCTGAAGAATGATCCGTTCGCGCGTACGCTCGATTTTCGGATCGGCCACGGGAATTGCCGAAAGCAGAGCCTGTGTATACGGATGAAGCGGATGATCATAGAGCTCATCGCTAGAAGCGAGCTCCGCCATATTGCCCAGGTACATAACGCCTACACGGTTGCTGATATGCTTGACCATCGAAAGATCATGGGCAATAAACAAGAAAGTCAGACCGCGTTTTTCCTGCAATTCCTGAAGCAGGTTGACGACCTGCGCCTGAATTGAAACGTCAAGCGCCGAGATCGGCTCGTCGGCGATGATAAAATCCGGATCAACGGCGAGTGCCCGGGCAATACCGATTCTTTGCCTCTGCCCGCCGCTGAATTCGTGCGGATAACGATTGGCATGCTCACGGTTCAGCCCGACCGTCTCCAGCAGATGATAGACGTGATCCATCCGTTCCTCGTTCGACGTCACGAGATGATGTATATCCAGTCCCTCTGCGATGATGTCTTTAACCATCATTCTTGGGTTCAGGGACGCATATGGATCCTGGAAAATCATTTGCATGTGTCTGCTCAGATTTTTCCTCGCTTTAGCGGAAAGTTTTCCTCCGATTTCTTCACCGTCAAAAAGAACTTTTCCTTCTGTCGGCTCATAAAGGCGGATGATCGTTCGGCCCGTGGTTGATTTCCCGCAGCCTGATTCCCCCACAAGGCCGAATGTCTCACCTTTATAGACATCGAATGTGATATTATCGACTGCCTTCAGGGTCTCTTTTCTCGATACCTTAAAATATTTTTTCAGATTTTTAACCTGAAGCAGTTTTTCTCTCGTTTCAGCCATGTGTTTTATTCCCCCCCTACTCCTATCGTTGCCGGCGGATCGACTTTCGGCGCCCGTTCGTCAAGCAGCCAGCAGGCCGTTTTCTGTGTCGCCGAAAGCTTGGTGTAATCCGGCATATGATCCACGCATACCTTCATTGCATGAGGGCATCTCGGGGCAAACGGACATCCTTTCGGCGGATCGCTTAGATCGGGAGGCGTTCCCGGAATGGCCAGCAGTTTGTCCGTCTTGGCATGCAGCTTCGGCATGGAAGACAGCAGCCCCCATGTATACGGATGTTTCGGATTATAGAAGATTTCTTCAAGCGTCCCGGTTTCAACGATCTTTCCGCCGTACATAACGGCGACGCGCTGTGCGAGATTGGCAACAACCCCCAGATCATGAGTAATCAGAATAATCGCGGTGCCTGTCTTTTTCTGAATGTCGCGCATCAGGTCGAGAATCTGGGCCTGGATCGTCACATCCAGCGCTGTGGTCGGCTCGTCGGCGATCAGAATTTTCGGGTTGCAGGCCAGGGCAATGGCGATGACGACACGCTGCCGCATGCCGCCGGAAAACTGATGCGGATACTCATCCAAACGTTTGTCCGGATTCGGAATGCCGACCAGTTTCAGAAGTTCCGCCGCTTTGGTTCTTGCCTCGCTCTTGGCGAGATGCTGATGCTTGATCAGGCCTTCCATAATCTGCTTTCCGATCTTCATAGTCGGATTCAGGGCAGTCATCGGATCCTGAAAAATCATCGAGATATCTTTCCCTCTAACTTTCTGCATCTGTTTCTGTGTATATTTTACGAGATCATGCCCGTCGAAAAAAATTTCTCCGGACGTAATCTTCCCCGGCGGACTGGGGATCAATCCCATGACTGCTTTAGATGTGACCGATTTCCCCGAACCCGATTCACCGACTATGGCCAGGGTCTCTCCCACATTAAGTCCAAAGCTGACACCGCGGACAGCTTGTACAACGGCGCCGAAAATATCAAATTGAACGTTCAGATTTTTAACTTCAAGCAAGTTTGCCATTTTATCACCCCCCGATTAACGCCGTAATTTAGGATCAAATGCATCCCGTAAACCGTCTCCGAGAATATTGAAGCAGATCAGCAGCAGGCTGATCACCAGTCCGGGATACAACGTTTGATACGGATGAAGCTGCAGTTCCGTATAGCCGCTGCTCAGCAGGGAACCGAGCGAAGCCTGAGGATCGCGGATTCCGAGCCCGATGAAGCTGAGAAAAGCCTCAAAGAAAATAGCATTCGGAATCGAGAACATCGTATTAACGATAATCATGCCCAGTGAATTAGGAATCAGATGGCGGAAAATGATCCGTCCGTGTCCGGCACCGAGCGTTCGCGAAGCAAGCACAAACTCCTGATTTTTGAATTTAAGCATCTCGCCGCGGACAATACGCGACATGGCAACCCAGTTGGTCGCCAGAATGGCAATGGCAATGGTCAGCAATCCGGGCTGAAGAATGAGAATAAGTAAAATAACCCAGACGAGATAAGGAATGCCGGAAATAATTTCCACAATACGCTGCATAATGTTATCGGTCATGCCGCCGAAATATCCGGAAATACCGCCATAAACCACTCCGATAAACATATCGGCCAGCGCGGCGATCAGTGCAATAATCAGAGATATTCGTGTGCCGGCCCACGTCCTTGTCCATTGATCTCTACCGAGCGTATCCGTCCCGAACCAGAAGTCCTGCTTGACTCCTCTTTCCTGGTAAACATCGACACCGTTCTCTTTGCCGCTGAAAAACGGAAGCCAGGACAAAGCGCTGACTTTCGGAGGAAGATTGGAACGGATCAGACTTTGGTTGTCAATACTGTACTGGCTCGCCTGCGGAGCAACGATTGCCAGAGCGATCAAAATAATCAATATGGCAGCGGATACCATGGCGCCCTTATTCTGAAACAGGCGGCGAAAGGCATCCTTCCAGGCACTGACTACTTCGCCGGACAGTTTCTCGCTCGCTTCATGGCTGATATCGGCCGGTGTAAACGAATCTCTCGATAGTTCTTCATCTGACATCGCCATCAGGATTTTCCTCCTTCAGACATACGAATTCTCGGATCAATAATTCCATAAAGGATATCGACAATAAGCATCGTGATGATAAAGAGAGCGGCATACAGTTCCGTCGTCCCCATGATCATCGGATAATCATTGGTAACGATTGAATCCACAAACTGAGCGCCGATGCCGGGTATGCCGAAGATTTCTTCGATCACGAGAGAGCCGGTAATGATCATCGCCGTCAGCGGACCAAGAATGGTAATAACGGGTATGAGCGCGTTGCGTACGGCATGCTTGAAGACGACGGCAGAAGTGGACAGCCCCTTCGCCTCCGCTGTTACGATATAATCCTGATTCAAAACGTCGACCATTTCCGAGCGCATGAATCGTGCCACAAGAGCGAGCACATAAACCGCAAGCGAGATCACCGGCAGGACATGCGAAGCAGGTCCGCTCCACCCGGCAACCGGGAACCAGCCGATCCGAACACCGAACAGGTATTGCAGGATGCCTGCAAAAATAAACGAAGGAATGGAGATGCCGAAAATCGAAACCGCCATCGTTCCCCAGTCAAGCGCCTTGCCGCGGTGCAGGCCTGCGACAATGCCCAGCAGGATTCCTAAGATAGCGCCCACCACGATCGCTTCCATCCCAAGATCGAGCGAGACGGGGAATTTGGCAATCATCAGCTGCGATACGGGCTGCATGCCGAATTGAAAAGAGCCGCCCAGATCGCCGTGAATCAGATTCCACATATATTTAAGATATTGAATGGGGACCGATTGATCCAGTCCGTAAAAGTGTTTCAATTGATTAAGCTGAACGGGGGAAAGCCGATTGGCATTTTTGAACGGCGTTCCGGGCAGCAGCTTCATCGCCAGAAAAGTCAGTGTAATGACCACATACAATGTGACAAACATGTATCCGATCCGTTTCAGGACATATCGTCCCATTGATTCCTACCTCCTATTTTTATGCTATCTATGTTTTCTTCCTGAATGATCAGCACAACAATTATCATAAATCATATAATTTTCTACATAAACAGATTAATTGAAAAGAGAGCATATGCCGGAACCGACATATACTCTCCTTCCACAATTCTACTGGCATTTTCAGAGCTGCTCATGCTCTTTTTAATGCTGCAGTATATATGCTTGTGAAAAATCATATTGCGGGCCGTATGAAGGCAGTTCCAATCCCTTTACATACGACTTCTGTGCCCAGGCAGTACCTTCCTGATAAATCGGAACGATCGGATAGTCGGCCATCATGACTTTTTCTGCCTGAAGCATATCGTTCCAGCGTTTCTGGGGCTGGCCCGTTTCAGCCTTAGCTGAAGTGATCAGATTATCAAATGTTTTATTCGACCAGCCGGTTGTGTTCTGCGGGTTGCCGGTTGAGAACATATCAAGATAGGTCATCGGATCCTGGTAATCCGGGAACCAGCCGCTGAATGCAAGATCGAATTTAAACGACTGATTCAGCGACAGATAATTCGACCATGGCTGCTGGTTGATCGTCACTTTAATGCCCGGCAGATTCTTAGAGATCTGATTTGCCAGGTATTGATCCCATTGTTTATATTGAGCAGTATCCGGGCTCAGGAAAGTCAGGTTCAGAGTCTTGATGCCCAGTTCCTGTTTTGCTTTGTTCCAATACGATTTCGCGGCGGAAGCATTGCCTGCCGAGTAGCCGTTGACCGGATTGTCGCCGCGGAAATCCTTGCCGTCGGGGCCGACCGTGAAGCCCTTCGGAACAACGAAGTTCGAGCCGATTGATCCGTTGTTAAAGAGCACCTTGACAAAACTGTTGCGGTCAATGGCTGCGTTGAGCGCTTTACGCAGATTCAGATTTGCCAGATTTTTGTTTGTCTTCTGATTGATATACAGGAAGAATGTGCCTGAAGTCAGATTGCTTTTAACTTCGCTCGGATTGCTTGTTTTCAGCGAAGTGACATAATCGCCGGTTAAAGTGAAGGCTGCGTCTATTTTGTTCGTTTTGTAAAGGTTTACTTCGGTAGCGATGTCTTTCTGAACCTGGACATTAACGGTGTCAAGTTTGATTGACTTTGCGTTCCAGTAATCCGTATTTTTCTTATAGGTCCAGCCGACGCCCTTATTCCAGGATGTCAGTTTAAAAGGTCCGTCGTAGAGAAGATTTTGAGGCCCGGCCGCGTAATTCTTGCCCTGTGCTTTGACAAAGTCCTCACGCTGAGGCAGGAACTGCGGCTGGGACAGAAGGCTGTAGAAGAACGAAGGAAGCGGTTGTTCCAGCGTCACTTGAAGTGTTTTGCTGTTCAGCGCCTTGACGCCCAGCTGCTGATATTTGCCGTACAGCGCCTTGTTTGTCGGATCTTCAATGGCTGCCGCATTTTTAATGCCCGCCGACGCGAACAGATAATTATACTGCGGTTTCGCGGCCGGATCGTTCTGATGCTGCCAGCCGTAAACAAAATCCTGTGCCGTTACCGGCTTGCCGTCGGACCACTTGGCGTCGCGGAGCGTAAATGTAATTGTCTTTTTGTCCGCGCTGACTTTCGGTGCGCCCGCCGCGAGATCCCATTCATATTTATTGTTATGCATTCTCGTCAGCCCGGACATCGTTTCTTCGATGGCGTTGGTCGACGTGGTATCCGTTGCCTGAGTCGGATCAAGCGTCGGGATATCCTGGGAAATTGCCAGATTCAGCACTTGACTCTTGGCCAGCTTACTGCTGCTAGTACCGCTGCTGCCGCTGCCTGAACTTCCGCACGCCGAGAGCACGAGGCTCAGCGCCAGGATGAACGACAGCGCCAGCGACCATCTTACCTTACTCCTCATAAAGCAATGACCTCCCCAATTTTTATTATCTTTTTTCGTTTTCGGAAAATTCTTCGATCTTTTCCGAAGACAGAATCAACCTACAAGGGCTATTATACAAGTTATTCTCACAATTTGCATTCTTTTTTTTTATGTAAAAGATACTTTGCAGTCGATACTTAATCAATTTTCTTGTTATAAAGCTTTTTTTATTTAAAATATTTTCCGGGCAATGTGATGATTGCTCACATCGCCGTTGCCGTATTGGCAGAGCTCCGCTATGATAAGCAGGGGGGGATTCTCTTGAAATTTTTACTACATAAACCGCTGATCTCTTATTTTTCTGTCCTTTCGGCGGAGCTTCTGCTTGCGTTGTTTGCCCAATTTTTCTCGCCGCATGCCTTTTCTCTCATTTCTCTCCTAAATAGTTTGTCAATTGTGTGTCTGCTGTTTTTGAGCGCCGGACTGATTATTTTTATTATTCAGGGAGGATTTTTTGACGGTATCATATACAGCTTCAAACGGTTTTCGAGGACTGTCCGCAAAAACCGTCTCGGCGACGCGGACGCCGAGGCGCCGCTTGCCGAATACAGAAAACGGAGCGGCCGGCGGTCGCCGTTCACATGGCCGCTGATCTGGGTCAGCCTGTCGCTGTTCTGTCTGTCGCTGGCTGTGTCCGTTTTGATTTAAGCGCAATCCGGCCCCCCGCTCCCGAAATGCCCGCTCCCGTTTGCTTTTGCTCCGTGGATTGGGTATAATGAAGGGCACTGAAACGCGTACTGCTTCATAAAAGTTGCGGTACCGGAAAATAGGGAAAAAAGCAATGAGAAAGAAGAGTAGACAGCCGGATGTCCGAAGAGAGCCCGGAAGTGCTGCGAGCCGGGCGGCGAACGGTTGCCGAATGGGCTTTCGAGTGCAATCCGAAACTTCATCGGATTTGATGAAAAGTAGGCATTGACGCGGTTCGCGCGTTAAAGCGAAGCTGATGAGCGGTAAAGCCGCATCATCGGGCAGAGATGTTTCCGAATTCTTTTTCCGGGAACAAAAAGGGTGGCACCGCGGTCTTTTCGTCCCTTAAGGATGAAAGGCTTTTTTTTATACATTTTTTTAATACTTTTCCGGTAATAAACATATATCCGGCAACTACAGGAAGGTGAACATTTTGGCAAAAATTTTTTCCGGCGTTCAGCCGACTTCGATTCCTCATCTCGGCAACTATCTGGGCGCCATGCGCAATTTTGTCGCACTTCAGGACGGCAATGAATGTATCTACTGTATCGTGGACGAACATGCCATAACCCTGCCGCAGGATCCCGGCGAAATTCAGCGGAATATCCGCAATCTGGCAGCTCTTTATCTGGCTATGGGCATCGATCCGGAGCGTTCCATTCTTTTCATTCAATCGGAAGTACCGTGCCACGCCCAGCTCGGCTGGATCATGCAATGTATCAGCTACATGGGCGAGCTTGAGCGCATGACGCAGTTCAAGGATAAATCCAAAGGCAAAACATCGGTCCCCGCCGGACTGCTCACTTACCCGCCGCTGATGGCCGCGGATATTCTGCTTTACAACACGGAACTTGTTCCGGTCGGCGCCGATCAGAAACAGCATCTTGAACTGACACGGAATCTGGCGGAACGTTTCAACCACAAATACGGCAATGTTTTTGTGATTCCGGAGCCTTATATTCCTGCGGTCGGTGCACGAATCATGTCTCTGGCAGAACCGGTTAAGAAAATGAGCAAATCGGACACAAACCGCAAAGCGACCCTTTTCATACTGGACAGTGAAAAGGAAATCATCAAAAAGATCAAGGCTGCCACTACCGATGACGAGGCCGAAATCCGTTACGACCGGGAACAGAAACCCGGTGTCTCCAATCTGCTCGACATCTTCTCCCTTTGTTCCGGCCGTTCCGTCGACGAACTAGTGAATGTCTATCAAGGGAAAGGCTATGGTGAATTTAAAACCGACGTGGCCGAGACGGTTGCCAATACGCTGAAGCCGATCCGTGAGCGTTACAATAATCTGATCGAATCATCCGAACTGGACAAAGTTCTTGATGAAGGCGCCGAGAAAGCCTATGCGATCGCGCAGAAAACACTGAAAAAAGCGGAAAAGGCGCTCGGCATCGGGCGCATCGGCAGACACTGAGCGGACTGCTGAAAAAGCCGCCCTAAAAAGGGCGGGAGCGGATTGAAGGGCTGATCGATGACCGGCCACTCTTTACAAAATGAAACAGGGGCGTCTCAGAGTCGGAACATCGACTGGTGAGACGTCCTTTTTTTCTTCCTTTCATAAATAAAACATCATCTGCCGGCCGTTGCCGGCTGCCGTGATCAAGCCGCGGATCTTTTTTCCCCCGTCTTATTGAGAAAAACATTCATAGCGGCTTCCCGTCATCCTGTCCTTCTCCGTGACGCGGCGGGTGCCCTTTATCTGATCCGGGAACAACCGATGCTTCATGCGGATCGGTATCAAAACCGATATTCTGTTTGCACCGTTCATTCCAGCTTTTCAGCATGCGAAGCGCCCCATTCTGCTTTTTGTCCCGCTCCGGCGATTACTGAACTTTCGGGCCGTGTTCCAGTTCCCAAAGCTTTTCAAAATAGGACTGCCCTTTAATCAAGCGTTCGCAAATGTCGCTGTGTTTTTCCGACCACCCCTGCTTCATCCCTTCGACGAGTCCGTTCCATGCCTCTTCAAAACTCATCCGCCGGCTTTCGGCATATTGTGTCGGAAACCATTCCGTGTACCAATAGCGCATCTCTTCGACACTGCCTGTCGAATGCAGCTGATCAAGTGCCATAAACAGGAGCTGCTTCACCTGGCGTTCTTTTCTGGTCAGCCCGATCATCAGGTCGGGATTAAGAGAAAGCAGGTGATAAGCCTTCTCTCTTCCCGCTTGCGGCAGCGGATACTGAACGGCCGGCATTTGTTCTGCTTTTTCCAGGATCATGTTCTCCTGACGGGGGATCAGCCTGCTCTTTCTGACAGGTATCGCATAACCGAGCGTGTCCGCGGCCAGGCAGCGTTCTCCGTCGGTTGCTATGAAACAGTATTCAATCATCTCGCGCTGATTATTCTTGCAGATAACGCTCTTGTTCCGCACAGCCTGCAGCAGATTCGCCGGCAAATCCTGCAAGTCGTTTTCAATGTAGTCGAACAAAGGTTTTTCTATTTTGACGAGCGGGGCCTGATCAAGCAATTCGATAAAGTCGTGCTTGCGCCATTCGTAAAATTCGCAGACATTGTATCCGTTTTCTTCGCCTTCAAACCAATTGACCCAAACATCACTGATGATCTCCATGAACGCTTCGTCTCCTCTTTTTTGATTTGAAAACATTATGGTCATCGATAAAAGAATTTATTCCGACTCAGCGCTATTTTTCAAACATCCAAAGTTTGTTTTTTGATCATTTTTATGCCCGTCCTCCCGCTCCTATTCCCTTTATCTTCTATTGCTTCTGCTTTTCGGACATAAAAAACTTGCCGGCCGGCAACAAGGGCTGTGCTGTGACCGACAAGCTGCAGGGCACGGTTATGCCGGGCCGCTCAGATGAATCCGCTGAAATTTTATCTTTCTTATTTAGTGTATTAAAAAACCCGGAGCCCGCTCCGGGAAAAAATAAGACTGCTTCTTTTTTCGAATCAGCGATCAGCGAATTCAGGCTTCGTATTTTTTAAAAACAAGCGTCGCGTTATGACCGCCGAATCCGAAAGAATTGCTCATCGCTACATCTACCTGTTTACTGATCGCGCCGTTTGTTACATAATCAAGATCGCACGCCTCATCGGGCGTTTCATAATTAATCGTCGGCGGAACAATCCCTTCAGTTATCGCTTTGATTGCAAAAATCGCTTCGACACCGCCGGAGGCTCCGAGTAAATGGCCGGTCATCGATTTGGTCGAACTGATCGCGAGTTTATAGGCACGCTGCCCGAACACCTCTTTCACAGCCTTCGTTTCGGTAGAATCGTTAACTTCCGTGCTCGTTCCGTGAGCATTAATATAGTCGACCTGTTCGGTAGAAAGGCCGGCATCCTCCAGCGCCGTTTGCATCGAGTGGATAGCGCCCGCTCCCTCGGGATCCGGACGTGTGACATGGAAAGCGTCGCTTGTCGCACCGTATCCGGCGACTTCGGCATAGATATGTGCGCCCCTTTTCAGAGCGGAGTCAAGAGACTCCAGAACAAGAATGCCCGCTCCCTCGCCCATGACGAAACCGTCGCGGTTCTTATCAAAAGGGCGGCAGGCCGTTTTCGGATCCGGGTTTGTCGAGAGCGCACGCGCGGAGCAAAATCCGGCGAACGCCATATTGGTCAGCGGCGCCTCCGTCCCCCCGCAAATGATCATGTCATTGTCGCCGCGCTGAATCACTCTGAACGCATTGCCGATCGAATCGGTCCCGGTCGCACAGGCCGTAACCGTGCACAAATTGACGCCCTTCGTCCCTAACAGGATGGAAACCTGTCCGGAAGCCATATCCGGAATCATCATCGGAACAAAGAAAGGACTGACGCGCCGATAGCCCTTTGTCAGGGCCGTACGCAATTCTTTTTCATAGGTCTCCATCCCGCCAATACCGGAACCGATCCAGACTCCGCTGCGGTAAGCATTCGTATCGTCTATCGTATACTTGGAATCTTCAACTGCCATTTTCGCTGCGGCAACGGCAAATTGGGCAAAGCGGTCCATCCGCAGAACATTTTTCCGATCAATAAACATTTCAGGATCGAAGTCTTTCACTTCGCCCGCCACTTTAGCACGAAAATCATCCGGGTTGACACGGGTCACAATGCCGATGCCGGACTTCCCGGCCACCGCATTCTCCCATGAAGTTGCGACATCATTGCCAAGAGGTGTCACAGCGCCCAGCCCGGTAACGACGACTCTTCTTATCATTATATTCTCTCCTTTAGCCTGTAAAATCATAAACCGCAACCGGACTTAGTCGATTATTTAACGGTTTAAAAAATTTTGTGGATTGCGATTGCGGTACCGTCATTTTCCCCACCGCAAGGTCAGAGCGCCCCAGGTCAGACCGCCGCCGAAACCGACCATGACAATAAGATCGCCGTCTTTCACGATCCCGTTCTCCAGAGCGTCTGTCAAAGCAAGCGGAATAGTGGAGCTTGATGTGTTTCCGTATTTCTGAATCGTTTTAATCACTTTTTCTTCAGGTATGCCCAGCCTCTCTCGCGAAGCCTCCATAATCCTGATATTCGCCTGATGAGGAATCAGAAAATCGATGTCCTCCTTTTTCAGGCCTGCTTTTTCGACGACATGAACGGCCGACTCGCCCATCTGCCGTACGGCAAATTTAAACACTTCCCTGCCGTTCATCTTAATGATGTTTCCGTCCTGATACAAATTTTTCCCGCCGCTCCCGTCGGATCCGAGTTCGAAAGATAGAATTCCTTTTCCTGCGGAGACAGGGCCGAGCACGGCCGCCGCCGCCGCATCTCCAAAGAGCACGGCCGTCGTTCTGTCTTTCCAGTTTGTGATTTTGGACAATTTCTCCACACCGACAACCAGAATATGCTTATAAGTGCCTGAATCAATAAATTGTTTTGCCGTTACCATGCCGTAGATGAATCCCGAGCAGGCGGCACTGATGTCCATCGCAGGTATAGTCCTTGTTCCCAGCCGGTTCTGAAGCATGCAGGCGACAGAAGGAAACGGCTGATCCGGCGTCACCGTGGCGACCAGAATCATGTCAATGTCCGCTGCTTTCAGCCCGGCATTTTCGATCGCTTTTTCGGCGGCCCCGAAAGCCATGTCGGAAGTGTCCGTCTTGTCGTCGGCAATCCTTCTCTCCTTAATTCCTGTTCTTGTCCGAATCCATTCATCGGAAGTATCCATCATTTCTTCCAGATCAAAATTTGTGAGCACGCGTTCGGGAACGTACTTTCCAATTCCCAGTATTCCTGCGGACATCCGCAATTCTCCTCTCAGATCTTAACAGTATATATAATGACTTGGTAACAATATAATACTACAAATTCTTTTTGTCCAACAGTTCGGGGATCCGCCGCTTCCGGATCCTTTTCCGGTACAAACGCAGAGAATTTGCGGTCCGGGCTGATGAACATCACCTGTCGCCTTGCCGCAGCATAAAATGCAGTGTCAAAAGTTCTGATTACCGCGAAATGATCCATGCACAAAGGAGTGAGATTCTTGGTACAATACGGACAGAACAGAAGAGATGGCGAGTATGATCCCTTTACGCACTTCATGTTCGGCGCCGGACGGCCGCCGGTTCAGCCGCCACAAGCATTTTATCAGAACAACGGCTGGCAGGCAAGCGCCCCCAAGTCGTCGCAGCATCCCGGTTTTCTGAAACCGTTTCTCGATCAGAACGGGCATTTTGACACCGGAAAAATGATGAACGGAGCGACGCAGCTCGTTACCGTCTTCAAGCAGACCGCTCCTGCCGTGAAACAGCTGTCCCCGCTGCTGAAACTTTTTAAACGGCCATGACCTTCCCGGTCCGAAATGATTTTAATGGCAAAAAATCAAGGCGATCCGATCGTCTTGATTTTTTACTTTAATGGATATCCCCTCAACTCATGTATCCGGCCGGGCCGCGGCGGAAAAGCATCATCGTTTCTTCCGAAAAGCGATCGGCCCGGCACAGGCACCGGTCTATTCTCTGAATGTTATGCGAACGGCGATTTTATTTCTCTGAGAAAGATGGCTATCATGCGCAGACAGATGTTACACGGCGGAAACACCCGATCTTTTTCTTCAGACTGCCGCGTATTCCTGTGAATCGCGGTCAAAATCGTCGAAAAGCGTTGGATATCAGCAGTAAATCGCCGATCATCACCAATGAAATGCAAAATATCAACAGAAATGTGTGAAAAATCGGCAGTAAACGCTTGAAACAAATAAGTGTGAATAACCAGAATAATGAACCCATTCCTGATTGATGGATCAGCCGTGGCTGACGGCTTATCGATCGCCAGACGCAGGTTTTCGGTCATTGCAGCGGGTTTTTCGGTCAGCGAATCCAGGTTTTCGGTCATTATAGCGGGGTTATCGGTCAGCGCTCCTACGTTTTCGGTCATTGTAGCGAGTTTATCGGTCGACAGATCCAGGTTTTCGGTCGGCGCTGTGGATTTAACGATCGGCTCCCGGGCTTTCGGTCATTGCAGCGATTTTATCGGTCAGCGTGCCCAGGTTTTCGGTCATTATAGCGGGGTTATCGGTCAACATATCCAGGTTTTCGGTCGGCACAATGGATTTAACGATCGGCTCCCGGGCTTTCGGTCATTATAGCGGGATTATCGGTCAACATATCCAGGGTTTCGGTCGGCACAATGGATTTAACGGTCGGCTCCCGGGCTTTCGGTCATTATAGTGGGGTTATCGGTCAGCGCTCCTACGTTTTCGGTCATTGTAGCGAGTTTATCGGTCAACATATCCAGGTTTTCGGTCGGCACAATGGATTTAACGATCGGCTCCCGGGCTTTCGGTCAACGCAGCGAGTTTATCGGTCAGCGTGCCCAGGTTTTCGGTCATTATAGCGGAGTTATCGGTCGCCGTATCCAGGTTTTCGGTCGGCGCTGTGGATTTAACGGTCGGCTCCCGGGCTTTCGGTCAACGCAGCGAGTTTATCGGTCAGCGTGCCCAGGTTTTCGGTCATTATAGCGGAGTTATCGGTCGCCGTATCCAGGTTTTCGGTCGGCGCTGTGGATTTAACGGTCGGCTCCCGGGTTTTCGGTCATTATAGCAGGGTTATCGGTCGACAGATCCAGGTTTTCGGTCGGCGCTGTGGATTTAACGATCGGCTCCCGGGCTTTCGGTCATTATAGCGGGGTTATCGGTCAGCGCTCCTACGTTTTCGGTCATTGTAGCGAGTTTATCGGTCGCCGTATCCAGGTTTTCGGTCGGCACAATGGATTTAACGGTCGGCTCCCGGGCTTTCGGTCAACGCAGCGGGTTTATCGGTCGGCTCCCGGGTTTTCGGTCATTATAGCAGTTTTATCGGTCAGCACTCCCACGTTTTCGGTCGGCAGGCGTAGTTTATCGGCCGGCTGGCACAGGTTTTCGGTGGCTACGCCCGATTCCGTTGCGCCTGACCAATTAAACCGTGGCAGGAGTTTATGGATCGCGGACACGCTCTCCGTCTTTCGAAAGATTGACGGATTGACAGTCTCAGGAAAAGTCGATCATCATTTGACGGCACAGCAGGAGAATGAGCTGAAGAGATACTCCTGCTTACTTTTTAATGTGTCCTTTGGGCTCATTTTATGATCCGACGGGTCTTCCCCTTGAGTCAATTGATTCGGGGATCAGAGCCAGTCGATTTTTCCCCGCAAAATTGTTTTTATTTTCCGGTTCGACGCCGGGTCTCCCTGCAGATCGTCTGTAAAATGAATCACTTCTAATCGCGATCCCGGAAAATCGGCGAAAGCCAGTTCCGCCATCAGTTCGGCCGTTCTCCGCCCCTTTCGCCGATCCGTAAAATTGCCAAGATCGGTCCGGAAAATGACCGTTTGGACATCGCCGGCTTTGCCGAGCCTGCCGGCAAAGTACGACTCCATCTCATCTGCGGCTTTGCCGAGAGCTGTCCGGGGATGGACGGGCATGCTTTCCGACCGTCTCCCCTCATTGCCGCCGCAGATTTCAAGAGACGACAAAAGCACGGACGATTTCGGAACAGCCGGCGGGTGCGGCAAAAACATTTTAATCCACTTTTCTTTCAGGCGGGCATTACTCTTAGGAGAGGGCCGGATCATATCCGTCAGGAACAGATAATCAAACGCTTCCGGAGCCGCCTTTTCGATTTGGAAAAGTGCATTTCTGCCAAGAAAAAGTTCTCTCTCATCCTCGGATTGCCTTTCATCTTCATTTAAAGCGGTACTCAGCGACACCACCTGCAGGCCTTTTTCCAGCAGAATTTCCGAAAGGGGAAATCCTTGCGGCGATAGTCCGCCGAAAATCAGCGCCCGTTCCATATGCCCTTCTCCCGCCCTTCAAATAGCGCTAAGAAAGATTATGCGTGATGCGCCGGGATCATGATTGATGACGGAAAAAAGCACCCCATTCGCGGGATGCTTCATTCGGAAAGTCCTAATGCTATGCGTGCATATCGGGACATCCGCTCCTTCGTCCACGGCGGATCCCAGACAAAATTCACTTCGACTTCTTTTATTCCTTCAATCTCTGCAAGCGTACGCTTGACGTCGTAGGAAAGCGACGCAGAAAGCGGACAGCCCATAAAGGTCAAAGTCATCGTGACAAGAACGTTATTGTCGTCATCTATATCGACGCCATACACAAGGCCCAGATTGACAATATCGACGCCGAGTTCCGGATCAATGACATCTTCCAGTGCTTCAAGCACCCGATCTTTCAGCTCATCCTGCTCATTCTCAGGCAACGGGATTCCCTCCTTTCTTGATCCTGATCCTTTACAGTATAACCGATTGTTCGCCGCATTTCATCTTTCATGCAGCATTATGGATTTAGGACATCAGGTGGAACCGTCTCCCGATAAACGGCTCTTTCTCATGTCCCGCCGCAGACGGCCGTGTTATAATAATACGGCATCCTTATTAAAGAGGATGCCGATGATCATGACCATTAGAAGGGATGCAGGACCATGCAGTTCAAAGCCAGTGCAACACCGAATCCGAATGCGATAAAATTCACCTTTACAGTGCCGCTTTTTAAACAAAGGATCGAGGTCAAAAAGGGAAGCGCCCCGAACAACGGACTGCTCGCGCAGCTGTTTGCCATTGAAGGCGTAGACGGCCTGTTCGCGGTGAATGATTTTATAACGGTCAATAAGGCACCGTCGTCGCAGTGGGACGACCTTCTGCCCTCGATCCGTCAGGCTCTCGAAAATTATCGGTTTTAAAACCGTTTTCTGAAAAAACAGGGAGATCCGTTATCCGGGCAGAGCTCCCCCGTCCGCGATGTTGCTGCAGTCCGGACGGCCCCTTGTCCGGTCCGGAAGATCTTGAGGCAGGTGCTTCGGTATGCCGGTGAAAAAGGGGACCTCAGCCGTCAATGATGTCAACGTTATAGGTTTCCAGCCACTCGTTCATCTGGGCAAGGTGCGCAATCAGCTGCGGCCCGCTCATAAGCTGACCGAACCACGGAACTTTAAACGACGCGCCTTTTGTATCGATAATCGACTGCAGTTTATTTTTGTCTGCGAATTCGAGCAGCGGCGCGCCCGGATTGTCGACCACCTGCTGCAGCCATGCCGAAACGGCTTCGGTGTATTGAGGATGATACGTTTTCGGATAGGGGCTCTTTTTCCGGTACAGAACATCATCGGGCAGCATCCCCTTCAATGCCGCTCTCAGAATGCCCTTTTCGCGCCCATCCAGCATCTTCATCTTCCACGGAACGTTCCACAGGTACTGCACGATTCTGTGATCGGCAAACGGCACACGCACCTCGAGGCTTGCGCCCATGCTCATCCGGTCCTTGCGGTCAAGCAGCGCCGTCATAAACCAGTTCATGTTCAGATAGAACAGTTCCCGCCGCCTGGCATCGACTGCGGACTCCTGATCGAGCTGCGGCGTTTCGGCAATTGTCTCGTTGAAACGGGTCAGCGCATAGTCCTTCAGGCTCAGCCGTCCGCCCCACTTGCCGTTCAGCAGAGCCTGGCGTTCATCGATCGAACGCATCCACGGAAATCCTTCCTTTGCCGAGGTTTCCGGACTGTGGAACCATGGATAACCGCCGAAAATTTCATCGGCGCATTCACCGGACAGAGCCACCGTGAACTCTTTCTTGATCCCTTCGCAGAACCAGAGCAGCGACGAATCAACATCGGCATAACCCGGCATATCGCGAACGACGATCGCTTTTTTCAGGTAGGCGACAAGATGTTCATTATCGATAACGAGATCATGATGTACCGTTCCGAGATATTCCGACACTTCCCTGATAAACGGAGCATCGCTGTTCGGCTGAAACTTGCTCGTATGGAAATAACGAGCATTTTCTTTATAGTCGATCGAATACGTATGGAGCGGCGCCCGGCCCTCTTTTTTGAAATACGCTGCGGCAAGCGCGGATATCCCGCTCGAATCCAGGCCGCCGGACAAGAACGTCGTCACCGGGACGTCAGCGTACAATTGCCTTTCTACCGCGTCTTTAAGAAGATAACGAATATGGGCGACCGTATCTTCCAGATTATCCGTGTGCGGCTCGCTTGCTACATTCCAGTAGCGGCGGACGTTCAGACCGTCTTTGGTAAAAGTGAGCGCGTGGGCCGGCCTCAATTCGTCGATTCCGCTGTAGATCCCGTGCCCCGGCGTCTTTGACGGACCCAGGCCGAATACTTCGCACAGCCCTTCACGGTCAATGGACGCTTTCATATCGGGATGGGCAAGCAGCGCCTTCAGCTCCGAGCCGAACAGCAGCCGGCCGCCCCTCTCACTGTAAAAGAACGGTTTGACTCCCAGCCGGTCGCGCGCGGCGAACAGTTTCTCCTCATGTTCATCCCAGACAGCAAACGCAAATATGCCGTTAAAATGATCCAGACAGCTCTCATGCCAGGCCATGTAGGCAGTCAGCAGCACTTCGGTATCCGAATGTCCTTTGAACCGGTAGCCCTCTTTTAACAAATCCGCACGTATTTCTTCCGTATTGTAAAGCTCGCCGTTATAAACGAGGATAAAATCGTGTCCGTCCACCGTTTTCCGCATCGGCTGCCGGCCGCCTGCGGGATCAACGACGACCAGCCGCGCATGCCCGAATGCCGCTTTCGGCGACAGCCAGATATTGAGATCGTCCGGTCCGCGATGCTCCATTGTCCTCGCCATGTTCTCAATCGTTTTTCCTTCGTTTCTCAAATCTTTCCGCCAGTCAATCCAGCCAGTTATTCCGCACATTCCGGTCATCCTTTCTTATCATCATTGACCACCGCCTGCTTAACATCGTATGCAAAAAAGCTGGGCGCGTGAAAAAGCCTTGCGGGTACGAGCCGGCTCTTTATTTTGTTGCTTGTGCGTTCCCTGCACTCATGTATCTGGTCTGGCCGCGGAATGAATACGTCTTCAATTATTCCGAAGGCGATATGCTTGTGCAAGCCGCGATATAGTCCCCGAATGTTCATGCGAACGGCGATTGACTCTGCTGAAAAGGGGAAACATCCTGCGCGGTCAGACATTAAACGGCAGAAATATCTGATATTTTTCTCTGCCCGCCGTGTATTCGTACAATCGGCAGCAGCTCGAGTGAGGCAAGCACGGCAGCACGGCGCTGCAACGCCGATGGTTTCGGGCCAGGAGCTGGCTCGAAACCATGCAAAAAATCTCCGGAAAACCGGGCGCAGCATCAGTTATAATGAACTAGCCTCTTAACCATAGATTCATAGAGTTAACCGGAAGTTTATCGGCCGGCGCAGCACATTTATCGGGTTTGTCAATAAGTCTGTGTAAGGCAGGGTATCCATTAAGTCATGGCCTTTTATTTCTGGGGAGGGGGGTACCCCCCTCCCCAGAAATGTTTGATGGGTTTATATTCCGTACCGTTTTTCAAACATTTTCTGTATCTCACTTTGGGCGCTGACAAAGCCGGGCATTTTCACACGTTCCCATTTTTGATTGAGGCCCTTGGCCACGAGATAGAAAACTTTTTCTACCGCCTGCTCCTCAGGAAAACTGCGTATCGTTTTAACCCGTTGTTTAAAAACATTATGGGTGCTTTCGATGATATTTGACGTGTAAATGGACGCCCGGATATCTTTAGGATCGTTTAAGAAGGTCAAAAGGGCGGGCAAGTCTTTCCTCCAGGATTCAACCAGACTGGGGTGTAGCTTCTGCCAGTTCTTTTCGAAGGCCTGAAAAGCTTCCTGCGCCTGTTCCTTACTGTCCACCCTATAGATCCTCCGGAGATCCACGGCCAGGGCCTGCCGCTCAGATTGACGGACCTTATGCATCGAATGGCGAACTTTATGCAGGACACAGCGCTGCACGTTGGCTTTTGGGTAGATCTCTTTTAAGGATTCAGTCAGCCCGGGCAGACCGTCGAAGACGGCCAGCAGAACTTCCTGCATCCCCCGGTTATAGAGATCAATCAGGATATCTTTCCAGCCGAGAGAGCTTTCCTGCCCCCCTACATAAAAGCCAAGGATTTCCCGATACCCCTCGGGTGTAATCCCTATTGCGACATAGACTACTTCACTGGCTACATGATCCCGGCGCAGTTTCAGATAGGTTCCGTCTAGAAACACGACGGCATAGCGTTTTTTCAACGGATGTTTCTGGAAGGCTTCAACGTCTTCACGGACCACTTCGGTGACCTTTGAAATCGTCCCCGCTGAATAATGATCCCCCAGAATCGT